>CAMVAA010000074.1 GCA_947165345.1 uncultured Bacteroidales bacterium
TGGGTCCTCTCTACCCCCTCTCTACCCCCTCTCCCCCTCTCCACTCCCCCCAAATACCCCCTTAAATAATTATCAATTATCAATTATCAATTCTCAATTATCAATTATCGTATGCTGTGCTACTCCATGGCAAAACAGTGGGGTTGTTGAAAGAAAAGTGAAAAAAGTGGGGCACGTAAATGCACAGATGAAAAAAAAATCGTATCTTTGTACTTTCACATGTTGGCACAGTGTCGGCATAAAAATTTAGAATACAATAATATAATATCATACGACTGATGGTATCAGACAACGAAAAAATAATGCGCGTCGATATTGAGCAGACAATGAAAACTGCTTATATCGACTATGCCATGTCCGTCATCGTGGCAAGAGCCCTGCCCGACGTGCGCGACGGCTTCAAACCCGTCCACCGTCGCATCCTCTACTCCATGAACGAGAACGGCAGCCTCTACAATCCCCACACCAAGAACAGCGCACGCATCGTCGGCGCTGTGATGGGTAAATACCACCCACACGGCGACTCCAGCATCTACGGCGCCCTCGTGCGCCTGGCTCAGGACTGGTCCATGCGCTACACCCTCGTCGACGGCCAGGGCAACTTCGGCTCCATCGACGGCGACTCCCCCGCTGCCATGCGTTACACCGAGGCCCGCCTCAAGCAAATCAGCAACGAACTCGTCGCCGACATCGACAAGAACACCGTCGACATGGTGCCCACCTACGACAACGAGGGCGAAGAACCCAGCGTCCTCCCGGCCAAAATACCCAACCTCCTCGTCAACGGCAGCAACGGCATCGCCGTCGGCATGGCCACCAACATGCCCACCCACAACCTCCGCGAGGTCCTCGACGGCTGCATGGCCTACATCGACCGCGGACACCTCAAACAGGAAACCTCCAAGTGGGAGAGCGACATCACCATCGACGAACTCATGCAGTTCATCAAAGCCCCCGACTTCCCCCTCGGCGGCATCATCTACGGCTACAACGGCGTCCGCGAAGCCTACAACACCGGCCGCGGCAGCATTATCCTCCGCGCCATCACCGCCATCGAAGAAGACTCCAAAGGCCGCAACGTCATCGTCGCCACCACCGTCCCCTACGGCGTCAACAAGAGCGAGATGATCAAAAAAACCGCCAACCTCGTCAAAGAAGGCAAAATCGAAGGCATCACCGACATCCGCGACGAGAGCGACAAGGACGGCATCCGCGTCGTCTACGTCCTCCGCCACGACGTCGTCCCCAACGTCGTCCTCAACAAGCTCTTCCAGTTCACCGAACTCCAGTCCAGCTTCGCCGTCAACAACATCGCACTCGTCCACGGACGCCCGCGCCTGCTCAACCTCAAAGAGCTCATCGGCTACTTCGTCGAGCACCGCGAAGAGGTCGTCACACGCCGCACCCAGTTCGAGATGGACGAGGCCTCCAAACGCGCACACATCCTCGAAGGCCTCCTCCGCGCCATCGACATCATCGACGAAATCGTCGCCCTCATCCGCAACTCCAAAACCCCCGACGAAGCCCGTCAGGGCCTCATGGACCGCTACCAGTTCAGCGACATCCAGTCACGCGCCATCGTCGACATGCGCCTCGCACAGCTCACCGGCCTCCAGCACCAGAAGCTCCAGGACGAATACGACGAGAAGATGCGCTTCATCGAGCGCTGCCGCGAAATCCTCGGCGACCACAACGTCCTCATGCAGGTCATCAAACAGGAATTCCTCGAACTCCGCGAAAAATACGGCGACGACCGCCGCACCACCATCAAATACGACGCCGCCGGCTTCCGCATCGAGGACACCATCCCCGACGAGCAGGTCGTCATCACCATCAGCCACAAAGGCTACATCAAGCGCACACCCCTCACCGAATACCGCACCCAGTCACGCGGCGGCGTAGGCGCCAAGGGCAGCGCCGTCCGCAGCGAAGACTTCGTCGAGCACATCTTCACCTGCACCAACCACAACTACCTCCTCTTCTTCACCGAGAAAGGACGCTGCTACTGGATGCGCGCCTTCGAAGTCCCCGAGGGCGAGCGCAACACCAAAGGCCGCCCCATCCTCAACTGCATCAACATCGAGCCCGACGACAAAGTGAAGGCCTACGTCAACGTCGAAACACTCAGCGACGCCGAATACGTCGGAAACCACTACATCGTCATGTGCACCAAGAACGGCATCGTCAAGAAGACCACCCTCGAGGCCTACTCCCGCCCCCGCCAGAACGGCATCATCGCCATCGGCATCCGCGAAGGCGACGAGCTCCTCACCGCATGCCTCACCGACGGCGAGAGCTACATGCTCATCGCCTCCAAGAAAGGCAAGGTCATGATATGCCCCGAGAAGGAATTCCGCACCATGGGCCGCGGCGCCAGCGGCGTCAAAGGCATGGAACTCGACGGCGACGACGACGGCGTCATCGACATGCTCTGCCTCCCCAGCGAGGACGAGAACCTCCTCGTCGTCACCGAACACGGCTACGGCAAGCGCTCCGCCCTGGCCGACTACCGCGCCACTCTCCACCGCGGCGGCAAAGGCGTCAAAGCCATGCAGATCACCGAAAAGACTGGCTCCCTCGTCGCCGTCACCAACGTCACCGACGACCACGACCTCATGATCATCAACCGCTCCGGCATCACCATCCGCCTCAAGGTCGCCGACCTCCGCGTCCTCGGACGCGCCACACAGGGCGTCAAGCTCATCGACCTCCGCGGCAAGGACTACATCGCCTCCATCACCAAGGTCCCCACCGACGACGAGGAAGAGCGCCCCGCCGAGACCGACACCGAAAATATCGACGCCGAAAGCAATAATAACGAACCTGCCGATACAAAAGAGTAAGAAACCCATAAAAACACAAAGATATGAAACTGAAAAAAATTAGCATCGTTCTGGCTCTGCTGGCCATCACCGCCGGCGCCTCGGCGCAGTCCCGCAACGTGCAAAGCGCCATCCAGAACCTCAAAAAGAACTACCTGGCCAAGGCCAAGGCCGAAATCGATGCAGCCTGCCTGCACGACGACACCAAGGACGACGCCAAGACATGGTGCTACAAAGGTCTCATCTACAGCCGTATCGGCGGTGAGGCCAACAACCCCAAGTCCAAATTCAAAAACCTCGCACCCGACTGGGCCGAGCAGGCCTACTCCGCCGCCCTCGAGTGCAAACGCCTCGATGTCAAGTCGGAATACGCCAACGAGAACAACTCCGTCTTCCGCTATGTAGGCAACGAGTACTACACCCGCGCCACCGAGCTCTACAACGAACGCAAATACTCCGAGGCCCTCCAGCTCTGCGAGAAGGCCATCGAGATGTTCAACAACTCCGGCGATAGCAAGTTCGCCGGCGAGAGCATGTACATCGCCGCCATCAGCGCCGTCGCCATGAAGGACAACGACAAGGCCAAGACCTACTTCAACAACCTCATCCGCAAGCGCACCGACAAGCACTTCGTCTACACCACCCTCTTCAATATATATAAAGAAGAAGGCAACAACGAAGGCGCCATGAAGGTCGCCTCCAGCTACCTCAAGAACCGCAAGGAGGACTACAACGCCTACCTCCTCATGGCCGAAGGCTACCTGCTCAACAAGAACATCGAGAAAGGCAAGGAGATGATAGATGCCGCCCTCGCTCGCACCAAGGACTCCATCCACATCTACCCCCAGATCCTCAGCGTCTCCGCCGCCATCCTCGAAAGCACCGAGGATTATGACGGCGCCGAGGCCAAGTACCGTGAGTCCCTCACCATCAACCCCAACCAGTTCGAAGCCAACTTCGGCATGGGCAAGATGATCTACAACCGCGGTGTCGACAAGCACAACGCCGCCAACGCCGTCCCCCCCGACGACGAGAGTGGTCTCTACGACAAGCTCCTCGCCGAGAGCAACACCTACTTCGGCGAGTCCGTCCAGTACTTCAAGGCTGCCATCGCCTTCCTCGACGCACTGCCCGCCAGCACCAAGGCCGCTCAGCGCCCCAACCTCTTCAACAGCCTCTCGGCTCTGGAGAGCGTCTACGCCCGCCTCGAGATGTACGACGAGCTGAAGGTCGTCAAAGCACGCCTGCAGGAAATCCAGCAGCAGAACTGATCGGCCTCTGTCGACTGAAAACCACCGATGGCGTCCCACACCCCGTGGGACGCCATCCTTCTTTTTTCGCTGCCCGATACAATAAAACGGCCTCCCTATTGTTATATACTGCATGAAAAGAACCGCGCTCCTCCTTCTGGCCGCCGCCCTGCTCCCTCTGCATGTCGTGGCTCAGGGGACGGTGTCCGGTGTCGTCAGGGACTCCCGCTCAGGGAGCGCCATCGAACTCGTCAACGTCGGCGTGCCAGGCATGACGTCCGGCACCGTCACCGACAGCCGCGGCCACTACTCCCTCCACCTCCACGGCGCCGACTCCGTGACCGTCCGCTACACCTTCACCGGCTACCGGCCGCAGCAGGTCCGCGTCGCCACTCGTCGCGACACAGTGGTCGACATCCTCCTCGTCCCCTCCTCCCAAATTCTGGACGAGGTCGAAATCGTCGACGAGAAGACCCGACGCAGCACATTCACCAATATCAGCATCGAAAAGATCGAGGCCGCCGTCGGCCCCTCCTCGGGCGTCGAAAGCCTCCTGAAAACGCTGCCCGACGTGAACTCGAGCAATGAGCTCTCCTCTCAGTACTCCGTCCGCGGCGGCAGCTTCGACGAGAACCTCGTCTACATCAACGGCGTCGAGGTCTTTCGCCCCATGCTGATTCGCAGCGGGCAGCAGGAAGGCATGAGCATTGTCAACCCCGACCTGGTCGACCACATCCTCTTCTCGCCCGGCGGCTTCGACGCCACCTACGGCGACAAGATGTCGTCCGTCCTCGACATCACCTATCGTCCCCACGCCGACTCCCTCTCCGGCAAGCTCTCCGCCAGCCTCCTCGGCGCCGCCGCGTCGCTCCAGGGCAGGGTGGGGGAGCGCTGGGCCATCTCCGCCGCCTTGCGCCACCACAACAACAGCTACATCCTCTCCTCCCTCGACACCCGCGGCAGCTACCGCACCTCCTACACCGACTTCCAGCTCTGGTCCGACTATGCCGTCAGCGAGCGCCTGCACCTGGGTCTGCTGGCCCTCGCCACACGCAACGTCTATGGCCTGGTGCCCGACAGCGCCACCACCGCCTTCGGCGGCTTCCAGCAGGCCATGCAGCTCTCCATCTACTTCGACGGTGCCGAAGAGGACCGCTACAACACCCTCCTCGCAGCCGCCACCTTCGACTACCGCCCCGACGACGACTGGCGCATCTCAGGCAACCTCTCTTTCCAGAATATCAACGAGAACGAGCGCTACGACATCCAGAGTCAGTACTGGCTCTACGCCGTCGGCATGGGCGAACAGGCCGGCGAGGTGGAACGCTTCGACCGGGGCGTCGGCACGTTCCTCGAACACGCCCGCAACCGGCTTAACACCCGCATCGTGGCCGCCGACGTGCGGGCCCAGAGGCTCGTCTCGCTCGGCAGCTGGCAGTTCGGACTGAAGACACAACTCGAGCAGGTCACCGACCGACTCCGCGAGTGGCGATGGGTCGACTCCGCCGGCTTCGCTCTGCCTGCCGATCACTCCGTCCCGGGCGACAGCTCAAACACCCCCCACACTCCCATCCTGCAGCGCTTCGCCAACTCCCACGCCGGCCTCACCACCCTCCGCTCCGTCGCCTTCGCTCAGCGCGAAATCAACCTCATGCTCCCCTCTGGCGCCGACCTCCGCATCCTCGCCGGGCTGCGTGCGGCTGTCTACCATACCGACCTCGTCCGCTACGACGAAAGCCACTCCACAGGCCTCAAACCGTTCTTCAGTCCGCGCATCAGCGCCAGTCTCAAACCCCGCTGGGAACACTACGACATACTCTTCCGTCTGGCCACCGGCATCTACCAGCAGCCTCCCTTCTACCGCGAATATCGTAACGCCGACGGCCTCCTCGTCCCCTCGGTCTCGCCGCAGACCTCCTATCAGGTCATGGCCACTGCCGACTGGAATTTCCGTCTCTGGGAGCGCCCCTTCAAGCTCACTGCCGATGTCTTCTACAAGTACATCACCAACCTTGTCCCGTACACCGTCGACAATCTGCGCATCACCTACAATCCCGAGCTCGACGCCGTCGCCTACGCCACGGGCATAAGCCTCCGCCTCAATGGCGACCTCGTGCCGGGCCTCGAGTCGTGGGCGAGCCTCTCGCTCCTTCGCACTCAGGAAGACATCGTCGGCGACACTCTCTCCTGGCTCCCGCGCCCCACCGACCAGCGTCTCTCGTTCAAACTCTTCCTCCAGGACCACATACCTCAGATGCCCTGGTGGCGTATGAGCCTCAGCTTCATCTACGCTACCGGCACTCCCATCTCTCACCCCGCCGGGCGGCGCGACATCGTGCTCCGTCTCCCGTCCTACCTCCGTCTCGACTGGGGCAACACCATCCAGCTCTCCCGGTTCTCCGCGCTCAAGTCGTCACGCCTCTTCCGGGTTATCGACGACCTGCACGTCGGCGTCGAGGTATTCAATCTCTTCAACTTCCGCAACGTCATTTCCTACCTCTGGGTCACCGACTACGACAACCACCCCTATCGCGTCCCCAACTACCTCACCGCACGCCAGCTTAACGTTAAAATAACAGTGCTTTTCTGATGCTGAACCTGCCGCCAATTTCAACCCTCCAACCCCGGTGCAGCACTCTCCACTCGGGTGCCGGCCTCCATGTCTTCCACTCGTCGGCCACTCCTCTCCTGAAGCTTGACCTTCTCTTCGAGGCAGGTTCCGCCTATCAGCCCGTGCCGCTCTGCGCCGCCGCGGCCAACAAGCTCGTCACGGCGAGCACTTCCTCCATGGACTCGGCCGCCCTCTCCCATTTCCTCGACTACCGCGGCGTCATCGTCGATGCTCAGTCCGACGTCCAGCAGGCCGTCATCTCCGTCTATATGCTGCGGCGCTATGCCGACGATGTCGTCCCTCTTCTCGGCGACATGCTCCGCGACATCGCTTTTTCCGAAACCGACTTCTCCGTCTGGCGCTCCAAGCGTCGGACCGAGTTGGCTACATACCGTGAACGCTCCTCCTTCCAGGCCCGCCGCCTCTTCTATCAGTCCCTGTTTGGCCCCTCGCACCCTCTCGGCCGCTACGCCTCGCCCGACGATGCCGATTCTCTCACCGTAGAGTCTGTCCGCTCCTATGCCCGCAGCCACTATAGCTGCGGCCCACATACCATCGTGGCCTCGGGCATGGTGGACGACAGCCTTGTCGCCCTGCTCGACAGGACCTTTGGCACTTCTTCACGGCCGGAGGCTCCTTCTTTGCCGCCGTTCCCGTCCCATGCCCCTGCTGTCAATAGTTTCGCGCTCAAGGACTCGGTGCAGACCTCCATCCGTGTCGGTCGTATTCTGCCCTTGCAGTGGACCCATCCCGACTACGCCCCCTTCCTCATCCTCGCCACCCTCTTGGGCGGCTACTTCGGCTCCCGCCTCATGAGCAACCTGCGCGAAGACAAAGGCTACACCTACGGCATCTACGCCCGTACCCAAATCTATCGCGGCATCATCGTCTTCTCCGCCTCAGCCGACGTAGCCGCCGGCACGGCCGACGATTCCGTGAAGCAGGTCCTGCACGAAATGGAAATCCTCGGCAGCCAAAAGGTGACTGTCGAGGAACTCGAAATGGTGAAGAATGTCTTTGTGGGTGATTTCCTCCGCTCGGTCGACGGAATATTCGAACTCTCGTCCCGTCATTGCGACATGCTCGCCACTCAGGTCGACGAGGCTTTCACCGAGAACCTGAGCCATGCCATCGCATCGGTCACCCCTGACGACATCATGCGTCTTGCAGACCGCTATCTGGCCCCTGCCGACATGACCGTCAGCACGGCAGGGGCGTAGCGTTACTCTTTGTTGCGTCGTTTCTTCTCGTCTTCCACCAGCTTGACCAACGCCGTCGTCTCAAAGACGAGGTATACCACATACCCTATGCAGAATGCAATAAGGAATCGGCGCCCTTGCGACGCATGGGTGAGCAGAAACGAGGCCAGCACCACCAGGTGTATGAAAAGAACACCTACTGTGGTCCCGAGAAATATCTGGACGAATGTCTTGGGCGACCGCATCATTGCTTTGGTGACCAGCAGGTGCTGCAGTCCGGTGACGATGCAGAAGTAGACGGCCAGGAACGGCATGCTGACAATAAAGGTTCCTGGTGCCGTCCCTAATATTACGAACGACACCAAGACCAGTATCAGTGTGATGCTCAGCAGCCACACAAGGTATTTTCTCGTGTAGCTCATTCCGTAAACTTCATCGTTTCCTTGGTGGTGAACTTCTCGCAGTAGTGGCAGCGAAGCTTGAGGTTCTCCTTGTCGACTACGTCAAACCGCGTCGGCACTACCTCGGCGTTGGTGATGCATTTCGGGTTTGCACAGCGCACGAAGTTCTCGATGTGGTCGGGTATCTCGGCACGGAACTTGTCGACTACTTTGTAGTTCTCGATGTTGATGATGGTGGCAAACGGGGCCACAAGGGCTATCTTGCTCACCTCCTCTTTTGAGAAATACTTGTTCTTGATCTTCACAATGCCCTTCTTGCCAAGCTTGCCGCTGTCGAGATAGTTGCCTATCAACACCTCGTCCTTGTATTTCTCCAATCCGAGTATTCTGATTACCTGATATACACTCTCGGTAGGTATGTGGTCAATGACGGTCCCGTTCTCAATGGCGGAGACGACCATTTCTTTCTTGCTTTCCATATCCTTGTTTATTAATAATTAATTGTTAAACAATATACATTAATCGTTAAACCTTAAACCTTAAACCTTAAACCTTAAACTTTAAACCTTAAACCTTAACCCTTACCTCACCCCCAATATTGCAGCCATCAGGGCCTGGCGCACATAGACGCCGTTCTGGGCCTGCTGGAAGTAGTAAGCGTATGGCGTGCTGTCCACGTCGGTGGTAATCTCGTTGACGCGGGGCAGGGGGTGCAGAATGCGCATGTTGGGCTTGCAGCCTTGCAGCATGTCGGCCGTGAGGATGCAGCTGTCTTTCACGCGTTCGTACTCCATGGGATCCGGGAAACGCTCGCGCTGCACGCGGGTCATGTAGATGA
>CAMVAA010000075.1 GCA_947165345.1 uncultured Bacteroidales bacterium
GGGTAGAGAGGACCCAGAGAGGGGGTAGAGAGGACCCAGAGAGGGGGTAGAGAGGACCCAGAGAGGGGTAGAGAGGGGGTAGAGAGGGGGTAGAGAGGGAGGGGTGTTTTGTTAATTTTTGTTATTGGTTGTGTGATTTAGGAAAAAAAGTGTATATTTGCGGTGATGCAATCGCGGAGAAGATTGCTATAAGCCATTAATCCATAAAACAATACACTATGTACGAAATCAAGCAACATCCCATACTCGACATCGACGAGGCCGAGGTGGTGGAGTTTATGTACGAAGGTAGGAAGGTGAGTGGTCGCAAGGGCTATACGATAGCCAAGGCGCTGCACGAGGCCGGGTATCCGGTCCACAGCCACTCGCTCGACGGGCGCAACCGGTCGCTGGAGTGTGGAATAGGCAAGTGCGGAGCCTGCGAGATGCTGGTGGACGGCCGTGTGCGCCGCATCTGTATCACCCCTGTGGACGGGGTGAAAGAGGTGAGGCTGCTGGAGGCCGGGGAGTGGAAGACTGGGGCTGGCGCCGCTGCGCGTCCGGCGGCTCCCGTGGGGCCGGTATCAGTCTACAAGACCACGGTGGCCATCGTGGGCGCCGGTCCGGCCGGTCTGGCCTGCCGCGAGCAGTTGCGGCGGTTCGGCGTCGACTGTCTTGTGGTGGACAACAACGGCCGCATAGGAGGCCAGTTCAACATGCAGACCCACCAGTTCTTCTTCTTCGAGCGCGAGAAGAAGTACGGCGGAATGCGAGGTTTCGAGATTGCGAAGTCGCTGGCCGGCGACGGCGGGCAGCCGGACGATATACTGCTCAACCATACGGTTTGGGACATACTGGAGGGGCCGCGCATTGCCGTGAAGAACATAGCCACCGGCGCGATGGCCTATATCGACGCGCAGTACCTCGTGGTGGCCACGGGGGCGGTGCCTTTCATGCCGCCGTTCGAGAACGACGACGTGCCGGGAGTGTACACTGCCGCTGTCTTCCAGAAGATGATGAACCAGGAACATACGCTGCTGGGCAAGCGTGTCCTCACCGTGGGGGCGGGCAACATAGGCTACCTGACGTCGTACCAGGCAGTGCAGGCCGGCGCCACGATACGCGCCATTGTGGAGGCGCAGCCCCGCGAGGGCGGCTTCCCGGTGCAGGCCAACCGTGTGCGGCGCCTCGGCATACCCATCATGACGGGCTACACCTTGGTCCGCGCCATCCCCAACGCCGACCACACCGGCATCACCGGCGCCGTGATAGCGCGGTGCGAGAACTTCAAGGTCGTCCCCGGCACAGAGCAGGTGGTCGACGACATAGACATCATAAACATCTGTACGGGCCTCACGCCCGACAACCAGCTGCTCGCCAAGGGGCGCGAGCTCTTCGGCCACCGTGTCTACGGGGCCGGCGACGCGGTGCGGATAGGCGAGGGTACGAGTGCCGTGCTGCGCGGCCGCCAAGCGGCCTACGAGATAGCGCAGGACCTCGGACTGCGCTATGACTACGACGAGTATCTCGACATATCACGCCAGTATATCGACTCGCAGCAGCACCCTGTGCGGCTGAAAGAGCGGCCTGACCTGCCGTCGGCCGAGCGCATGGCCGAGCGGCCCTTCGTGCAGATTGACTGCCTCTACGGCTTTGCCTGCAACCCATGCACCTTCAGCTGTCCGCAGGGAGCCATCAGCAAGCCCACCACCGGCAGCACCCCGACGGTGGACTACACGAAGTGCATCGGCTGTATGGAGTGCGTGAACCACTGTCCGGGACTGGCTATCTTCGGCTACAACACCCAGAAGCAGTGGTGCTTCCTGCCGGTGGAGTACAGCGTTGCCGAGGGAGCGGAAGTCTTCCTGGTCGACAACGACGGCAAGCCCGTGGGCGAAGGCGTGGTGGAGAAGGTGATGGTGAAGCCGAACAAGACCAATGTGGCCCGCGTGAAGGTGGCAAGCCTGACGGCGGCCGCGATTACCGACGTCAAGGGCTTCCTGGTGAAAGAGGCTGGTAAAGACAGTGGGGGGCTTAAGGATGTTGAGGTACAGAAAGACCAGAAGGCACCAACCTATATCTGCCACTGCGAGGACCTCACGGACAAGCAGATACTGGATGCTGTGGGCGACCGCAGATACATCTCGGTCGACGAGCTGAAGCACATCACCCGCATGGGTATGGGTCCTTGCCGCGGCAAGCGGTGCATAGCACGTGCACGGCTGCTGCTGCGCCAGCACGGCATAGAGCTCACGGGCGACGCCACGCCGCGTGCGCCGCTGAGCAACCAGGTGACGCTGGGCGACGTGTACAGCGAAGGCCGCAAGGAGGTCTTTGTCTTCCCGAAGGGCAACGATGTGCAGCACGAGGATGTGCGGGTGCTCATAGCCGGCGGCGGCATAGCCGGTAGCGGCCTTTTCCGCTACTTCAGCGAGGCGGGACTGAAACCGGTGATGGTGAACTGGAGCCGTGGCGCCTCGTGGCGCAACATCGGTGGTGGCCGTCCGGCCTTCAGCAACCCCGACATAGCCGACATAGCGCGTCACAGCCACGAGATATTCCGCCAGATACAGTCGGTGCACAACATCAACTACAAGCCCACTACCTATGTGAACTTGGTGCACGACGACGCAACCTACCGCGCCCTTGACGCCAGCCGAGCCTGGAGCGATGCCTACATGGTGGAGCGCAAGGACTTCCGGCGCGAGGTGTCGCCCTTGTGGGACGACAGCCGCGACACCTACAGCCACGCCCTCATCACACGCGACTGCTGGCAGGCCACGCCGGGCCGTGTGATAGACTACATACGTGGCATAGGTACTTCGCTCGGCGGCCGCTACTACGAGGACTGCGAACTTCTCAGTGTGGCCCGCAAGGACGACCGCGTGGTGGCCTTGGTGCGCAACCACGAGGGACACTATGTGGAATACACCTGCGACCACTTTGTGAACGCTATGGGTTGGGGAGCGGAGAAGTTCACCGACATGCTTGGCATCGACACGGGCCTCTACCCCGTGAAGCACCAGGCCTTCATCACACGGCGTCTGCCGATGATGGGACCCGGCGGACGTCCGCTGGACATGATTATAGACCGTCGCCACTACCACGGCTTCAGTGCCGTCTACGGACAGCAGTTTGCCCATACGGGCCAGATAATAGGCTGCGCCAGCCCCGACACCGACGCCTACGAGACGCGGCAGAACATCAAGTACAACAGCAAGGAGTTCCTGGAGATAGTGAGTGAGGTCTTTGCCGAGTGGATACCGGCGCTGCGCGACGTGAGCTTCCTGGCCTGCTGGGCCGGACGCTACACCGAACCACGCTACATTGTGGACCCGGAGGTGGGTCTGCTCACCGGCCTGCGCGGCCACGGCTTCATGCTGGGACAGTACTTGGCCAAGCTCTATGTAGACAAGTATCTCGGCCGCGAGGTGCCGGGCTACATGAAAGACCTGGCCCTGAGTGGCAACGGACTGAGTGAAAATGCATTCAAATAACCTCAACGACTGACTGACAACAGAACGATGAACAAAGAAGAGCGATACGGCCGCTTGCTGGAGCAGGCGGCCGCCCTCTGTGAGGGCGAGAAGGATATGACGGCCAAGATGGCCAATGTGAGTGCCTTGCTGCATTACGAGATGGACTTCTGGTGGACGGGATTCTACCGTGTTGTGGGCGACGAGCTCCTGCTCGGCCCCTTTCAGGGACCGCTGGCGTGTGTCCATATAGGCTATGGGCGCGGAGTGTGCGGAACAGCGTGGAAAGAAGGCCGCACGCTGGTGGTGACGGATGTGGAGCGCTTCGACGGCCATATAGCCTGCAGTTCGGAGTCGAAGAGCGAGATAGTGGTGCCGATGTACGAAGAGGGCAGGGTGACCGCTGTGCTCGACATAGACAGCCGCCATGTGGCCACCTTCGACGAGGTAGACCGAGAGTGGCTGGAACGTATAGTGGCGCTGATGGTGTGAGAGATACGTTTTTTTTGCCGCCGTATCGGAAAATGTTCGTATCTTTGCACCGCTTGTATTGAGTATTAACATAAAACAAAGCGATATGACACAAACAACTACAAAGACATTGCGCGACAGCGCCGCCATGCGGTGGATAGCGCTTCTGCTGCTGGCCTTGGCCATGTTCTGCAGCTATGTATTCATGGACATTCTCTCGCCCATCAAAGACTTGATGCAGGAGACCCGCGGCTGGGACAGCCTGGCTTTCGGCACCATGCAGGGTTCTGAGGTGTTCCTCAACGTGTTCGTTTTCTTCCTCATCTTTGCCGGTATCATCCTTGACAAGATGGGTGTGCGCTTCACGGCAGTCCTTTCGGGTGCGGTGATGCTGGTGGGCGGCCTGATCAAGTACTACGCCATCAGCGACTCGTTCGTCGGTGTCGACGAGCTTGGCAACCACACTGCCCTCTACAACTGGTTCACAAACAACCTGAACTACATACCCCTCTTCGATGAGATCGGCGTGGCTCCGTTCTATCGCGGCATGCCGGCCAGTGCCAAGCTGGCGGCCTGCGGCTTCATGATTTTCGGTTGCGGCTGCGAGATGGCCGGTATCACGGTGAGCCGTGGTATCGTGAAGTGGTTCAAAGGCCGTGAGACCGCTCTGGCAATGGGCAGCGAGATGGCCCTGGCACGTTTGGGTGTGGCCACCTGCATGATTTTCAGCCCCTACTTTGCCAAGCTCGGCGGCGAGATCAACGTCAGCCGTTCGGTGGCCTTCGGTGTGGTGCTCCTCTGCATTGCCCTGATTATGTTCATCACCTACTTCTTCATGGACAAGAAGCTCGACGCCCAGACCGGCGAGGCCGAGGAGAAGGACGACCCCTTCAAGATCAAAGACCTTGGCAAGATATTCTCCAGCCTTGGCTTCTGGCTTGTGGCCCTGCTCTGCGTGCTCTACTACAGTGCCATCTTCCCCTTCCAGAAATACGCCGTCAACATGCTGCAGTGCAACCTCACCCTCACCGAGGCTGACCCCAACACCTTCTGGGGTGGCAATTCGGTGACCATCGTGCAGTACATACTGATGCTTGTGGTGGCTGCCGCCTCGTTCTCGAGCAACTTCATGAAGACCAACAAAGGCCTCAAGTACGGCCTCATGGCCTTGGCCGTGGTGGCCCTGGTGGTGTACTGCTACATGGGCTACATGCGCGGCACGGCGGAGACCATCTTCGCGGTGTTCCCGCTGCTGGCTGTGGCCATCACCCCCATCCTCGGCAACTATGTCGACACCAAGGGTAAGGCTGCCACCATGCTGCTGCTGGGCTCGGTGCTGCTGATACTGTGCCACCTGACCTTCGCCTTCATCCTGCCCGTCTTCAAGGGCAACGCGGTTGGCGGTGTGGTCGTGGCCTACGTCACCATCCTGGTGCTCGGTGCCTCGTTCTCGCTGGTGCCGGCCGCCCTGTGGCCTTCGGTGCCCAAGCTGGTCGACGAGAAGATCATCGGTTCGGCATACGCCCTCATCTTCTGGATACAGAACATCGGCCTCTGGCTCTTCCCGCTGTTGATCGGCAAGGTGCTGGAGAACACCAACCCCGCCGGTACCGCCGCCACCGAGCTCGACTACACGTGGGCCCTGGTGATGCTGGCCGCCCTCGGTGTGGCCGCCGGACTCATAGCCCTTTACCTCCGCGTGGTCGACAAGAAGAAACATCTCGGCCTCGAGGAGCCCAACATCAAGTGAGAGAGTAGTGAGAGGCAATGAGCTGAAGCCACGCATCGGATTCTTCGGGCGTCGCAATGTGGGCAAGAGCTCGCTGGTGAACTACCTCGCCGGACAGCAAGTCGCCATCGTGAGCGACACGGCCGGCACAACCACAGACCCTGTGCGCAAGTCGATGGAAATCGGCGGCATAGGGCCTGTGGTCCTTGTAGACACCGCCGGGATAGACGACGAAGGCGAGCTTGGTGCGCTGCGAGTGCAGAAGAGCATGGCGGCGCTGGCCGAGGTGGACCTGGCGCTGCTGCTCTACACCGAGTGGGGCGAGCCGGAGGAAATGGTGGAGAGCTGGTGCCGTGACCACGGCACCGCGGTACTGAAGTTGCGGTCCAAGGCGGAGCCTTTCGACCGCGAAGCGCTGATAGCGGCCATCCGCGCGGCCCTGCCGGAAAGCGCCTACAGGGGCCGTTCGCTTCTGGGCGACGTGGTGGGCAGGGGCGACGTGGTGGTGCTGGTGACACCCATAGACAGTTCGGCCCCCGAGGGGCGCATGATACTGCCGCAGGTGCAGGTGCTGCGCGACCTGATGGACCTGCACGCCGAGGCCATGTTCTGTCAGCCCGAGGAGCTGACGACGACCCTGGCGTCGCTCAAAGAACCGCCGCGGCTGGTGGTGACCGACAGCCAGGCGTTCAAGCGGGTGGCCGAGGTGGTGCCGGAAGAGGTTCCGCTGACGAGTTTCAGCGTGGTGCTGGCGCGTCAGAAAGGGCTGTTCGACGACTATCTGCGCGGTACGCAGACCATAGCCGCCCTGCAGGACGGCGACCGGGTGCTGCTGCTCGAAAGCTGCACCCACAACGTCACCTGCGAGGATATAGGCCGAGTGAAGTTGCCCGCCGCCCTGCGGCGTGCCACGGGCAAGGACCTGCAGTTCGACATACTCGGAGGCGGCACCCCGCTCACCACGCTGGAACACCCGGTTGCAGCATACAAGCTGGTCATACAGTGCGGCGGGTGTGTCATCACGGCCCAGCAGGTGAGAGCCCGTCTGTTGCCGGCGTTGGAAGCCGGTGTGCCGGTGAGCAACTACGGCCTGGCGCTGGCCTGGTGCAACGGCATCTTCGACAGAGCAACACGTATATTTCAATAGCAGACAAACTATATAAACAACGAAAAAAAGACGCAATATGGACACTAACAAATACGTCATTGTGGTGAACCGCGAGGCCGGTTCCGGTGGCAAGGAAATAGCCGAGAAGCTTGGCGCCCTGCTGAATGTCAACGTATACAGCAAAGCCGCCATCAAGAAATTGGTGGAGCATTTCGACCTGAACGAAGAAGAGATAGAACAGATACGGTCGCGCAAGCAGAACTGGTGGGACGAGGTGTGCCAGTTCTACAAACAGTTTGCTGCCGCCAGCGACCCACTGGCCATAGACCGAGAGGTGACCCCCAAGCAGCTGTACCACACCGAGGCCAAGCTCCTGAAGGAGCTGGCCGCCAAAGAGAACTGTGTCATTGTGGGGCGTGCCGGATTCCACATCTTCAAGGACGACCCCAATGCCATCAAAGTGTTCATCATGGCCGACCGAAAGGACCGTGTGGAGCGCATGAGCCAGAAGTTGAACATCAGTGACAAGGAAGCCGATAAGATAATAGACGAGGTCGACAAGCAGCGCGAGAACTTCACCAAGACGTTTTCCGGCACGTCGCGCTACGACGCGCGCAACTACGACCTGGTGTACAACGTCTCGTGCATCGACCCTGACGTGGTGGTCAGGACGCTGGCCGATATTGTAAAAGGGGAAAAACACATATCTTGATGATAGATACAAACAAGAAACCGGAGCTCTATTTCATTGTGGCAATCGCGCAGAACGGAGCCATCGGCAAGGACAACGACCTGCTGTGGCACCTCTCGGGCGACCTGAAGCACTTCAAACAGCTCACCATGGGCCACCCCGTGGTCATGGGGCGCAAGACGTGGGAAAGCCTGCCCAAGAAGCCTCTGCCGGGCCGTCTGAATGTGGTGATGACACAAAACCAGAGTTTCAAGGCCGAAGGGGCTACGGTGGTACATTCCATCAACGGACTCTTCCGAGCCCTGAAAGGATGCGACGAGGAGGCCTTTGTCATGGGAGGTGCCGCTATATACAAACTCCTGCTGCCCTATGCGAAACGGCTGTATATAACGCGCGTGTACCGCGACTTCGAGGCTGATGTCTACTTCCCGACCATTGATATGTCCGAGTTCACCATGGTGACGAAGAGCGAGACGATGCACGACGAGGGGAGCGGGTTGGACTACGCCTATGAGGAGTACGAAAGAAAGTTAAGAGTTAAGAGTTAGGAGTTAAGAGTTCAGAGTTCAGAGTTAAGAGTGTCAATGAACGTTACGATAATCAATATTGGCGACGAGCTGCTGATAGGGCAGGTTGTCAATACCAACGCCTCGACGATGAGCCGTATGCTGACAGAGAACGGCATGGAGGTGGTGAGGACGGAGGTTGTAGGAGACGAGCGGAGTGCGATATGGCAAGCGATAGACAGTGCCATGCGCGAATCCGACGCCGTGCTGGTGACGGGCGGGCTGGGGCCGACGAAGGACGACATAACGAAGAAACTGTTGTGCGACTACTTCGGCTCCGAACTGGTGGAGAGCGAGGTGGCGCTGGAGAATGTGAAGAGGCTGTTCGCCGTGCGCGGCTTCGAGCTGACGCCCGTCAACAGGGCCCAGGCCCTGGTGCCGAAGTGCTGCGAGGTGCTGAACAACGACGTGGGCACGGCGCCGTGCATGTGGTTTCAAGTGGAAAGTGGAAAGTGGAAAGTGGAAAGAGAGGCTACGCGGGACGGCCTTCCACATACCGTGCTGGTGTCGCTGCCCGGCGTGCCGCACGAGATGGAATGGCTGATGCAGAACAGGGTCATCCCCAAGCTGCAGGAGACCTTCCAGACAGACGTCATCATCAACAAGAACTTACTGACGCAGGGCATCGGCGAGTCGTTCCTGTCGGACCTGATTGAGCCGTGGGAGCTGGCGCTGCCGGAGTGCATACGGCTGGCCTACCTGCCCGTGGCGGGCATGACCAAGCTGCGGTTGACGGCCCGAGGGAGACAGGCGGACGACCTGCGGAAGGCCATAGACAGCGCGGTGGAAGGCCTCTATCGGATTGCCGGACAGTATATCGTCGGCGAAGACTGCGAGACCCTGGCCGAGCTGACGCACAAAACCCTCACGGAGCGGGGCCTCACGCTGGCCACCGCCGAGAGCTGCACAGGCGGCACCATAGCCAGCCAGCTGACGGCGCAAGCGGGGGCATCGGCCTACTTCAAGGGCGGCGTGGTGGCCTACAGCAACGAGGTGAAGGAGTGCGCC
>CAMVAA010000076.1 GCA_947165345.1 uncultured Bacteroidales bacterium
AGGCCTTTCCGATCCTTGCGCCGTTTAAAACGATGGCTCCCATGCCGATGAGGGCGCCGTCGCGGATGGTGCAGGCGTGGACGGTGACGTTGTGGCCGATGGTGACGTCGCTGCCTATATGCGTGGGGCCGGTGTCGTGGGTTACGTGGATGCAGGAGCCGTCCTGCACATTGGTGCGGTCGCCGATGGTGATGGGTGCCACGTCGCCGCGCACCACGGCGTTGAACCACACCGAGCATTCCTCGCCCAGCGTCACGTCCCCAACCAGCGTCGCGTTCTCGCTGAAGTAGCAGTCCTTCCCCCACCGGGGCGTATGTCCCTTGTACGTCTTGATAAGTGCCATGTTCGTTATTGTTCGTTTTCAGGCTGTGCGACGATGAACTCGCCGTGCTTGCGCACATGTTCGGCCAGCTCGCGATAGAAGCGGTGATGGCTCAGTGTCTGTGCGTTGCCTACTATTATCAGTTTCATGCGTGCGCGCGTCATGGCCACATTCATGCGCCTCAGGTCGCGCAGGAACCCTATCTGCCCGTCGGCGTTCGACCGCACCAGGCTTATGACTATCACGTCCCGCTCCTGCCCCTGGAAGCCGTCCACCGTGCCCACGGTGATGTGCCGCCGCAGACGCCGGAAGTAGTGCTGCATCTTCAGCAGCCGCCGCAGCAGCCGCGCCTGTCCGCGGTATGGGGTGATGATGCCGAAGTCCACCCGCTCGCTCTCCACCTTCTGCGGCGACAGCATCTCTATGTAGTCGCGCAGCGTGTGTATCACCAGCCGCGCCTCGTCGGCGTTGCTGCGGCTGCTCCCACGGCTTTCGCGCTCCGCTTGCTCCAGGGCCGACGTGTCGAGCCACATCAGCGGCGTGTCCAGCGGGCTCACCTGCCTCCCGGCCGCCTCCGGCGCCGCTTTCAGCTGCCCGCCGTAGAACCACCGCGACGGAAAAGCCATGATGTCGCTGTTCATGCGGTACTGCGTGTCGAGCAGGCCTACGCACTGCGGCCATCGCGCCACCACCTTCTGCATCAGCGTCTCCGACAGCCCTCCCTTCGCCGCTTCCAGGCTCTTCACCGTCGGCGGCAGCTGCTGGTGGTCGCCCCCCATCACCACGCGGTCCGCCTTCAGTATTGCCGCCCAGCAGGCGGGCTCCAGCGCCTGCGCGGCCTCGTCTATGAAGAGCGTGCTGAAGCGCCTCCGCTCCATGATGTGGTACGCGCTCCCTATCAGCGTGCTGCTCACCACCCGCGCCTGCTCGAACAGGTCTGCGTTTATCTTTATCTCCAGCTCCGTCTCGCGGTTGCGCAGCCGGTGCGCCTGTTCCCCTTTCGCTCCCGAGCGCAGCGTCTTGCGTATGTTCCACAGCTCGTGGTAGTCCGGGTGCGCGGCATAGCGCCGCTCGTAGCTGCAGTCCAGCATCTCGTCGCTCATGCGCAGCGGGTTGCCCACGCGCAGCACGTGTATCCCTCGCCGCATCAGCTGCTCGCTGATCCAGTCCACCGCGGCGTTGCTCGGCGCGCACACCAGCACCTGCGTCTCGCGCTGCAGCGTCTCTATGATGGCCTCCACCAGCGTCGTCGTCTTGCCGGTCCCCGGCGGACCGTGCACTATGGCCACCTGCTGAGCCTCCACAGCCCGCTGTATCGCGTCCTGCTGGCTCCGGTTGAGCCACGGAAACGACAGCTGCGGCAGGCTCCTGAACGCCGGCGCCCGGCCTCCAATCAGCACGCTCCGCAGCTGCGCAAAGCGCTCGTCGTCCTTGCGCTCGGCCTCGTGCAGCGCCTCGGCCATCACCCTGTAGCTCGTGTTGTCTATCCCCAGCTGCACCCCCAGCAGGTGGCGCCCCGCCGTGTCGCCTATGCTCTGCGCCGCAGCCTTGTTGGGCACGCTTATCGTCAGCAGCCCGTCCCCCACATGCTCCACATAGCACTGGTGCGGCAGCTCCTTGGCCCCGCTGTCGCTCATGTAGAACAGGGTCACCGGTTTCCCCGGCTCGAAGTCCAGCTCCACCTCCTCTTCGCCCACCTCGTAGCGCAGCTCCAGCGTAAGCTGACCCAGCGCGTTGTAGGCCGTGTTGCCCAGCCTGACGGGATAGCGGCAGCCAGGCTCCTGTATATAGCCTGTCAGCGAAGCCCCTTTCTCTTCGAGGCTTCGCTGATAGCTGCGCTTCTCCTCCTCCAGCTCCAGGGCTACGAGGCGGCGCAAACTGGCGAAATATGTGTTTTCGGTCGGCAGTTTACTCTTTCCGGTCTTTGGCTCTATCCCTTCACTTCTCTATCAGCTGTCTCACCTGCTCTATCAGTTCCTCCTCGCCGCCGTCCTGGTAGCCGGTGTGCTGCCACACTATCTCGCCCTCGCCGTTGAGGATGAAGGTGTGCGGCACGTTCACCACGTTCATGGCTCGCTTCAGGTCGCTGTTCTGGTCGAGGTACACCTCGTAGGGCCAGTCGTTCCCGTCCACGTGCGGCTTCACGCGGTTGGCGCTACGCGCGTCGTCAATCGAGACGGCCACTATCTTCACCCCCGTCTCTTCCTGCCACTCTTCGTAGACCTCCTTGATGGTGTTCAGCTCGCGGTTGCAGGGCTTGCACCACGTGGCCCAAAAGCTGATGATGACGGGTTTCCCGTCGTTCTGGATCACCGACGACTGCACGCTTTGCCCGTCGAGGGTCTTGAGGGTGATGTTCTGGGGCATCTTGGCGTTCTGGGCCATCAGGCCCGCGGCCATCACGAGGCCGAACATTAATGTCGCTATTCTTTTCATTGTTATCGGGTTTTATATTATGTACTTGTTGCTTGTGCGTTATTGCATGTCGAGCGTCGCAATCCGCCCGAGTATTTGCTCTTCCTCCTCGATGAGGGCGTCGGTGAACGGCGTGCTCTCCCCGTCGGCCTGGTCGTCGCGCAGCTGGAACAGCCGGCCGTAGTGCAGCCCGAAGTCCTCGTAGTCGGGGTTCCCGAGCGCCGCCGCCGTCGCAAAGAGGCGCGCCGTCTTGCCGTCGATGATGGCGAGGTAGGTGTCGCGCGTCAGCGCCTCGCCGCCTATCACCTGCTGGTTCAGCAGCTCCGCCTCCACCATGGCCGTCACCGTGCTGTTGATGCGCCGCGCCGCCGCGCTGTCGTCAATCTCGTCCAGCAGCTGCATGATCTGCGCCAGCAGGTAGTCGCCCACCAGCACCGCCACACCGTTGCCCCACCGCGCGTTGACGCTGGCCGTCGCGCGCCGCGTCTCGGCCTTGTCTATCACGTCGTCGTGCAGCAGCGACACGTTGTGCAGCATCTCCACGCACGTCGCTGCCAGCAGGGTGCGGCGTGAGTCGAAGTGGGCCTCGCCCCTCTCCGCCGCCGCCAGCAGCGTGAGTCGCGGCCGGAGCATCTTGCCGTCGTGCGAGGTGACGTAGTCCTCCACCTCACGCAGCAGCGGCAGATGCCCCCGCGTCATGCGGCGTAGGTATTCCTGCCGTACCTCCTCGAGCTTAGTTCTTAAATTCATTGTATAGTGTGGCGAGCTTGTTGCTTAGTTGTTTGCTGGCTTTCACCAGCGGCAGTCTCAGTATGTTGCTTATCGCACCGTCGGCTTCGAGCAGGGCCTTGATGCCGGTGGGGTTGCCCTCGTCGAAGATGGCGTTCATCAGGGGCAGCATGCGGTTGTGTAGCAGCAGCGCCCTCTTGTAGTCCCCCTTCAGCGCGAAGTGGACCATCTGGCTCATCTCCTGCGGCAGGGCGTTGGCCATCACCGAGATGACGCCGTCCGCTCCCAACGCCATCATCGGGAACGTCAGCGAGTCGTCTCCGCTGATCACGCGGAAGCCCGCCGGCCGCTGTCGCAGTATCTCCATCACCTGCTGCATGTTGCCGCTGGCCTCCTTGATTCCTATTATGTTGGGACACTCCGCCGCAAGGGCCAGCGTCGTCTCGGCGCTCAGGTTGACGCCGGTCCGCCCCGGCACGTTGTACATCACCACCGGCACCGGCGACGCTTCCGCCACGCTCCGGTAGTGGGCCATCAGGCCTCGCTGGTTCGGCTTGTTGTAGTAGGGCGTCACGCTCAGCAGTCCGCTGATTCCCTCGAAGTTGGTCCGCGCCAGTGTGTCGGTCAGGCTGAGCGTGTTGTTCCCGCCCAGGCCGAGCATGATGGGCACCCGTCCCCCGACGGTCTCCACTATGAATTCCTGCACGGCCGACCGCTCGCTTTCGGTCATCGTGGCCGCCTCGCTCGTCGTCCCCAGGGCTACAATGTAGTCCACCCCCGAGGTGACTATCTTTTCTATCAGGGCTTCCAGCTTGGTGAAGTCCACGGTCTCTTGGCTGCGGCGGAACGGGGTGATCAGCGCCACCCCGGTGCCAGTGAATATTGGCTGTTTCATTTCTTTATCATTCCAAGGTATTCAATCACGTTGTTGAAGAAGTCTTTCAGCTCCACCTTCCCGTCTCCCCGTATGATGAGGTCGTACACCTCCGTCGGGTCCTCTGCCGGCGTGGCGTAGACCACCTTCAGGCTCGCCTCCGTCCGCAGGGCTATATACTGCGAGAAGAAGTTCTCCTCGCCGATGGTGTCGATGAGCAGGTCGTAGTGGTGCTCTATGAACGGCCTTATCGAGTCCTCGTTCGGCAGACCCCAGAAGTTGAAGTCCGTCCCGAGGCGGCACTTGTACGTGGCCTGGTGCGTGATTACGAAGCTCAGCTCCAGGTCTTTCTCCTGCAAGGCGATGATGTGCACCGTCTTCCCCTGGTTCTCCATCACCTTGGCGAAGTGGTGCAGTATGTTCCAGTGCTGCTCGTCGCTCAAACGGCAGATGACCCCTATGCTCTTGACCTCGTCGATGTTGTCTATCTTCTTGTCGCGCGGGGCCGTCACAAGGTCGCGCATGATGCGCTTGCGGCGAAGGTTTTTGATGAATTCCAGCATATCGTTGTTCTGTTGCTTGAATGTTTGGTTCTTTGGCGGTTATTCGAATAGTGTGTGTTGACGGTACAGGTTGAAGCTGCGCCGGTGGTAGGGCGAAATGCCGTGCTCCTCTATGGCGCGGTAGTGCGCCTCCGTCGGATAGCCCTTGTTGTGGTCCCATCCGTAGCAGGGAAACTCCACGTGCAGCCGTTCCATGGCCTCGTCCCTGTAGGTCTTGGCCAGTATGCTCGCGGCGGCTATCGGGAGGTATTGCGCGTCCCCCTTCACAATGCAGGTGTAGCCCAGCCCCGTCTCGTTGTAGAAGCGGTTGCCGTCCACCAGCAGATGCTCCGGCTTGGACTTTCCCAGCGCACGCCCGCCGCCGACGGTGTTGTCCACCTGCTCGCCCAGCAGCACCCTCGCCGCCATGCACATCGCGTGCGTCGAAGCGTGCAGTATGTTCAGTTTGTCTATCCCTTCTGCGTCGACCCACGCCACAGCCCACGCCTCCGCCACTGCCTCGATCTCGGCGCGCAGCGCCCGGCGGCTCTTCTCCGTGAGCTGCTTCGAGTCGTTGATGGCGTCGTTCCTGTAGTCCGGCGGCAACAGCACGGCGGCCGCCGTCACAGGCCCCGCCAGGGGTCCGCGGCCCGCTTCGTCGCATCCCGCTTCGCGGCGCGTGGCGTCTATGTACAGCTTCAACATATCAGGCTCGCGGCTATTAGGACTATGAACAGGGTCTCTCTCACCCACTGCTTCGTGCGGTGGCTCGTGTGCGCGCTGTGGCCCGTGGCGGGCAGCAGCAGGTGGTTGCCGCACAGCGCAAAGGGTATCGCGAAGACGGCCGTGTCTATCGGGAAGAGGCGGGTCAGCGGCAGCAAGGCCAGCCCGCCCACCACCAGCAGCAGCACCGTCGTCGAGTTCTTCTGCCAGATGACAGGGGTCTCGCCCATGCGGCTCATGAGCGAAAACAGGGCTATAAGCATCACCGCCACCACCGCGATGTTGGCTATCGCCCCTGTCGCGGTGTCCGTCTGCAGCCGGTTGTGCAGGCTCGGGAAGCTGATGCCCTCCCACCATTCGCCAAGGCCCCCGTCGAGGTACAGCACTACGACCAGCAGCACGTACGGCGCCGCAAAGCCCAGCACCAGCGCCATCCAGTCGCGCCAGTTGTACAGTCGGTAGTTGATGACTATCAGCAGGTAGCTCAGCAGGAACACCACCGCCGGCGTGTATATCATCGTGCACAGGCCCAGCATGGCCGTGGCGGAGCATATCTTCGTCGTCGACACGGTCAGCAGCATGCCGTGCAGCATCAGCTGGCTCACGAAGACTATCAGGGCGGCGTTCGTGAGTATTATCGGCGAGAGGGGTTGTGAAGTGGCGCTCGCGGCTATGATGTAGAGCAGCGTGGGCATGAGCGACGTCTGCGACACTATGCCCGCCGAGGCCAGTATGAGGTTCAGCGCCACCCCTTCGGCCGCCACCAGCACCATCGACAGGGCGATGGCCCAGCCCGGTGACCCGCCAAGCCACGAATAGAGCATGCTGTACAGCACCCCGGCGCCGTCGACGCTCTGCATGCTGGCCGACGTGAGCATGGCCGGGAGCCATAGCGCCACAAGCACCGCTATCGCAAGCAGCACCTGCACAATCATGTTCCTGTTGAAGACCTTCAGCATCCCTTCTTCGTGGTCGTGTGTTTGCTTATCTCACTACGAGGCGCTCCGTGCGGCTCCCGATGCGGACTATGTACACCCCCTGCGGCATGCCGTGCGTGTCGATGCTGCATTCCGTCTCCACCTGGCGCTGGCTTACAAGGCGTCCGTCTATGCTGTAGATCTCCATCGTCTGCGGCTCGCCGCAACCGGTGTTGACGGTGACGCGTCCCGTGGTCGGGTTGGGGTATATCTGTATCGGCATACGGTATTTCTCTACGGCCTCTATGCTCACGGTGCGTATGGCCTCGTTGACGGCTTTCAGGGCGTCAATCTTGCCCCAGCCCCAGTGGAGGCTCAGGCTGTCGCGCTCCAGCAGCGGACCGGTGATGCTGTCGTTGCGGGCGGTGCGGCGTATGATGTCGCGCACCTGCTCGGTGCTCAGCCCGGGGTTGGCCTCCAGCATCAGGGCCACAATGCCGCTCACGGCAGGACAGCTCATCGAGGTGCCGCTCAGCGGCGACCAGATGTAGTTGCGCCCGTTCTCCAGCCGTACCGACGCCTCGGCTCGGTAATCGTTGATGTCGGAGGCATACGAGCTTATCGACGAGATGACCTGGTAGCCGGGTGCCGAAATGTCGGGCTTGTCGAAGCCCTCGCCGAACACGGGACCGCTGCTCGTGAAGCTGGCCTTGTCGCCCTCGAAGAATTGGGTGTGTGTCGTGTTCCAGTGGTCGGCGTCGTGGGCGGACACGCTGATGCACTTCTCGGCGCAGGCAGGCTCACCGATGCCGTACATCGCGTCGCCATGGCTGAAGCCCGGGTGGTCGTTGCTGGCAAAGGGCGAACCTTCGTTGCCGGCGTGGTTGGTCTTGTTGGCTACGTTCCAGGCGTGGACCGTGCCGCCGTTGGCAGTGATGAAGAGCTGCAGCTCTAAGGCGTCGTCGCGGTTGACGTCCATCTGTATGTGAGGCCGTCCGTCCTGAATGTTCTCGTGCTCTATATACACCACGTAGGGTATGGCTATCGTGTCGCACATCAGGGTGTCGTAGATGACGTCGCCGTCAGTGAAGTCCGCCGTGTTGTACATCGGGCTGCACCAGATGTTGGTGTCGCGACGCATCCTGAACCCGGCCTCGAAGTCGTGCTCACGCTCGCCCCACATGATGAGGCACTCGCCGATGGCTTCTGGATTGTAGGTGTAGTACTGTGCCACGGTCCGCAATGTGTCTATGGTGTCGGCACGGAAGGTATGCTGTATGTGGAAGTTGCGGTCGCCGTTGTTGCCTGCGCTGGTGCAGAAGACGGTGCCCGAGTCGGCCCAGCTGTTGATGGCCTGCGAGAGGAGCGAGGTGCCGTCGAGGGTGCTGAAGGAGTACATCCCCCAGCTGCTGTTCACCACCAGCCTCTTGCCGTCGGCCGCAGCCACTCGCCTCATCCACTCCACGCCGTTCATCCAGTCGTCCTCGCACAGCCCGAACGAGCAGAGGAGGAACTCGGCCAGCGGTGCCATGCCTATGAACTTGCTTCCGCGTCCGCGGCCACCAGCTATGCCCGCCACGTGCGTGCCGTGCGTGCCGTAGCCGTAAAGGTTCGAGGTGTCACCGCCGGCGGCCATTATCGACTCGCGGTCCGCGAGTTCAGTGCCGTAGTCGAACCCGATGGGGGCGGGACCGCTCGTGCGGTAGTGGTCCCACACCCGCACGGTGCGCGGGTTGCCCACAGCGTCGCTCAGGTTGGGGTGCAGATAGTCGAATCCCCAGTCCGTGATGCCGATATACACTCCCTCGCCGCGGTATTTTTGTCCGTCCACCACCCCCTTGCCGGCGTGAAGGCTGTCCACGTGGGTGTCTATGCGCGTCTTGGTGCAGTCCATGCCTCCAATGCGGTGGGCTATGCTGTACTGCAGCACCTCGCGGTTAGCGTCGAGCACGTGTATCTTGTCGGCCGGCACCTTCAGGGTCACAATCTGACCGGCCTGGGCGCCGATGCGGATACCTTCCTTCTCCAGTACTCCGCGGTTGAACCCTTCCGCCATCTTGGCCAGAAACCCTATGGTCGTCTCTCCGTTCTCCACGCGTTCTTTCACAAGGGCTTTGGTCTCCACGCTGCATTTCCGGCTCTGCGCCGACACGCAGGTCAAAAGGCTCAAAGCGAGTAGCATAAATACAGTCTTTTTCATATCTGTTGCTTTTATTCCAAAATGCAAATATACGCCTTTTTTCTTATTCGGCAAGAAAAATGTCGCCATCGCCTCTCTTCTTTATTTGTGGCGCGCGTAAAAAAAGTCAGGGCCCGGATGCTGTTCCGGACCCTGACGTGGGTAGGGTAGGGGATGGCCTTGCGCCAATCCCCTCTGTCTTGCGTCACACCTCCCAGGTGTCGCCGCTGTTGAGCAGGTCGTCCATGCACTTGTACTTGCCGACGTTCATCTGCTCTTCCATCTGCTCTTCGTAGAGCTG
>CAMVAA010000077.1 GCA_947165345.1 uncultured Bacteroidales bacterium
CCACGACTTTCGGAACCGGAATCCGACGTTCTATTCAGCTGAACTACGGGGCCAGATTCGCTCATATAAACTCACCGTCGCCTGGATTATTGTGCGAAAACGAAAAAAAATCTCTTTTAACTCTCTTTAACACTTATCCCCTTCCGCACCCCTCCCTCTCTGGGTCCTCTCTACCCCCTCTCTGGGTCCTCTCTACCCCCTCCCTACCCCCCGCCGGCCCAAAATCCCCGCCCCGCAACCACTCCCACGTCCTTTTTCGCGCGGGCGCACACAATAAATATAGTCCGCGGCCGTTACCGTTGAAAAGCAAAAAAGTGAATATAATATATAGTATAAGAAGGACGCTGCCGTTCGCCCTGGCGACCCTCGCGCTGTGGCTTGGCGCCGCGGCCCAGGACTCTCCCCTGACCTCCGGACGCTGGTGGAAAGTAACTGTCACCCAGAGCGCTATGTACCGCATCGGAGTATCCGACCTGCCGGCCCTGCGCGACGCCGACGTGGCCCGCATCGGCCTCTACGGCGGCGACGGGCTCCAACTGTCCACCGACAACGCCGTCACCCCCACCGACGGGCTCCGGCCCATCGCCATCGAGGTCACCGACGCCAACGGCAACGGCCGCTTCGACGGTAGCGACGCCGTAATCTTCTACGGCGAGGGCTGCGACGCCTGGCGTTTCGACGCCGGCGACGAGCGCTGGGAACTCCGGCGCCACGCCTACGCCTCCGCCAACTTCTACTACCTGACCGCCGACGCCACAGCGCCCGCACGCATCGCCTCGGCACCAGCGCCCTCGGCCGACACCCTCATCGACACCTACACCGCCGTCACGGCAGTCCACAACGACATCGTGAACATCTTCGAAAGCGGCCAGCTCTGGATGGGCGAAAAATTCAGCGCCGCCAACAACCGCCGCAGCTTCAGCCTCAGCCTCCCGGCCGCGGCCGGCGACATCAAGTTCCGCTACGCCCTGGCCAACAAAAGCACCGCCACCGGCACCTTCTCCGTCGCCCTCGGCACCCAGCGCCAGAACCACCCCATCGGCGCCTCCACCGTCTACACCACCGTCCTCGAAGCCGTCCCCCAGCGCGCGCAGTCGCTCTCCGTCGACATCACCTACACGCCCGGCGAAAGCGGCGGCGAGGGCTACCTGGACTACATCGAAATGACCGGCCACGTGCCACTCAGCTACAATGGCGGACAGCTCACCGTGCGCAACGACCAGGCCCTCAGCCGCCTCGCCGCCACCTTCGCCGCCTCGGGCAGCAGCACGGCGGCCATGCGGGTGTGGGACGTGAGCCGCGCCGGCGCCGAACGCGCCATGGTCGTGACCGACGGCCGCTGGAGCGACTCCACCGCCGGACAGCCCCGCCGCTACGCCCTCTTCTCCAACGCCTCCCTCCTCTCCCCAGCCGCCGTCGCCTCACTGCCCAACCAGAACCTCCACGGCGCCGCCCAGGCCGACTACGTGGTGGTCGCCAACCCGCTCTTCCGCCAGCAGGCCGACCGCATCGCCGCACTCCACGCCTCCGCCGACGGCCTCTCCACCCTCGTGGTCTCCGACCAGCAGGTCTTCAACGAATTCTCCGCCGGCAAACAGGACCCCATGGCCATCCGCGCCTTCCTTCGTCACCTCAAACAGCGCCACGGCGACAACGCACCGCGCTACCTGCTCCTCTTCGGCAAAGCCACCTACGACAACCGCGACCTCCTCGGCTACTCACTCCCCTCCGTCGTCACCTACGAGACCGCCCACTCCTTCGACGACGACGGCCTCTCCTACTGCAGCGACGACATGATGGGCTACCTCGACGACAACGAGACCGGCGGCGCAAGCCAGCAGCTCGACCTCGGCATCGGTCGCCTGCCAGCCGCAAGCCTCGCCGAAGCCGAACACATGGTGGACAAAGTCGAAGGCTACATCACACGTCGCGACCTACAGGACGAGTCCGTCCGCGGCGACTGGCGCAACTACGTCGCCCTCCTCTCCGACGACGCCGACCCCTCACACCCAGGCGACACAGCCTTCGTTCACTCCTCCGAGGCCACGGCCCGACGCATCTCCTCCCTCTACCCGCACTTCAACATCGACCGGCTCTACGCCGACGCCTTCCGCCAGCAGTCCGGCGCCATCGGCTCCTACTACCCCGACCTGAACAACGCACTCCGTCAGCGACTCGACTACGGATGCCTCCTCCTGAACTACATCGGCCACGGCTCTCAGAAATACATCGGCACCGAGCGCTACATCGAGCCATCCGACGTCGCTGCCTACACCAACATCGACCGCCTCCCTCTCTTCGTCACCAGCACCTGCTCCTACGGCTACCACGACAAGCCCGACGACCGCTGCGGCGCCGAGCTCTTCCTCACCGCCGACGGCGGTGCCGTGGCCGTCGTAAGCGCCTCCCGACCCATAAGCCACAACGAGCGCTTCAACACCGACCTCGTCATCTTCGCTCTCGACCCGGCCAACACCATCGGCGACGCCCTCCGCATGGCCAAGAACCGCACCGCCGTCTCCCCCTGCATCGGCCTCTCCGGCGACCCAGCACTCCGACTCGCCGCGCCACGCCACGAAGTGGTCGTCACACACATCGACGGGCAGCCCGTAAGCGACACCTACGACACCGCCACCGTCCTCTCTCGCATCACCGTCAGCGGCGAAATCCGACGCGCCGACGGCTCCCTCATCGACGACTTCGACGGCACCGTCTACCCCGTCGTCTTCGACCGTCCCACCCCCAGCTCCACACGCGCCAACGACAACCCCGGCAGCGAGGTCAGCTTCGTCCAGCAGAAAAACATACTCTACAAAGGAGCCGAGCGCGTCTCCGCCGGACGCTTCTCCTACACCTTCGTCGTCCCGCGCGACATCGCCTACCAGTACGCCCCGGCCAAGCTCAGCCACTACGCCAAGAGCGGCACCGTCGACGCCGGCGGACAGTACGGCCGTCTGCTCCTCGGCGGCCTCAACGAGGAGTCCGAACTCTGCGAGACCCGCCCCGAGATCCGCCTCTTCCTCGGCGACACCTCCTTCCGCAACGGCGGCCTCACCGACAACTCCCCCACCCTCGTGGCTCGCCTCTGGGACTCCGTCGGCATCAACGCCTTCGGCTCCGGCATCGGACACGACATCACCGCCACCCTCGACGCCAACGGCGGCTCCACCGTGGTGCTCAACGACTTCTACGAGACCGACATCGACGACCCACAGCGCGGCACCGTGCGCTACACCTTCCGCGACCTCACACCCGGCCACCACACCCTCACACTCAAGGCCTGGAACATCTGGGGCTTCTCCAACAGCGCCACCCTCACCTTCACCGTCCGCGACGACGGCGACGACATCCTCTCCCCACTCGCCGTCTACCCCAACCCCGCCCGCGGCCGCGCTCTCCTCCACCTCGAAACCAACAGCCCCGACCTCATATCCTCGGCCCGCATCCAGATCTTCTCGTCTCAGGGCGCCTTGGTCTACAGCGCCGACGTGCCTCCCTCCAGCGGCTACACCGTCGGCCCTGTCGTCTGGGACCTCTCCGATGTGCCACCCGGAGTCTACCTCGCTCGCATACTCGTCTCCACCACCGACGGCTCCACTCTTCAGCGCACCGCAAAATGTGTGGTCCGGTGACACAATAAAAGAAAAACACCGCCGTTATAGAGCACAAAACAACACTTAAACATACAAAAGAGCATATTGATGAAAAGAAGCGCATTGTTCACACTGCTTGCCGCCATGGCAGCCACCGCATTGGGACAAGACTACTCCGAGACCGGTCAGTATAAGAACTACATCTCCACGGGTATGCCCATCCTGCTCATCGCCCCCGACGCCGTCAGCAGCGGCATGGGCGACGTAGGTGCCGCCTCCACACCCGACCTCTTCTCCGCTCACTGGAACAACGCCAAGTTCGCCTTCGTCGAAGGCACCATGGGCGCCGGCATCACCTACACACCCTGGCTCCGCCACCTCAACGTGGGCGACATGAACCTCTTCTACCTCAGCGGCTACTACCGCATCAACAACCGCTCCGTCGCCGCCGCCGGACTCACCTACTTCACCCTCGGCGACATCGACCAGACCGACGTCGACGGCAACACCATCGGCGTCCTACACCCCAACGAGTTCGCCTTCGACGTCACCTACGCCCTCAAACTCACCGACGACCTCAGCCTCGGCGCCAGCGGCCGCTTCATACGCTCCGACCTCACCAACGGCCAGACCATCAGCGACGGCTCCAGCAACACCAGCACCAAGGGCGCCAACTCCCTCGCCGCCGACATCGGCCTCTACTACCAGAAAGAAATCGACAAGGCACAGAGCTTCGCCCTCGGCGCCTTCATCTCCAACCTCGGCGCCAAGCTCAGCTACAGCGACGACGACAACGACAAGGAGTTCCTCCCAGCCAACCTCCGCCTCGGCGGCCGCTACACCAACCGCATCGACGACTACAACAAAGTCTCCGTCATGCTCGACGTCAACAAGCTCCTCGTCCCCACACGCCCCTACAGCCGCGACGGCCAGACCTACGTCACACGCTACGCCAACAACCTCACCGAGTACAACAACATCGGCGTCATCCAGGGCGCCATCCAGTCCTTCAACGACGCACCCGGCGGCATGAGCGAGGAACTGCAGGAAATCCAGCTCTCCGTGGGTGCCGAATACTGGTACGCCGAGACCTTCGCCGCTCGCGCCGGCTACTTCTTCGAACACGCCAACAAAGGCGGCCGTCAGTACGCCACCGTGGGCGTCGGTCTGAAATACAACGTCTTCAACTTCGACCTCTCCTACCTCATACCCACCACCAAGATCTCCACCTCGCCCCTCGCCAACACCATCCGCATCGGCGTCACCATGGAGATGATACCCGAAAAATAACATGCTGCGCATAGGAACAGGCTACGACGTGCACCAGCTGCTGGAAGGGCTCCCTCTCTGGATGGGGGGTGTCCGCATCGACCACACCCACGGCCTCCTGGGTCACAGCGACGCCGACGTGCTCCTGCATGCCGTCTGCGACGCCCTGCTCGGCGCCGCCGCCCTGGGCGACATCGGCAAGCACTTCCCCGACACCGACCCACGCTACCGCGGCATCAGCAGCCTCAAACTCCTGGCACACGTCGCCGCCCTGCTCCACAGCCTCGGCTACTCCGTCGCCAACATCGACAGCACCATCGTGGCTCAGGCCCCCAAGATGGCCCCGCACATCGAGCAGATGCGCCGCAACATAGCCGACACGCTCTCCATCGACCTCGACCGCGTGTCCGTGAAAGCCACCACCACCGAGCACCTCGGCTTCGAAGGCCGCAAGGAGGGCATCTCCGCACAGGCCGTGGCCCTTATCGAGAAATAGCAGTACATCGCGCACCCGACTCCCCCGTGTACCCAAAGTGCATAACAACCGAATGACAGACACCAACATAGAGAACCCCCTGGTCAGCCCCGAAGCTGACGAGCAGACCGATGTCATGGAAGACAACGGCAGCACCCTGGTGCTCTACAACGACGACGTCCACACCTTCGACTATGTCATCAAGGCCCTGATGGACATCTGCCGCCACACCGAGGAGCAAGCCGAACAGTGCGCCATCCTCGTCCACTGCCACGGCAAGTGCAACGTCAAACAGGGCTCCTACTCCGACCTCCTCCCCATGCACACCGCCCTCCTCAACAAACAACTCACCAGCGAAATAATAGAAAACTGACCCCCCAAAAAAAGGAAACTTACCACTTAACACTTAACACTTAACACTTACCGTTTACCACTCACCACATTTGGCTTAACTACTTAACTACTGCCTACTGTCTACTTAACACTTACCGTTTACCACTCACCACATTTGGCTTAACTACTTAACTACTGCCTACTGTCTACTTAACACTTACCGTTTACCACTCACTACATTTGGCTTAACTACTTAACTACTGCCTACTGTCTACTTAAAACTTAACACTTAACGTTTAACACTTACCACTAAAAATGAACACCACACTTCTGATCATCGTATTGCTGCTCGGCGTAGTGCTGCTCACGCTCGAGATTGTGGCCCTGCCGGGCGGTATAGCCGGCGCCTTCGGCACTCTGCTCATCGCCTTCGGCGTCTGGCAGACCTACGCCCTCTTCGGCACCGCCACCGGCACCATCGTGCTGCTCTGCTCCATAGCCCTCGTCGTGCTGCTGCTTATAATAATGATGAAGCGCAAGACATGGAGCCGCTTCAGCCTCAACGAAGAGTCCGACTCCAAGGTGAACCAGCTGGAGCCCGACGTGAAGGCCGGCTTGCGCGGCGTCACCATCTCGCGCCTTGCCCCCACCGGCAAAGCACTCATCGACGGACGCACCATGGAAGTCCACGCCGTCAACAAATTCATCGACCCCGACCGCCCCATCGAAGTGGTCGCCGTCGAAGGCTACCGCATCGACGTCGTCGAAACCACCGACAAACGCTTCGAAAACTAACCTTACCCTTAAACCCTAAACCGTAAACCTTAAACTGTAAACCGTAAACCCTAAACCCTAAACCGTAAACCCTAAACCGTAAACCTTAAACTGTAAACCGTAAACCCTAAACCCTAAACCGTAAACCCTAAACCTTAAACCCTAACCCCTAAACCATAAACCTTAAACCTTAAACAAACCTTAAACCTTAAACCTTAAACCTTAAACCCTAAACCTTAAACCATAAACCTTAAACCTTAAACCTTAAACCTTAAACCTTAAACCCTAAACCTTAAACCTTAAACCCTAAACCTTAAACCTTAAACCATAAACCCATCATGGCTACATTTATCATCATCGGAATTTGCGTCATCGCGCTCATCCTTTTCCTCTACCTCGTACCCATCGGCATCTGGTTCCAGGCCTTGGTCAGCGGAGTCTACGTCAACCTCGTGCAGCTCATCTTCATGCGCTTCCGCAAGGTGCCGCCGTCGGTCATCGTGGGCAACCTCATCTCGGCCTCCAAGGCGGGACTGAAACTCAAACAGAACGACCTCGAGGCACACTACCTCGCCGGCGGCCATGTCGGCAGCGTCGTGAACGCACTCATCAGCGCCGACAAAGCCAACATGAACCTCGACTTCAACACCGCCACCGCCATCGACCTGGCCGGTCGCGACGTGCTGAAAGCCGTTCAGACATCGGTGAACCCCAAGGTCATCGACACCCCGCCCGTAGCCGCCGTGGCCAAGGACGGCATACAGCTCATCGCCAAAGCACGCGTCACCGTCCGAACCAACATCAAACAGCTCGTGGGCGGCGCCGGCGAAGAGACCATCCTGGCGCGTGTCGGCGAAGGCATCGTGACCAGCATCGGCTCCGCCGTCAGCCACAAACAGGTGCTCGAAAACCCCGACAGCATCTCGAAACTGGTCCTCACCAAGGGCCTCGACAGCGGCACTGCCTTCGAGATTCTCTCCATCGACATCGCCGATATCGACGTGGGTAAGAACATCGGCGCACAGCTCCAGATGGACCAGGCCAACGCCGACAAGAACATCGCACAGGCCAAGGCCGAGGAACGCCGCGCCATGGCCGTGGCTCAGGAGCAGGAGATGAAAGCCAAGGCCCAGGAAGCTCGCGCCAAGGTCATCCAGGCCGAGGCCGAGGTGCCCCTCGCCATGGCCGAAGCCTTCCGTAGCGGAAACCTCGGCATCATGGACTACTACCGCATGAAGAACATACAGGCCGATACCGACATGAGGGCCAGCATCGCCACCCCCGTCTCGGCTCCCGCAAAGAACGACAAACAGCCCAACAAATAGCACCCTTCCGTCATGCTTAAGAAAACCAAACTCAGCCTCGCCATTCGCGGCATCATCTTCGCCGCCCTCGGCATCTTCTGCCTCGCCTCTCCGCGCGGCACCCTCGAGTCCATAGCCTGGGTCGTCGGACTGGTCCTGGTCGTGGCGGCCGTCGCCACCTTCATCATGGGCCGCGACCGCGAGAAAGGGCATGTGGAGACCATGCACCTCATCACCGCCATCCTGATGGTGGTGGTCGGCGTGCTCATCATTCTCCGCCCGCAGATCATAGCCATCCTCCTCGGCGTCTTCATCTTCGTGGAGGGGCTCGACTTCTGCGTCGACTCCACTCGCTACCGCCGTGCCGGCATCAAGTACTGGTGGGTACTGCTGGCCGTCGGCGTGCTGACCATTCTGCTCGGACTGTGGGCCATCTGCACCCCATGGGTCGGCGCCACCATGCTCAGCATCGTGGTGGGCATCGGCGCCCTCGGCATTGCCGCCGACAGCTTCACGGCCCTGGTCGGCCTCGGTCGTGTGGAACGCTTCTTCAAAGAACTGAAAGACTCCGCCAACAAACAACTCGACGACTCCGAGCATTTCGAAGAAGTCGAAATCGTGAAGTAGCCCCCCCCCAAAAAAAACACCACGAGAGCGGCCCGCGACCTAACGTCGCGGGCCGCTCTCGTTTCCCGCCCGTCCTGAAGCCAACTCGCCCCCTCTCCTTTGTCCCGTGCGCGGACGCTTGCGTCAGCCCGTCTCCCCCGCCCGTCTCCCGCCCCCCCTCCGTCCTGCACGTTGCAACAAAAAAACCTCCCCCACAGAAATCTTTTTCGCTCATGTCGGAAAATGTTCGTACCTTTGCAGCGTGTAAGCGAATCCGCCCGTGCCCCGCACGGCGCAGATACTGAAACAACAGGCAACAACACTGACAACGACATGGAAAACACCCCCACCCCTCACATCGGAGCCCGGCGCGGTGAGATAGCCGACACCGTCATCATGGCCGGCGACCCGCTGCGCGTGAAATTCATGGCAGAGAACTACCTCGAGAACCCCGTCCTCTTCAATCAGGTACGCGGCATGCTCGGCTACACCGGCACTCGTGACGGCCGACGCATCAGCGTCATGGGCCACGGCATGGGCGGCCCCTCGATAGGCAT
>CAMVAA010000078.1 GCA_947165345.1 uncultured Bacteroidales bacterium
TCATATAAAACTTCCGCACTATTATTTACGATTATTGTTGTTTCACTATCAACATCTGCCCATCCACCCCATTAACCCCATCACCCCCATCCCCCCCAACAAAAAAATGATGCAGTATCGTAAAAAAGTTGTATATTTGCATCATCAAACTGGGCGAATTGTGAGGTGGCGAGAGGGTGAATGTGTTGATAGTTAAATATTTGGAAAATAGTAACACAACGAAGCAGGGATGCCGAAAACTGCAATATCCATAGAGTAGGCAATTAAAAAACATAATCAAGATGAAAAAAGTAATGTTTGTGGCCGCCATCGCCGTGGCCTTTGCAATGACCGGCTGCGCCAAGAAGACCGACTGCACCTGCACCACCACCCAGACCCTTCCTAACGGTCAGTCCACCTCTACTGAGAATGTCTATAACGACGTCGAGGACGGCTGCGAAAGCCTGGATAGCACCTATACGCTCACGATGCCCGAAGGTCAGATGGTTACCACCATCGAGTGCAAATAATCGATTGGCAGTAATAAAAGAGAACGCGGCGGAGTGCTTGTGCATCCCGCCGCTCTCTTTTTCTATTCGTTGTGGTACTTCTCGTGCCGCAAAATCGTGTGGGCGCGGTAGAGCTGCTCGAGGAAGAAGAGCCTCACCATCTGGTGGTTGAACGTCATCTGCGACAGCGATATCTTGTAACTCGCCGCAGCGTATACGGCCTGTGAGAAGCCGTAGGCCCCCCCCACCACAAAGGCCAGCGTGCGCACTCCGGCGTTCATCTGCCGCTGCAGGTATTCGCTGAAGCCCACCGATGTCATCTCACGCCCGTGTTCGTCGAGCAGCACCGTCACGTCGGCCTTCGCCGTGTGGCGCAGTATCTGCTCTCCCTCCCTCTCTTTCAGCTCCTCGGGCGTCGCCTTGCCCTTCACGGCCGGAACCACCACCAGCTCAAAGTCGCAGTAGTGCTTCAGCCGCGACGTATATTCGTCCATCCCGGCTTGCACGTATGGTATGTCGGTCTTGGAGACCACTATAAGCTTGATATTCATAGGTGAAGCATCTTTTTTATGAGCGGCAGGCGGCATTTCGAATACTGCACCATCGGGCTCTGCTGCGGCCCGAACGAGCGGTAGTATTCTTCCACTCCGGCCTCCATACTGCCCTCGAAGTCAAAGGCTTCGGTATGCCCGTACATCATGTCTATCGCCCGCCATATCACAAAGGCCGTGGCGTTGCGGGGCGCATCGGCGCTCCGGGCCAGCATGAGCAGGTATGCGCTCTGCCTGTCGTAGGGCACAAACACGGCCGCCGCCAGCCGCCCGTCCCTCCGGCGTGCGCCGACCACCATGCCGTGGCCCCGCCTCGTGGCCTCGGTGCACACGCACTCTATGAGGCTGCGGTCTATCAGGTCCCTGCCCTTCGCTTTGGCGAAGTGGCTGGTGTGCAGCTCGGCGAATTCCGCCGCCGCCACCGCTGGGTCTATCGTGAGTTCCTCTCCGAGGCGCCGGTAGTCGCGTCGCCGCAGCGGCGATGCCTCTGCCATGAGCTCCGGCAGTGGCCTCAGCGGGGCGAAGCGGTAGGTGTGGCGATGGCTGACGCTGTAGTTGTGCTGCGCAAGGCGCCCTGCCGCATCCTCGCCGGGCATCGTCCGGCCCACGTATGCGGCCAGCCCCAGGTCGTCAAGCTGCCGCAACAGGTCGTCCACCGCCGTGGCGCCGTCTGGCGTGGCCGTCCACGGGCCGGTATACATGGTCAGCTGTGGCATTAGCGAATAGCGCACTCCCCACCGGCGCCCTTTCATGTAGGGCAGCGCCCCGACTATGGCGCCCTCCCGTTCGGCCAGCAGCACGTCCCACTCCTTGCCCAGGCAGACCGTCTCCCACCACCACCATTGCAGAAACAGAGGAATTTGCGCTCCCTCTGTCTCACACAATTGCCTGTATCTCTCCTTGTTGTCCGTCATCCGCCGGAACCTATTGTACCTTGATGCTTACGCGGTTGTTCTGCACACGTCCTTCGTAGGTGCTGTTGTCTCCTATCGGGTCGGCGTCGCCTTTGGCCTCTGTCTCAATGCGCTCGGCAGCTATGCCGCGCATCTGCAGCGCCTTGCGCACCTCCGTGGCACGCTGGCGCGACAGGCCTTTGATGTACGCTTCCGTGCCCTGGTTGTCCGTGTAGCCGCTTATCAGCACCCCCTTGCGCTCGTTGTCCTTCAGGTACTGCGCCACCTCGTCGAGCAGCGTGTTCCACGACGGCTGTATCGTGGCGTCGTGGGGGAAGAACTTGATGTCCTGGAAGGTGCGGCTCGTGGTGTCGGGGTCTATGATGTTCTTCTTCTTGCTCCCGAAGTAGAGCAGCAGTCCCACGCGGATCACCTCGTCGTCGGTCTTCTGGTTGTAGTAGTCGTTGCCTTTGAAGTAGCGGTAGTCCACCTCCGCCACCTTGTACTGCACCTTGTTGCGCCACTCGCGGCGGGCCTTCCAGGCGTCGAACTCGTTGAGGGCGTCGAGGGCTTCCTTCTGCGCCGCCGCCGCCAGCTCCTTGTGGCGTTCTGCATCGTCGATGTCGGGGTTCACAGAGTAGATGGCGCACACCGTCATCGTGGCCCGCGACACCTTCTCCAGGTAGTTCATCACCGGCTGCATATCGCCCCATTCCGGCGTGGTGCGTTTCGTGAGCACCGGTATCCTCGAGTAGTCGAACTGGCAGTAGTAGCGGCTCAGGTCCTTGCTGCTGAACTGCGTGAACTTGTCGAAGGTCTCGTAGTCGCTCTGGCGTATCTTGTGGCGCCCCTCTATCACGGGACTGTTCTTCGACGAGTTTCTCTGGCGTGATTTGCCTTTCTGGGCTGTGGCTCCGCTTATCACTATCAGTATTGCGGCGGCCAGTATGAGTATCTTCTTCATGTCTGTGCTTGTTTGTTCTTTCTTGTTTGGTACGTTTGGTGCCCCTTTTCTTTCACACCTGCTCTGTGTCGCGCAGGGTTCCGTTCTCGCAGACCACCACGCGCGCCGGGAAACGGTCTATCATCATGAAGTCGTGCGTCGAGATGAGCATCGTGGTGCCGGTCTGTCGGTTGAGGTCCACGAGGAGCTGCATGATCTCCGCCGAGGTCACGGGGTCCAGGTTGCCGGTGGGCTCGTCGGCCAAAATGAGCTTCGGGTTGTTTATCAGCGCCCGGGCTATGCCCACCCGCTGCTGTTCGCCCTCGGAGAGGTGCTGCGGCATGGCCGTGGCCTTGTGAGCTATGCCCACCGCCTGCAGCGTGCGCTCTATCTGGGCTTTGATGTCGGCGCGTTTGCGCCAGCCCGTGGCGCGCAGCACGAACTCCAGGTTGGCGTTCACATCGCGGTCGGCCAGCAGGCGGGCGTTCTGGAACACGATGCCTATGCGGCGTCTGAGCTCGGGCACCTGGCGGCGGCGCAGCCGCACCACATCGATGCCGCACACCGTGGCCGTGCCTGACTCTATGGGCTGGTCGGCATAGAGCGTGCGCAGCAACGACGTCTTTCCGGCGCCGCTTTTGCCTATCAGGTATACAAATTCACCCTCTTCCAGCCTGAGCCCCACATTGCTGAGCAGGGGCGTGTCGTCGTGGCTAATAACCACGTTGTCAAGACTTACTATGGGTTCTTTGTTCGTGTTGTCGGCTTCGTTTTCCATGCTTGTGCTGTCTGTTTAACGCTGTGCAAAAGTACGTAAATAAATCCATCCGGCAAAATATTTTTTCCCTTACCGGTGCCAGAAGCGCGGCAGGAAGAGAACCAGCACCGTCATGCACTCCAGTCGGCCCAGCAGCATGAGGAAGCTGCACAGCCAGAGTGCCGCCGGCGTGAAGGCGGCATACGAGCCGAAACCGCCCGAAGCCCCGAGGCCGGGGCCGTAGCCGGTCAGGCAGCCCACCGTCGCCCCGATCGACTCCGTGGCGCTCACCCCGCAGAGCATCAGCACCATCGTGCCCAGCATCAGTGTCGTGGCGTAGACTATGAATATCACCATCACGTTGCTGCGTATGTGGCTGCTCACGGGTTGCCGGTTGAGCCGCAGCGGCGCCACGGCTCGCGGATGCAGCCGTCCGCGCAGTATGCTGCGGGCGTTGCGCATCAGTATCAGCACCCTCATCACCTTCAGGCCGCCGCTCGTCGAACCGGCCATGCCGCCGCATATCGAGAGTATGAGCAGCAGGAAGGTGAGCGGTGTCCACCACTGCGTCGTGTCGGCCACAGCCGAGCCGGTGGTGGTCAAGGCGCTGACGGTCTGCACGGTCCCTAACCGCAGGGCGTCGCCCCACTCCAGCCCCATCTGCCAGTGCAGCCCGCCGACCACGAAGAGGGCCGCTGCCACGAAGATGGAGATGTATGTCCCGAACTGTTCCAGCTTGTGTCCTATCTGCCTCCACCTCAGCGTGAAGAAGAGGTAGAGCAGCGTGAAGTTCACACCGCTCAGTAGCATGGCGGCGGCCAGCAGGTACTGTTGCACGGGCTCCAACTCCGAAAGACTGGTGCTCGACGTGGCAAAGCCGCCCGACGATATGTTCGTGAAAGTCAGGTTCACAGCCTCCCATATCGGAAGTCCCGAGAACCATAGGGCCGCTATGAACACCGCCGTCAGCGAGAGGTATACGGTCAGCGTGCGGCGTATCGTCACCGCTGTGCTCACGGGTCGCCGCCCTGTGATGTCGGCTCCCGACGCCTCGGCCGTGTAGAGGGCGTAGCGGTTCACACCCAGCCGTGGCGACACGGCCAGCACCAACAGCACTATGCCGAAGCCGCCAAGCCACTGCGTCATCGACCGCCACATGAGCACCGAGGCCGGCAAGGCGCTCACGTCGGCAAAGATGGTGCCTCCCGACGCCGTCAGGCCGCTCATGGCTTCGAACCACGCCTTCGACGGGCTCGTCGTGGCTCCGGTGGCCATAAGCGGTAGCGCCGCGAAGAGGGTCAGCACCAGCCAGATGAGCGTCACCATGAGGTAGGCCATGCGCCGGTCGTCGATGCGCCGGTAGCGGCTGTAGGAGAGCCACAGCAGGCCTCCCACCGCCAGCGTGAAGGCCGCGCAGAGGGCCACCGCTTCTGCCGTTCCGTCGCCGAAGTGCAGCGCCGGGACCACGCACAGCCCCATCAGGCCGCCCTCGGCGGCCAGCAGGATGCCCAGCATCCTCAGCACTCCTTTTATGTCTGTGCTTCTCTTCATCGACGTCTCCAGTATGAGGGTGAAACGACGGCCAGCAGGGCGAATATCTCAAGCCGTCCGGCGAGCATCAGGATCATCAGTACCCACTTGGCCGCCGTGGGCATCATGGCGTATTCCAGATTGGCGCCCATGCTGTTGATGAGCGGCGTGGGCCCCAGGTTCGACATGTTGGCCGCCGCCATGCAGAAGGCTTCGGCGATGCCGCTCCCGCAGAGCGTCAGGGCGAAAGCCCCGCCTATGACGAAGAGGATGTAGAGGAACACGAAGCCGAAAATCTTGTTCACATAGTCGGCATCCACGACGCGGCGGTCTATCTTGATGCAGAAGACGGCGTCGGGATGCAGCATGCGTGTGAAGTAGTTGCGCAGGTAGAGCCACATGGTCATCAGCCGCCGCAGCTTCAGGCCGCCGCCCGTCGAGCCGGCCATGGCTCCGCTGAGCATCAGCAGGAAGGTGACCACCGAGGCTGCGAAGGGCCAGTGGGGTGGGGGAGTGGTATAGAAACCGCATGTCGATACCGTCGAGGCTATGTGGAACAGCGAGAAGTTCACCGCCTCTCCGGCCGGGGTGCCGCTCACGGCAAAGGCAGCCGTGCATATCGCCGCCGCCGCTGTGAAGAGGGCGGCGTAGACCACCATCTCGTCGCTCCGCCTCAGACGTCGCCAGTGGAGGGTGAAGAAGTTGTATATCAACGCCACGTTGACGCCGCTGGCAAACATGAAGATGGTCAGTACGAGGTGTGTGGCGTCGTTGTATCCCGCCAGCCCGGTGGCGGCGGTCATGAAGCCTCCCGTCGAGACGGTGCTCATGGCTATGCACACCGAGTCCAGTCCGCTGTTCCCGCAAGCGTAGAGGGCGGCAGTCTCGGCCACCGTTATGAGGGTGTATATCTGCCACATGCGGCTCACGCTCTTGGCCATGTGCGGGTGCAGCTTGCGCTGCTGGGTGCCCGAGAATTCGGCTGCATAGAGCTGCATCGACGCCCCGTCGAGGCGCCTCAGCAGGGTGATAACCAGCAGTATCAGCCCCAGCCCTCCGACCCACTGCGTCATGGCTCGCCACAGCAGCACGCCGGCCGGCAGCTCTGCCGGGTCGGACACCACCGAGCTCCCCGTGGTCGTGAACCCGCTCACCGACTCGAAGACGGCGTCCGTAAACGTCGTCAGCGACCCCGTCAGCAGGTAGGGCAGCGCCCCGGCGGCCGGCATGACGAGCCACACGATGGTCGTTATCCAGAAGCTCTCTCGTTCGTGCAGTTCCGACGTGGCCCGGCGCCCAACAATGTTGCGCAGCAGCAGCCCCGTGCCGACCATGCCGGCGGCGGCCAGCACCAGTCCGTACTGGGCCCCGTCGCCACGCCACACCGAGACGGCCGTCGGCAGTATCAGCGCCGCGGCAGCCATCAGCAGCAGGGTACCCGCAAGGCGGGCTACGAGTCTATGGTTGAACAGCTGCATCAGTCAAACAACCGTGCCATGGCGGCCATGGCTTTGGGAAGTGTGAAGAAGACCACCTTGTCGCCCTGTTTCAGCTGCAGCTCGCGGCTCGGAAGCATGGTCTCGCGACCGCGTGTGATGCCGCCGATGGTGGCGCCGAGCGGTATGTCGAGCTGTCCTATGGGCTTGCGCGTCGCCGGCGACCACTTGCCCACCTTCAACTCTATCACCTCGGCGTTGGTACCGCTGAGCCACTTGCTGCTCACGGCATCGCCCTTCACGATGAACCGCGCTATATAGCTCGCCGTGATGAGCTTCTTGTTGATAATGGTGTCTATGCCGATGTCCTGCGAGATGTTTATAAAGCCCGTGTTCTCCACCAAGGCTATGGTGCGACGCACACCTAACCGCCTGGCGTGGAGGCAGGTGAGTACATTTGTCTCGCTCGAGTCCGTGACGGCGATGAACGCGTCCACCTTCTCCAGCCCTTCCGCTTTCAGCAGGTCTATGTTCGTCGCGTCGCCGTTGATGACGAGGGTGTCGCTGAGCGTGGCGGCCAGCTCCTCGGCCCGTTCGCGGTTGTGTTCTATGAGGGTGGTGTTCAGGCTGTCCTGCAGCGTCGAGGCAGCATAGCGTCCTATGCGCCCCCCGCCGGCAATCATGATTCTCCGTATGCTGAACGACCGCTTCCCCGCCACCCTGTTGATGGTCTCAACCTGGCCGCGGCGGCCTATGATGTAGGCCTGGTCGCCGGGGTGGAACACCGTGTCGCTGTGCGGTATGATGGTCTCGCCGCCGCGCAGCAGGGCCACCACCTTCACCTGCAGGTCGCGGTAGGTCTGCGCCAGGTCTTTCACCGCATGGCCCACCACCGGCGAGTCGGCCTCGAGGCGTATCACGTACATCGTGAGCAGGCCCCCGCTGAAGTCGAAGAACTCCGTGGCAGCACTGTTGTTCAGCAGGTTGGTGATCTCCTTGGCGGCTATGCGCTCGGGACAGACCATCTCGTCCACGCCCATCTCGCGCATCATCTCGCGGTGACGGGGCGTGAGCAGCTCGGCGTTGGTGATGCGGGCCACTGTCTTCTTGGCTTTCAGCTTCTTGGCCAGCATGCAGCTCACCAGGTTCAGGCTCTCTTGGTGAAGCACTGCCAGAAACAGGTCGCAGTCGCCCACACCGGCGTCGCGCAGCACCTGCGGCGACGTCGCATCGCCCACGATGGTCAGCAGGTCCGTCTCGCTCTCCAGGTGCTTCAGCAGCTCCGAGTGCGGGTCGACAACCGTGATGTTGTAGTCCAATTCCGTAAGCGACTTGGCCAAGTGGACCCCCACCTCGCCGTCGCCAGCTATTATAATGTTCATGTGTCCAGTTTGTTACATGCCGTCTCGCCTCTCGGCGCAACGGTCGTTTCCGGACTGCAAAAATACACATTTTTCCAAAATTTCGGCCAATTTCCTATCTTCCCCTCCCTGTTTTTTTCTCTCCCCCCTCCCTCTGTCCCCTTTTTTTGAGGACCCTCTCTACCCCCTCTCTACCCCCTCTCTCCCCCCCCTCTACCCCCTCTCTACCCCTCCTCTACCCCCTCACTACCCCCTCACTACCCCCTCTCTTCGACTTTTCGACTTCTCGACTCTTCGACTTTTCGCCTCTCCAGCCTGGACAAAACGTTAAAAAGTGCCGCGCGTGCCACTTTTTTTTTGTCATGTCCGGAAAATGACGTATTTTTGCATTGTTAAAATGTACTAAACTATGAGCCTGAAAATCGTTGTACTTGCCAAGCAAGTACCTGATACACGTAACGTTGGCAAAGATGCCATGACGCCGGAGGGGACCGTGAACCGCGCCGCCCTGCCGGCCATTTTCAACCCCGAAGACCTCAACGCGCTCGAGCAGGCGCTCCGCATCAAAGAGCAGAACCCCGGCACCTCCGTGGGCTTGCTGACCATGGGTCCCCCGCGTGCCGGCGAGATCATCCGCGAAGGCCTCTATCGCGGCGCCGACACCGGCTGGCTGCTGACCGACCGCCTCTTCGCCGGTGCCGATACCCTCGCCACCAGCTACGCCCTCGCCACGGCCATCAAGAAAATCGGCGACGTCGACCTCGTCATCGGCGGCCGTCAGGCCATCGACGGCGACAC
>CAMVAA010000079.1 GCA_947165345.1 uncultured Bacteroidales bacterium
GCTCAGCTCGTAGAGCGCATGGTTCTCGTGCCCGCCCCACTGCACAAACGCCCCGCCCTGCGCCAGCACGCTGTACCTCAACTCCCTCACCTCCGGACACGTATCCCCCGCCCACCGCACTATCGGCATGATGAAATACATAACGGGATTAGAAACGGTGCACCAGTCCTGTTGCTCTTCTCCACGGAATTTACATGTAAGCCATGGAATTCTGTAATATTCTGTATCAGGAGTGTATGCGGTGTGGACTTCTTTTAGATGCAAAGGATATAATATCCCTGTAGATGTGTTTTCAAGAGCTTCTTTGCGAAAGGAAACATAGAAGGAATCAGTTACCTTGTATGAAGAATCAAAATATGCTTCAAGTACAGGGAAATAGTCATGTATCTGAAACTCAATGCTACTGCGAAACCCGAAGTAGTGTAGCAGTTTATCATAGTGTGTAACGTCTAATTCCTGCATTGCAAGGGTTGTCATGTTTGGCCCGGCTGTGGGCTTGTACAGACCAACGTTATAGACGTTGCTATAAGCAGAATCAAGTATTGAGTTGTAGTATGAAAAAATCAAGGTGTCAGTCGCGACTGCCACTCCGATAACTTCGACAGTGTCCTCAGTATAATATTTCACTGCATGCTCAAAGGGTGTATGTAATCTAAATTTAGCAAAAGGACAAATGTAACCTTGCGTAAAAACGTAACCATACCATATCTGCGACCTACATGATATACCATCATGATAACAAACTGATTCGCAGTCGTCAACCCATTGGTAGAGATAATGGTCGTAATATAAAGGTATGGTGTCACGGCTCTGCCCCTGTGCCGCAAACGGACTGCCTGCAAGCCCTATAATAATCGTCAACACATTGAGCAAAAGGTTTTTGGCGTGGTTATTCATAGCGTTTAGGTTTGTGTTCAACACTGCAAATATAAGAATAAAATCCCAACCGCCGCAAAAAAATGCGACAGGCCCGCAAAAAAAAGAGACAACCGCCATCGGCGGCTGTCTCCGGTTTGGTATTGGTGGTTGTATCGCTCTGGTATCGCAGACGTTGGCCCTCGCCGAGCCTCCGCCGGCCGCAGGGGCTACCGCCCCATGTCGCGCAGCAGCTTGTCGAGGTCGGGCGTGAGGATGATCTCCGTGCGACGGTTGATGGCCTTGTGCTCCGGACTGTCGTTGGCCACTTTGGGCGCATATTCGCCGTGTCCGCAGGCTTCGATGCGCGTGGGGTTGATGCCGGGGCCGTGCTGCAGGAGCAGCTTGACGATGGCCGTCGCGCGCATTACGCTCAGGTCCCAGTTGTCCTTGACGGCGGTCGAGCCTCGGTAGGCGTCGTTGTCCGTGTGACCCTCCACCATGATGTTCAGCGTCGAGTCGGCCTCCAGCACCTTCGCAAGCTCTTTGATGGCGGCCACGCCGTCCTTGCTCACCGTCCAGCTCGCCGACGGGAAGAGCAGCTTGTTCTCAAGCGAGACGTACACCTTGCCGTCCCGCGTCTCGATGCCGAGCCCTTTGTCGGCAAAGCCCGTCAGCGCCTTGGTGACCGAGTTGCGCACCGCTTCCAGCTCACGCTCTTTGGCTTCCAGCTGCGCCTTCGTGGCCGCCTCCTCCTGCTCCAGCTGGTGCTGCTTCGCAAGCAGCTGGCTCCGCTGAAGCTGGAACTCCTCCTGCTGTTGCTGCAGCTCCGTCTGCCGCGCCTGAAGCTCACGCTCCTTGTCGCCCAGCTCCTTGGTGCGCGCCGTGAGCAGGTTCTGCGCCCGCGTCAGGTCGCGGCTCTTCCCAGCCACCTCCTGGATATAGTTCTCCATCGTCGTGTCGTAGTGGTGCGACATCTGCTCGATGCGGCGCGTGAGGCTGTCCACGGCGGCGTCTGCGGCCGCCTTGCCCAGCGTGAGGTCGGTCATGTCCGCTCCCAGCGACTGGTTCTGCCGGGTCAGCTCCGCGTTCTCTTCTTTCAGCTCCAGCAGCTCCTGTCGCGTCAGGTTGTACTGCTTCGTGGTCTGGTCGTACTTGGCCTGAAGGGCCTCCATCTCGCTCAGCGAGACGCAGGAGCTGAGGCCGAGGGCAGCAACGCTGCCGATTAAAATCAGTCGTTTCATTATTGTCGGTTTTCTGTTCTTCGTTTTCTCTTTTCTGTGACGCCGCGGCGGCCGCGCTTAGGCTTTCCTTACCGGTTCCGAGGTCAGGCCCACGCCGAGCTTCTTGAAAATCTTGCGGTCCACCTCGCTCGTCATCACCGTGGTGTGCATCTGGCACCCGTCGAGCAGCGGCAGGCTGTCCAGCGCGCGTCGGCAGTTGTCGTCCAGCAGGCTCAGTATCGACAGCGTGACGAGCACCTCGTCGGTGTGGAGCCGCGGATTGCTGCCGTGCAGCATGTTGACCTTCGTGTGCTGTATCGGCTCTATCATCTTCTGCGAGATGAGCTTCACACTGTGGTCTATCCCTGCCAGGTGCTTTAGCGCGTTGAGCAGCAGGGCCGCGCAGGCTCCGAGCAGGTCGCTCGTGGTGGCGGTGATGATGGTGCCGTCCGCAAGTTCGATGGCGGCGGAGGGGGCGTTCTCGCGGTCGCGACGCTCCTTCGCGGCCACCGTGGCGCGACGGTCGTCGGTCGATATCTTCGCCTGCTTCATCAGCAGCGCAATCTTGTTGATCTCGTTCTCTGACGACTTGCCGTTGGCGTAGTCGCACAGCGCCGTGTAGTAGCGCCGTATAATCTCGTCCTTCGAGGCCTGGCAGCACACCTCGTCGTCGCAGATGCAGAAGCCCGCCATGTTCACCCCCATGTCCGTCGGCGACTTGTAGGGGTTCTCGCCGTAGATGCCGTCGAAGATGGCGTTCAGCACCGGGAATATCTCGATGTCGCGGTTGTAGTTCACCGCCGTCTTGCCGTAGGCCTCCAGGTGGAACGGGTCTATCATGTTCACGTCGTTCAGGTCCGCCGTCGCCGCCTCGTAGGCTATGTTGACCGGGTGCTTCAGCGGGATGTTCCAGATGGGGAACGTCTCGAACTTGGCGTAGCCCGCCTTGATGCCGCGCTTGTTCTCCTGGTAGAGCTGGCTCAGGCACACCGCCATCTTGCCGCTGCCGGGGCCTGGCGCCGTGATGACCACCAGCGGACGCGTCGTCTCCACGTAGTCGTTCTTCCCGAAGCCATCGTCGCTGTCTATCAGCTCCACATTGGTGGGGTACCCCTCTATCATATAATGATAATAGGCCTTGATGCCCATCCGTTCCAGACGTTCGCGATAGGCCGTGGCCCCGGGCTGACCGTTATAGTGGGTGATGACGACGCCGCTCACCAGGAAGCCGCGCTGCATGAACACCTCGCGCAGGCGCAGCACGTCCTCGTCATAGGTGATGCCCAGATCGCCGCGCTTCTTGTTCTTCTCGATGTCCGTGGCACTGATGACGATGACTATCTCCGCATCGTCCTTCAACTGCGTGAGCATCTTCAGTTTGCTGTCGGGCTCGAAGCCCGGCAGGACACGACTGGCGTGGTAGTCGTCGAAAAGCTTACCGCCGAATTCAAGGTAAAGTTTGTTCCCGAACTTGGAGATGCGCTCCTTGATGTGTTCGGACTGTATCCGAAGATACTTCTCGTTGTCGAAACCGTATTTCATAAATGATGATTGTTATATATGTTAAAAATCAAAAATACGGGGTACAAAATTAGGCATAATTTCCAAACTGACAAATTATTTTCTTCTGTCAGTATGCTATGTTGGTGAAAACCAACGGCAAAAAAATCCTGTGCAGGGGGCTCCGCTACTCCACGGAGAGGACTTCCGTGGCTACGAACTGGCTGTTCCCGCGCCAGGGCAGGGTACCCATATAGCGTTTCCAGCGCAGCTCCACATGCTTGCCCGAGGCGCGCATAAGCTTCTCGGCCACCTTCTCGTCCGTGACCGAAAACTTGAACTCGTTGCTCTGTATCTTGGCCGCACTGCTGCCGGACTTGAATCCGCTCTGTATCATCTTGCCCTCGTAGGTCTTGAACAGAAGACCTTCCTTCTGGAAGTAGTTGATGTCGCCGGCGTTCACTCCGGTGCTGTAGACGAAGAAGAAGCGCACAAAGATAAACGCCGCCAGCGCCACGAGGGCTACTGAGGTGCTGATTGTGACTATTTTGGCTTTGCGTGATATGGCCATTTCTGTATCTGTTATGTTTCGGGTTTGCGGCTGCAAAAATACGCTTTTTATTTCATTCGCCGATGTTTTTTCTTGCGGAGTGTCGGATTATTTTGTATATTTGCAGTTGTCAATATGTGCTGCCGCACGCTGCAGAACGTTGTGCGTCAGTGATATGGCGTAAATAATGGACAGTAAATAATAAATATCTGCAACAATATGGCAAAGTTATCAAATCCCCTAACCCCCAGTGGTTACGAATGGAAATTCAGCACCGTCGGCGGTGTGACCCGTGTCAATGTGGAAACAGGTGCGGACATCGAGCACCTCGACGAGCTCGACAAGAAGCTCTGGACCGTGCTGAGCTGCCCCGTCAACGGGCTGGAGTTCGACGCCCGCACACTGACGCTGATGGACTCCGACAAGGACGGCAAGATACGTGTCCACGAGGTGGTGGCCGCCTCCCAGTGGCTCCGTCAGGTGATGATGGACCTCGAAGACCTCTTCGAGGGTAACGACTACATCTCCTTCTCTGGTATCAACCAGGTCAGCGACGAGGGCAAGCAGGTCCTCGCCGCCGCACGTCTCATCCTCGACAAGCTGGGCTCCGACAAGAAGAGCATCTCCCTGCAGGACGTGCACGACTACATGGCGGTCTATGAGGAGAAATGCCGTGCCGAGTACAAGGCCGCCGAGGGCGAACCCTACGAGCCGCCCTATGGCGACGGCAGCGACGCCGCCGAGGCAGCCGTCAACGCCGTCCGCGCCAAGGTGGCCGACTGGTTCATGCGCTGCCGACTGGTCCAGTTCGACGAGGAAGCCTCGCCCGTGCTCGACGTGCAGGTGGACAAGATAGCCGCCATCAGCGCCAACAACCTGAGCGAGAGCGTCGCCCAGATTGCCGACTACCCACTGGCACGACCCAACAAAGAGGCCCTGCTCCCGCTGCAGAACGGCGTCAACCCCGCTTGGCAGGGCGCCATCGCCGCCCTCGTGGCTGCTATCCCCGAACTGCAGGACAAGGAGACCATGTCCGAGGACGAGTGGAACGCCGTCGTGGTCAAAGTCGACGCCTACTCCGCCTGGAAGGCCGCCGGCGAAGCGGCCATGAACGAGGCCATCGCTGCACAGCTGGCCGAACAGTCCGCCGCCATTGAGCCCGTGGAGCGTCTGCTCCTCTACTGCCGCGACTACGTGCGCCTGCTCCACAACTACGTGGTGATGCGCGACTTCTACCGCCGCGACGAGGACTGCCTCGCCATGTTCCAGGCCGGCAAGCTCTTCATCGACCAGCGCCAGTGCGACCTCTGCATCCGCGTCTCCGACATGCCCAAGCAGCTGGCCTCGGCTGGCAAGAGCGGCCTCTACCTCCTCTACTGCCACTGCGTCAGCAAGTCCGGCGGTGCTCAGATGGATATCGTGGCCGCCATCACCGACGGCGAAACCGGCGACCTGCACGAAGGCCGCAACGCCATCTTCTATGACCGCTCGGGCCAGGATTGGGACGCCACCGTGACCAAGATTGTGGACAACCCCATCAGCGTGCGCCAGGCCTTCTGGAGCCCCTACCGCAAGTTCGGCAACTGGATTACCGACAAGATTACCAAGAACGCCGCCGAGAAGGAGAGCAAGCAGTTCGACGAGATGACCTCCAAGGCCGACACCGCCTCCTCCAACCTCGCCGCCAAGCCGGCCGACGCTCCCGCCGACGCCGCTGCCGCCAAGAAGGCCATGCCGTTCGACATAGCCAAGTTCGCCGGTATCTTCGCCGCCATCGGCTTGGCCCTCGGTGCCATCGGCGCCGCCCTGGCCGCCCTGGGTGGCTTCGTCACCGACAAGTGGTACAACATCATCCTGCTCCTCGCCGCCGTGGTCATCCTCATCAGCGGCCCCTCCATGCTGCTGGCTTGGCTCAAGCTGCGCCGCCGCAACCTCGGCCCCGTGCTCAACGCCAACGGCTGGGCCATCAACTCCAAGATAAAGGTCAACACCACCTTCGGCGCCACACTCACGTCGCTGGCCAAATACCCGAAGATCGTGATGAACGACCCCTTCGCCGACAAGAAGATGGCGTGGTGGAAGAAGTGCCTCATCTGGCTGGCCGTCCTCGCCGTCGCCTTCCTGCTCGTCTTCCGCTTCACTCAGCACCGCTGGGTCTGGCAGCCCAAGCCCGTGGCTGTGACTGAAGAGGTGGTCAGCGCCGAAGCTTCTGCCGCCGAAGCACCCGTCGCCGAAGCCCCCGCCGCTGTGGAGGCTCCGGCAGAAGAACCGGCGCAGGAATGAAGCACTCGGCCTTAGTATTGCTACTGATGCTGACGGCTACCGTGCAATCGCAAGAAAAGCAACAACAGTTCTCCACGTACACCATCGGATGGTGGAACGTGGAGAATCTCTTTGATACTCGCGACGACCCGAAGACCAACGACGACGAGTTCACCCCCGAGGGCGAGAAGCATTGGACGCGGCGCCGCTTGGCTAGCAAGGTCAACGGATTGTACAAGACGCTGGTGATGATGGACCTGCCCGACGTGGTGGGACTGGGCGAGGTGGAGAACAAGTTCGTGCTGCGCGAGTTGTGCCAAGGGACGCCGTTGGCCCAGGCCCACTACCGCTACGTGCACTATGACTCGCCCGACCGTCGCGGCATCGACGTGGCTGTCATCTACCGTTCGGACCGCTTCACGGTTACCGACTCGCGTCCCGTGCACGTGAGCGACAGCGCCGACGGGTTCTTCACGAGGGATATCCTCGTGGTGGAAGGCGTCACCGCTGAGGGCGACACGCTGTGTTTGTTGGTGAACCATTGGCCGTCGAAGAGGGGCGGCGAGGAGGCCGACGCGCGACGGCTGGAGATTGCGCAGACGCTGCGGACGCTGATGCTCGACCTGAAGCGGAAGCATCCGGAGGCCGCCGTTGTCGCCGTGGGCGACATGAACACCACCGCCGACGAGCCGGCTGTGGCCGACGGCATGGGCTTCGGCGACGACAGCGTCAACGCCGACGGCATTCGCAACCTCATCCACCGCCTGCCGAACGACTGGGGCAGCCACAAGTACCAGGGCGAATGGCGTTATATAGACCAGGTGTTCCTGTTGGCCGACGCCCCGTGGGAGGTGAAGAAACTTAAGCTGCTGAAGTTCGACCACCTGCTGACCGACGACAGTGGCCAGATGGGTCAGCGCCCCAAGCGCACGCACCGGGGACCCATGTACGAAGGCGGCCTCAGCGACCACCTCCCCCTGCTGCTGAAACTGGTGTGTGCAAAATAATTTTGCTCTTTGCAGAAGTTTGTGTACTTTTGCAATTTGTACTGAAAAGAAAGGAAATAATTAGATATGTATAGAACAAATACTTGCGGCGAGCTCCGCCTCGCCAATGTGGGTCAGACCGTGACCCTGGCTGGATGGGTGCAGCGCTCGCGCGACCTCGGCGGCATGACTTTCGTCGACCTGCGCGACCGCTACGGCATCACGCAGCTTGCTTTCAACATGGAAACCAACGCCCCGCTCTGCGAGCAGGCCCGCCGTCTGGGGCGCGAATATGTCATTCAGGTGACCGGCAAGGTCATCGAGCGCAGCTCCAAGAACACCAAGATTCCCACCGGCGAGGTGGAGATAGAGGTCTCCGAGCTCGTCGTGCTCAACGAGGCCAAGACGCCTCCCTTCACCATTGAGGACCAGAGCGATGGCGGCGACGACCTGCGTATGAAGTACCGCTACCTCGACATCCGCCGCAACCCCGTGCGCCGCAACCTCGAGATGCGCCACCGCATGGCTATGCTGGTGCGCAACTACCTCTCCGACCGCGACTTCCTCGAGATAGAGACTCCCATGCTCATCAAGTCGACCCCCGAAGGGGCCCGCGACTTCGTGGTGCCCAGCCGCATGAACCCCGGCGAGTTCTACGCCCTGCCCCAGAGCCCGCAGCAGTACAAGCAGCTGCTCATGGTGGCCGGCATGGACCGCTACTTCCAGATTGTGCGCTGCTTCCGCGACGAGGACCTGCGCGCCGACCGCCAGCCGGAGTTCACCCAGATAGACTGCGAGATGAGCTTCGTGCACCAGGAGGATGTGCTCAACATGTTTGAGGGCCTGGCCAAGCACCTCTTCAAGGAGATGAAAGGCATCGAGTTCGACAAGTTCCCCCGCATGACATGGCACGACGCTATGCGCCTCTACGGCTCCGACAAGCCCGACCTGCGCTTCGGCATGGAGTTCAAGGAGGTGACCGACGTGGTC
>CAMVAA010000080.1 GCA_947165345.1 uncultured Bacteroidales bacterium
TCATATGCAGTCATCCATTTTGACTGCAAAGATACAAAATCAAATCGTCGCACCAGAAACTCCTCTATAACCAACTATATTTCAATCATTTCAAAGACAGCTCAGCGATTTTTAGTGGACAGCAATGAAACAGAATAAACACTTATCGTGTACCAAATTTATACACTTCCCAATGGCCTGCGCATCATCTGCGCCGATGCTGTCTGCCCGGCCCATGAAGGGCGAGTTACATAGCACGGTGCTTTATCACGCATGATAAAAGATTTTATCACACGCGATAAAAGAGTTTATCATGCGTGATAAAGTCCCCAAGGGTACGTTCATGGGAAATAATGTGTAGTTTAACGATTTTAGTTGACTACTTTTGGTCTTACTCACGATAAGGGTTGACCCTGATTAAACTTAATTTTATTTCACGTTGACTCGACTTTACGTTAGTCATAAATAGGGTTTAACGGAAATTCAAGAGCATAGATTAATTGCTGGAATCCTCTTTCCCTACAAAATCCGAGGCTGCAAGGGCAAATCCCTTGCAGCCTCGCTGCTTAGATTGTATTCCTTTGCCCCTCGGGCATTGCCGGATGTTCCGGCAGTGCCCGCCGGGGCTCAGTTGGTCTTACTGCGGTGTGAAGTCGCCGTCGGCGTAGAGCGTGGTCTTGGCCTTGTGGGTCAGCTTGATGCTTGGGTTCGTCGTGTACTTGTAGGTGAGCGGCGTTCACTATCCTGGCATGGGAGCCGAGAGTGTGGGTAGCGCAGTAGAGGAAGAGGTCGCGGAAACTGGTGTCGGGGTTGTCGGTGAGACAGGTGACCCCCTCCTGGCTGGTGCCATCCTCCCGTTTCCCGGGAGGCGTTAGGGTTTAATAGTTGAGGTAGAGCGTCGCAAGCTGGATGGATCCGCCTCCTACCGGCTCATAAACCTCAAAGCGGAAGTACGTATAGTCTCCCCTGGTGCCGTTCATCTGGTACTCTTTCCACTTATAGTTGCCGGCAGGCAGCTCGAAGTTTGTGCGGCTGTCGATGAGCGTCCATTGGCTGCGAGCGTTCTTCTTGCCGTAGAGAGCCCCGCTCTTCGGGTTGCGCTCTGGATACTTACTAGTGTCGTTTCCTGTCTCCAGCGAGTAGGAGTAGGGGTTGATGGGGCTGCCGGTTTGGAACTCCACCCACCAGCAGTCCTTGCCGCTCACCTCGCTCTTGGTACGGCCATTAAGCGTTAACCACTTAGAGCCATCATTGTTATCGAAGAGGTTGGCATAGCCTTCTCCTGGGAATCCTTCACTGCCGCCGATGGACGTCAGTGGTAATTCGCCGTCCCTGAGCCAGTCGTTTTTCAGCAGGAAGCGCTCTTCGCCATTGCCTTGCGTTATTCCGGAAACATAGCCGCTTGAATACGCCATGCACTCATAATAACGCCCCCAGTCCCAATGCGTACTGTTTATCCAGTATGACGCGCTCGCTTCAAGCGGTCCGCATCCAGCTTGTTTGAATTTCTCAACAAAATAATTCCAGTTTTCCCTCAGCATAATTGTAATGTAGTCCGCGCTGCTACGGGTCGGACAATAGTCTGAATAGAATACCTTATCGAAAGAATTCTCAGCACCCCATTTCTGTTTTCCAGAAGAATTTGTGTACTTGTTATTTGTAATGGCAGCCCATACTGCATAGAGGCCATTGCCGCCCTCTTGGACGAGCACGAAATTGAGTGACTTGTCATTATCAGCAAGACCCTCACTACAATTGCCAGTAATCCTGAAGGAGCGAATATCGCCCAGATGCCACTTCAATTCCCCAGAGTTGTAAGGCCATGCTGAGTTCAGCAGGAAGGTAATCTTGTCGATGTACTTCAGCTTCGTCTCGGGGCTGTAGGTCACCTCGGCCACGGTCTGGCCGCTGCCGGCGCGGAAGTAGATGGTACCCTGGGCGTGGCCCAGCGTGTCGGTGAGTTGGGCGGTGAGGTCGCTCACGGTGGGGGTGATGGTGCCCAGTTCCACATCGGGGGCTATCCAGCAGCGGAAAATCTTGGCGGCCTCCTCGATGTTGTCCACACCGATGTAGAGGTGCTGTGGCTCGGCATCGTAGAGGGCCTCGCCAAACTGGTAGCGCACCAGTTGGCCATCGCTGTCGATGTTGCAGATGGCCCGCTGGAAGATGTCGAGGTCGTCGTACTGCAGCTTCTGGCTTTCGGTTTGCTCGCTGTTGTTCTTGTCATCGTCATCGTCAGAACAGGCGGTGAACGTGGGGGCGACTGTGGCCAGCATCAGCATGGCCAGCAGCGCAGGAAGAAATCTCTTTTTCATATACGATTTACTTATGTTTACGATTTACAATTTATTTATCTGGCTATTTGGGACTGTACGCTTATTCATCGGTGACGATCTTCAGCAGGCGGAGGGTCTTGGCGATGAGGCGATGGCCGCCAGGGAAGCGCACGGGGACGCTTGAGTCGTTGGCCAGCGTGTTGACGGCCTGCTTCTTCTCGCACTTCTGCGAGTAGTCCTTCAGGCGGCTGTAGACCTTGCTTATCCCGTCGTAATCCACAATCTCGATTTTCGGTATGTAGAGTTTGCCATACTGGAATGCCTTGCGCTCGCCGTCGTCGTCGAGAGCGGTGAACTGCACATCGACGCGCACCACGAAGTCGGGGGCCGTGGGGTAGCCGATGCCGGTGCATTTGCCGTTCTCATCGAGGCTGTAGGGCAAAAACACCTGCGGGTCCACGACAATCTGCTTGCCCAGTTCCGGCACGTCGATGAGTCGTCCGTGGTAGCGCTGCCAGCCCTTGCCATCGGCCGTCTTCTGGGTGACGACGGAGCAGTTCTGGGCGGTCTCATACTGGCCGTCGGCCAGGTCGTCCAGGCCCACCTTCCACACTAAGGGGATTGAGTTTGCACTGAGGTTAACAGTGCCGCTGGTCTTGCCCGGGGCCAGGCTGAACGAGGGGCGATTGCCCAGCATGAGCATCTGCCGATAGGAATCGGTGTGGCCGCAGGGGTAGTTGGGCAGCACGCCCACGTTGGCCGTGACGGTGACGTCCTGAATGTCGCGGAACAGGTCTGTGTTCAGGTTCAGCTTGATACTCGTGGGGTCGAAGGCATAGACAATACGCACGTCGTAGTCGGCGAAGCTGCTGATGGAGTAGCCGCTGTTGGTGCAGAGCAGGTTGAAACCGTTCTGCGAGGAGAGGATGTCGTCCTTGTCGATATACACCACGGGGTCTTCGGCCAGGCTCCACACGCCCTTGCCCACATGGCCGTTGGCGCCGTTGGCCGAGTATATGCCCTTAGGACTGACGGAGAGTCCGCGCTGATTGTTGCCCGTGGCTGCCTTGATGTAGCCGTTAAGGTCGAGCGTGGCGTCGAGCGTCAGGTCAATCTTGCCGGGAATGGTGTCGTAGCTCACGGGGTCTTCCATCTGGCCACCGATGAAGCTGAGCAGCGGCCCGGCGATGCTGCAGGCAAATCCGCCCCAGTACTTGATGGGGTTGAGATAGCCGCCGATGCCCTCATTGCCGCCGTTCTTCATCAGACTGCCGTAGGTGGCAGAACTTGAGATGCTGTTGGAGGCTAAGCCGCTGATCGCACTCAGACCGCCGCCCAGTGCGCTGAAAATGCCGCTGGTGGCGTTGGCCCCGCCGTGCTGGATAATCTGCGGGTCGCTGAAAGTGCCGCTGATGCTGCCGGAGAGCGTACCCTTGAGGTTGACGCTCTGGTTGTTCACCGTCTCGGCGAAGAACTTGAAGCGCGGAGCGTCCTCGTCCTTCTTCAGCCAGTCCTTGCCCTTGGGCACGTAGCCCGACATGTCGAACTCGAAGCAGTACCATCCGGGGGTGATGCTCTGGGAGTAGCGGAAGGGGGTGAGCCACGTCTGGAAGGTCTGGCTCTGGGCGCTCAGGATTTTGGCGTTGCGCGAGAGGGTGCTGCCCGGCACGTGGCTGGTGGGTATGCCATACTCGAAGACGTTGTAGAGCGGGTACATGTCGTTGTGGTTGGCCGTGCCGAAGTAGGCGTTAATCATCAGGTCGGTGCCCCAGCCGGTGGGGTCGACGATGTAGGTATAGACGCGCATCTGTCCGCTCCACTTGTTGTAGAGGGCGAAGTAGCGCACGCCGCGCAGCGACTCGTCGTTCAGATAGCTGAAGGCCATCTCCCATCCCTGCGAGGGCGTGACCTGTCGGCGCACCTCCTCGGGAATGTGGTCGGCGCCCTCCACCGTCCAGGGGGCCTTCTGGGCGTGCTCGAAGCCCTGCAGGTCCACGGTCTGGAAGGTCCACCAGTCGGTGAGCCATCCGGCGTTGCCGCCGCTGTAGGCATCGCCGTCGCCCATCTGGCGGTGGCGCACGGTGACGGTGGCGCGGTCGCCCTTCTCACTCACCACGTCGATGGTGGCCTCGGCACCGTCGGTCGAGGGCTGCGTACTCTCAATGCTGAGCGTGGGGTGGCCGAAGCGGTCGAGGTCGGCTAGGGGCGTCACCTTGAGCCACGAGGCCGTGGTGGTGGCGCTGGTGAGGGCCGACGAGATGCTGTCGAGCGTCAGCTGCTGGCTGTCGCTGCTGCCGAACACCACGGCGCTGTAACTGAACGTGTCAGGGGTGTAGGGCGTGTCGTTGTCATCGTCGTGACAGGCCGTGAGCAGCAGGGCTGCCGTGATACAGCAGCATGCGGGATAGGCCAGTCGTGAAAGGAATCTGTTGTTTTGTCTCATTGCTGTTTTGTTTTGATTGTGAAACATTATATATACCTTATTTATTATGATAGCGTATGAACTCTGACGGACCGGTGGTGTAGAGGTTGCCGAAGTGGGCGGCGTTCACTATCTTGGCGTGGGAGCCGAGAGTGTGGGTAGCGCAGTAGAGGAAGAGGTCGCGGAAACTGGTGTCGGGGTTGTCGGTGAGACAAGTGACGAGGTTCTGCGAGAAGCGGTCGCACAGCCACACGTGGGCGTCGTTGCTCCAGCAGTCGGCCCACGACTGCTCAGTGGCACTGGCTCCGCTCATGGCGAGCACGCCGGGAATGCCCTCGACGGCGCTGATGACGCACTCGCCGTAGCAGGGCTCGGCGGCGATGAGCAGCTTGCGGAACTGCATTTGGCGGGCGGTCTCGCGGAGCATCGAGGCGGTAAAGCCCTGACCGTGGGGTGTGTCGCGCCAACAGAACTCGTCGGCTCCGCCGTGGCTGTTGCTACGGCCGTGGCCGCTCCAGTAGAGGAGGACATTGGAACCGGGGGCGCCTACACCCTGCAGGATGCCGGCAACATCGCTGGCGGTGAGGTCGGCGCTGTCGTAATCGACTGCTGCGGCGGGCAGGTTGTCGTGGCCACCCAACAGGTCGGGACCGTTGAGCGATGAACGAATGATGCCTGGTTCGGGGTTCTGCGGGTCGTTGGCAATGCTGCCGTCGATGATGAGGATGATGTGGTCATCGGGGAAACCGCCTCGGCGCAGGGCTTGATAGACGCTGAGAACATCGGCCTGATGGCGGTAGTTGATGAAGCCCTTGCTGCCCTGCACCAGCACAGCATACTGGTCGGTGAGGGCGGGATAGGTGATGGCCGTGCCACCTGCGGCCTGCTGCTCGAAGTCCTTGCTGGCTTCCTGCTGATCGTAGAGGTAGCGCCAGGCAGCCTTGGCATCGGCGGTGCGCACGCCGGAGGAGCCGAAGTAGCTGCGATGGATAATCTGGCCGTCCATCAGTTGCCAGTGTACGTAGGTTGTCGTGGTGGCGGCGGTGTAGGTGTCGGCATCGAAACTGATTTCGCCCGAGGCACCCACGAAATGGAGCAGATGGCCGCGCTCCATGGCGGAGAGGTAGATTTCCATCGAGGTAGCGTTCCAGGCGGGGCCGCTGAGGGAAGCTCCGTCGGCATCGATGGTGAGGGTACGGATGGCGTGGTTGATGTCGGCGATGTTATCGCCGACCACAGGACGTTGGTGTTCTGCGTAGCAGGTGGCGAAGGCGGCGAGCATCAGCGCATCGTAGAACTTGCACTCGGCGAAGGTGGGGAGCACGCCGAAGCGCGTCTTGTAGCTCTGCTCGAAGCCCGTGGTGGGGTCGGCGTATGGCGAGAAGCCCTCGTAGCCCTGCAGGATGGCGGCACCACGCGGGCCAAGGGCGGCGAGTCCCTCCTCGGAGAGGGCGGAAAAGGCGAAGTAAGTATTGTATGTCGATTTGAACACCTGCCAATACTGGTCGTTGGCAGGGTCGTCGGGGTCGGTGCTGCTGAACGCCAGACTGAGCACAGGGTCGCCCAGCACGGCCAGGCGATTGGCACGGGCCACCTCGTAGAGCTGCTGCGCTGTCTCGGCCACGCAGAAGATGGCCGACGCCACCAGTCCCTGTCCAAGCATCGCCTCGCGGTAGTCGGCTATCTGCTGCAGCAACTCCTGCAGGCTCCTGTACTGGTCGTTGCGTTGCAGGTCGATGTCGTTCTCTAAGGCGTAGAACGGTGCCCAGTAGTTGAACGTCATACCGTATGTGTCATCGGGTGAGAAGACGGCGGCCTTGGGCGTATCAAGGATGTCGCTATAGTGTTTGCCCATCGTTGCAAAACTGCTCATCAGCAGGCCTGCAAGCGAGACGTCAGTCTCGGTGAGCGACCAGAGGAAGGGCGCGGCGTTCGTGTTCAGCCCATTCGTGGTGACGGCATAGCGGCGGATGATGTCCTCGCTGGTGGCGGTAGGCGTGATGAGGGGCTTTTGTGTCTTGCTGCACGCAGGGGCGAAGCGTGCCACACTGCCGTTGGCGAAGGGACCGATGACGGCCACGATGTCCTCGCGACCGGCCAACTGCCCGCTGAGTGCTTCGAGGTCTTCGCTGAGTTCGTCGTGCCACTCCAGCTTCAGGTCGATAGCCAGCGTGTCGTGCAGCTGCGCCTCTCGGAAGTTCTCCAGGAACCACTCGGCTGTGCGCTCCAGTCGGGTCTTTGTGGCGGCATCACCAACAGGGGCGACGACGGCCACAGTCTTCTCCACCCAGTGGCGGGCTGGCACGATCTCGATGGTGTCGTCCTCTTGGCGGCAGGAAGTGAAGAGGGGCAATAATAGGATGATGGAGAATAACACTCTATTTCTCATGCTCGGCCTCCTTTCTGACTGCATCGTTATAAATCTTTGTACGAAGGGCATCCGTCAACTGCTCGCTGAACGCCTGCTTATGACTGTTTGTATAGGGATGGACAACCAATTCGGTATAGCCGTCGGCAAGGCCCAGCACCTGATGCTTCGGCATTCCCTCGGCAGAGAGCCATTGGCCGATGCATAGTGCTACGGCGCGGTCAATGTGCTTCACAGCTGAGAACGGACAGTGTGGCGAGGTGACGGTGGCATCGACACCTACATAGTCGTAACCCCCCATTATCTCTATCAACCGACGGAACGTGGAACCGGCTCCGCCGCAGACGGGTACCATCAGCTGGCTCCAGGTCTGCCAATCATGCTGATAGAGCAATCGCATGGCGGTGGTGTCGGCCACGGCAAAGCCCCCTGACACGCCATCGGAGAGGTATTGGATAACGAGCTGCCGGTCATCGTCTGCCGCAACATAGTCGGTCCGGAAACCCTCTGTGAATGCCTCCACGGCCTCTTTTACACTCTCTATTTCGGGATTGGCTGCCACGAGCAGCACCTCAGGGGCAATGACGGGCGCCACGGCTCCGGCCTCGTACATGGCACCGTGGAAAGGCAGATAGAGCGTGTAGCCTTTGCCGTTGAGTGGTGTGCTGGTCTCTAAATAGAGCAGGTCAGCATAATCGTTCTTCTCCAGGCGGTTGTTGTTCTGGCGCAGATAGTCGTCGTAGCTGGCGGCGGCAACGATGAAGAGGCGGCGCACAGTGTCCTGTGCAGCTTCCATCTGCTGGAACACCGTTTGCAGGTAGGCCAGTCCCTCTTCCCTCGTGACGGGCGACAGCTGCATGGTGCGCAGCCCGTACTCCTTGGCTGCCTGCTCCACGCCCTGATAGATGAGGTCGTTGTAGCCGCCATCACCCAGCGCATTGGGGTCGTAGATGACGGTGACGAGCGGTGCCGTCGAGGCAGAATCGGCAGGGTCGGGCTGATAGATAGTGTCGCCCTCCTTGGTGCAGGCGGCTATCACCAGCAGCAGGGAAAAAGACAGTAACAGCGCCGCACGGTTGACACCGAGACTGACGGCGCGGTCTATGAGGCGGCGGTTGCGCTCCACCTCGTCGACGATGACCCGGTTCTTGAGGCGCAGTTCGTCGTCCTTG
>CAMVAA010000081.1 GCA_947165345.1 uncultured Bacteroidales bacterium
CCCGCAAATCCTCCCCACACTCCGCAAATCCAACCCGTTTTCGGGGTGATTCAGACCCTCTCAGCACTTTATCAGGCAAAAACCGCTGCAAATACCTGCAAATCAAGCAAAAGACCTCAAAACCACTCTTTCCCGCCCCGGGACAGGAATCACACCCTCCCTCTCTACCCCCTCCCTACCCCTACCCATCTCAATTTTCAACTCGCCCCACGAGGATATTCTTTTTATTTAACTTATGATACAATAATAAATGCCCTATTGCGTTTTGGGGTGTAGATTGAAGAAGATTCTGAAGATAGCAGGACGTGTGGCGATGGGTGTGCTGCTGACGGTGTATGTGGCCGTGGCAGCGCTGAACTACTCTGTGGTACAGTCATATCTGGGTATGGCTGTGGGTGAGTATTTCTCCCGCGAGTGGGGCGGTCAGGTGAAAATTGGCTCTCTCCACGCGACCCCGTGGGACCATCTTATCGCCGACAACCTGCTTATGGTGGACCCCTACGGGGACACGATATTGGACGCCAAAAGGCTGAGCGTCAGGTTTAGACGCTTCCCATTCAAGGGCGGCGACATCGACGACGGCGGCATCAACACCGGCACGCTGACAATGGACCGCGTCTACCTGCGCGACGCCTACTACCACCTGGCCATCACCGAAGACAGCGTCACCGGCCACAACGAAATCAACCTGCAGCACATTATCGACTACTTCAACGACGGCAGGGAAGACAAGGACGACGACTCGACGCGCCACACCTTCACCGTCGACGTGAACACACTGGTACTGAACAGAGTACACTACCGCATGGACCTGCCAGAATTCGGCAAGACAAAGCCGGAACACGGCGTGGACATCCCGCACATGGAGTTCTTCGACATCAACGCCCGCTTCAAAGACCTGCACGTCGTCAACGAGGACGTGACCGTTCGCATTCTGAAAATGAGCACCCTCGAGAAGAGCGGCTTCAAGGTGGACAACATCTCGGGCGAGGTGCACGTGGGGCGGCACGACATCACCGTGAAGAACCTCGACGTCGAGACGCCGAGAAGCCACATCATGGCCGACGCACGCATGGACTACCCCAACTGGATGCCTAACTACCTGCAGACGGTGCAGCACGAACTGCTGCTGAAAGAGGGCACCACCGTCAACTTCAGCGACATAGCCTACTGGGCACCCGTGCTCTGGGGCATCGACGCGCAGCTGAGGGCCGACGGCACCGCGAGCGGCACCATCGACAACCTCGAGACCGAAGGGCTGAACGTCTACTACGGCGGCGCCACCGAGCTCGTGGTGGCCGGCACTGTCAAAGGGCTGCCGGACATCACAAACACGGTGTTCAACATCGACCACCTCGGCCTGAAAACCGAAGAGAGCGACCTGCGACGGCTGAGCGCCGGTCTGCCGCACCTGCCCGAGCACCTCGTAAAGCAGCTGTGCAAAGGTGAATACCTCGACCTGCACGCCCGCGGCGAAGGCGGATTCCACGGCAAGGCGACCGCCAACATCGACATGGTGTGCGGCTTCGGCAACCTGCAGGCCGACATCCTCACCACCACCCATACCAACGGCCGGCGCCGCGTCACGCTCGACGCCAACAGCGACGGGATGGGGCTGGCATGGATCGGGACCGACTGGCTGACCCACGCCGGCATGACGCTGAGCGTGGACGCCGAGCTGCCCCGCCGCCTCGACGACCTGCGCCACACCACCGTCAACGCCGAACTCTCGATCCCCTCCAGCACCGTCAAGGGCAACCGCCTGTCGCCCATCGACATGGCATGCTACATGAACGACGGCGTCGCCACCCTCAAAGCCACCTCCAACGACAGCCTCGCCGCCTTCGACGCCGAAGCCTCGGTGGACCTGCGCGACAGCCTGCGCAACTACACCGCCGCGGTAGTGGTCGACCGCCTGGCCGCCCACGCCTTCGGCCTCCTCCCTGAGCCGCAGGACCTTATCTCGGGGCGCGTCGACGTCAAAGCGCAGGGTAACGACATCGACGACATGGACATGGAACTGATTGCCACCAACGTCACCGTCGGCGACTTCGACCTCAAAGACCTCGTGCTCAACGTCGCCAGCGACGGGCGGCACAAAGACATACGGCTCGAGAGCACACCCCTCTCGGCCTCTGCCTACGGCGACTTCGCCTACAGCGACCTGCCGCTCATGGTGCAGCAGACCCTCTCCACCGTGCTCCCGGCAGACCTAGGTCTGGCCCAGGCGCCCGACAGCACAAAACTCAGCGCCATAGCCGGCAACACCGTCAACTTCAGCGCCCTCTGGCTCGACGACGGCGAGGCGCTCCGCACCCTCGTCCCAGGCATGCAACTCGCCTACGGCAGCCGACTGAGCGGCACCTACAACAACGGCGAAACCCTGAAGATGGTGGTCCGCAGCGACTCGCTGCGCATGGGCTCGCTCCTCCTTTCCGGCCTCGGACTGAGCAGCCGCCGTGTGGGCGGCGACTATGTGGTCGACATCGAGTCGCAGGACCTCAGCCTCGGCAGCCTCGACCTGATGTCGGACATTGGCTTCGTGGTCCGAAGCAACAGCCAGCGCACCGAAGCCGGCCTCGTCTGGGGCGACTCCGCCGACGCCACTCACGGCGACCTCCTCCTCTCGCTCCGGCAGGGGCGAATCGAGGTCGTCCGGCCCTTCTTCCACGTCGGCTCCACCCCCTGGATGCTCGACATCGCGGACCTTGTCATCGACCCCGCCCACCGCATGAGCGTCAAAGGCAGCGGCATAAGCATACACAGCGACAGCCAGCGCATCAGCGCCGACGTCTCCTTGGACCACCGCGACAACGACTACGTGATGCTCGACTTCGACCGTTTCAACCTCGAGCTCCTGTGCGACATGCTGCTGCAGGGCTCGGCCATCTCCGTCGCCGGCCTCGTCGACGGCCACTTCGAGCTCTACGGCCTTGGTCAGACACCCTATTTCAACACCAACCTCACCATCGACAGCTGCCACGTCAACCGGCAGTCGCTGGGCGACGTCGCCGTCAAGAGCAACTGGAACGCCGAGCTCAACACGCTGAACCTGCAACTCCACAGCCCGCAGCTCGACGCCACCGGATGGATTGGCCTGGCCGACAACGACCCGGGGCTCAACTTCGACGTCGCCTTCGACAGCTTCGACCTCTCGCTCGCGGCACCGCTCATGAAAGACTTCTCCAACCGCTTCGAGGGCATGCTGCACGGCAGCTTCGACCTCGGCGGCACCCTGAGCACCCCCGTCATCCTCGGCGAAGCACTGGTCGAGAACGGCGCCCTGCACGTCGACATGACCGGCGTGACCTACTACTTCAACGACAGCCTCCGCTTCAACGGCAACACCGTCAGCCTCGACCGCTTCCTGATTCTCGACTCGCGCGGCAACACCGCCTACCTCGACGGCGAGATACACCACCACAGCCTGCGCGACCTCGTGCTCGACCTCGACCTCTCGACCGACAACCTGCTGGTGCTCGACCGCCCCGACGGCGACCAGTTCTTCGGCACCCTCCTGGCCTCCGCCACCGGCAAGGTGACCGGACGTCTCGACAACCTCAAGATCGCCGTCGACGCACGCACCAACCCCGGCAGCACACTCTCCATCCCCGTCAGCGAGCAGCGACAGGTGAAGTCACAGAGCTACATCACCTTCGTCGACGACCAGCCACAGAAGGCCAAGACGAATACCGAAAGCCGCAAGAGCAACAACCACCTGAACCTCGAGGTGGACCTCGACATCAGGCCAGACATGCGGCTGGCACTGCCGATGGTCTTCTCCGGCGTGGACGTGAACGTCGGCGCCAGCGGCAGCGGCAACCTGCACCTGAGCCTCTCCGACGGGCAGCAGCCGCAGGTGCTCGGCAGCTACGAGATAACCTCCGGCACCATGAAGCTCACCCTGGTGTCGCTGGTCGTGAAAGACTTCACCATCGAGCAAGGCAGCAACCTGTCCTTCCAGGGCTCGGTCCCCGACGCGCGCTTCGACCTCAGAGCCGTCTACTCCCAGCGGGCCAACCTCTCCACCCTCACCGGCAGCCTCTCCACCCTCGACAACACACAGAAATACATCCAGGTGGAGAACGTCATCGCCGTCAGCGGCACCCTCACCCAGCCCACCATCGGCTTCGACCTCAGGCTCCCGAACGCCGACCAGAGCGTCGAGGACGAGGTCTTCTCCTACATCGACCGCAACAGCGAACGCGACATGCTGAACCAGACCGTCTCACTGCTGGTCAACGGCAACTTCTACAACGTCTCGGGCAACGACCTGGCCACGGGCGGCAACGCCGCCACGAGCGGCATCAGCACTCTGGCCTCCACCCTGGGCGGCATGATGGCCGACATGGTGGACATCGTCGACATCAACGTCGACTACCGCGCCGCCACCGACATGACCAACCAGCAGCTGGACCTCAACATCAGCAAGGACTGGGGGCGCTGGTACCTCGAAAGCACCCTCGGCTACGGCGGCGAAAGCCGCGAGCTGGAAGCCAGCAACACCGGCGGCACCGTCATCGACGCCCTGGTGGGCTACCGCCTGAGCCCGCTCGTCCACCTCTACGCCTACAACCGCACCAACACCAACGACTACACCCGCATGGACCTGCCCTACAAACAGGGCATCGGACTGAAGCTGACCAAGGACTTCGACCGCTGGTCGGACCTCTTCCGCCCAGCGAAGAAAAAAACAAAGAAGAAGAAATGAAGATCCCCCGCATAGTATATCACACAAAGAGCACCGTCATGTTCGTGGTCTCGCTGGTGCTGTTCGTGCTTTTCTTCGCCATCACCTACACCCCCGGCTACGGGCTCGAGACGGGCGACGGCGGCGAGACAGGACGCTTTGCCGCCCTGTGGTACTCCCACCAGGGCCTCTGCCTCCCCGTCTGCTGCGCCATCATACTGGTCACCACCGCCCTCTCGCGCACCATCATGCTCCTCGCCACCCGCAAGGCACGTCTGCGCGAAGGCGAGTACCTGCTGTGGCAGTTCGCCGAGGTGGTGGTCACGGCCCTTTTCTGCAACCTCTTCCTCTCGCTCTACATGCACTACAACTACTTCGTCCTGATCCCCATCGTGACGCTGATATACATCTCTGTGGCCATCTACCCCTACACCGTCTACTGGCTTCTGGCGGAGCGCCTGGACCGCGACCTGCGCATCGCCGAGGCCCAACGCACCATACTCAGCCTCCGCCAGCGCCACGACGACGACAGCGACAGCACCATACGCTTCGCCGACGACAAGGGGAGCGTGAAGCTCGTCGTGAGCACCGAGCGCGTCCTCAGCATCGAGTCGTCCGGCAACTACATCACCATCCTCTACGAGAACGCCGGCCGGGTGGTGCGCTACAGCCTCCGCAACACCATGAAAGGCGTCGAAGAGCTCTGCGACCAGCACCGCCTCGTGCGCTGCCACCGGAGCTGGTTCGTCAACCTCTCGCGCGTGCGCCTGCTGCGCAAGGACCCCGACGGCCTCTACGCCGAGATGGACGCCGAGGGCGTGCCGGACATCCCGGTGTCGAAAAGCTATGCCTCCGCAGTGACCGAACGCTTCGCCGAGAAAAAATGATACCGCCATGCGCCACCTCCTCCCCCTCCTGACAATCCTCTTCGCCGCCTGCGGTCCCTCCGCGGCCCAGGTGGACCACAGCCTCGACTCGCTGCTCCTGACGCGGGCCGAGTGGAGCGTGGACAGTCTGGACGGCTTCGTGTACAAGAACTACCACTTCGGCGAAGGGAGTCTGTTCTGCTCAGCCCAGCACCTGTTTGTCCTCGAGGTCCCGGCCGGCTCGCCCCGCCGCCTCGCCTTCGCCTACGACTCGATACTGACCACCGTCGACACCCTCGCCGAGCGCCGACAGGCCTACGCCGCCGTCAACGGCTCCTTCTTCGACATGGACAAGGGCAACCCCATCTGCTACCTCCGCATCGACGGCCGTCTGCTGGGCGAGAACACGCCGCAGAAGAACGACAGCGTGAACCGCAAGTACTACCAGTACGCCACCCTGACCCTCGGACCGACGCGCCTGTGGGTGCCCGACAGCAGCCGCACGTGGGAGGACCTGCTCTCCAACGGCGACATCATGACCGCCGGCCCCATGCTGCTGCGCAAAGGGCGCTATGTGCCCCAGCGCGACGACCGCACCTTCGTCACCAAGCGCCACAACCGCACGGCCTTAGGCCTGCGGCCCGACGGCACGGTGCTCCTCGTGGTGGCCGACGGACGCTTCCGTCACACGGCCGAAGGCTTCTCGCTGACGGAGCTGCAGATGGTGATGCGGTGGCTAGGCTGCTGCGACGCCATCAACCTCGACGGCGGCGGCTCGACCACGATGTACGTGAAGAGCCGGGGCGTGGTGAACCACCCCTCGGACAACAACACTCACGACCACGACGGCCAGCGTCCGGTCTCGAATGCCATACTTATACTCTGACGCCTCAGAGGTCCTGGGCCTGTCCGCCGCCCCGCATACGCTCGTACTCCTCCACACAGCCCACGCCGCCGCGCGAGAACGAGGTGCAGGGGGTGTCGCGGTTGGTGTAGGTGGTGGTCTCGACCGGACCGTCGTAGCAGTAGCACACCTTGCTGTCGCACGACGAGAACGCCGCCACGGCAACCAGGGCCGATACAATAAGGATTATCTTTTTCATATCTTCTATTTCACTATTATTTCATCAACAAATACCCACGCCTGCTGGCCGGCGCTGACGTGCCAGTCGGGCAGGGGGCCGAAGTTGCGGGCGGTGACCTTGACGTATTTGGCCCGGGCCGAACCCGTCACCTCGAAGGTGTGCTGCACGCTCTCCTCCTGGCGCGGATGGATGGGCGGGAAACGGTTGTTCAGCACGCTGCCGTAGGTGGTCCACTGCTCGCCGTCGAGGCTGTACTCCACCGTGACGCCGCGTGGGAAGAAGACCCACGAGCGCATGTTCTCGAGGCAGTCCACCCCGACGGAGTGTACGGTCTGCACCTTGTCCAGTTCCACCACGGCCACCATGTCCTCCTGCCATCCCTGCCAGCCGCCGATGCGGTAGTTGGTGGTGCCGAAGATGCCGTCCACCATGCCCTCGGGGCCGTTCTCGGTGTACTGCGGGGCGGGCTGGGTGAGGTAGGAGACCTGCTTGTCGGTCTGCACGGGCGAGTAGCGCATGTCCACATGCTGGCTGCGCAGGCGGCCTTCGCTCTCGGCGTAGGCCGACAGCCAGCGGCCCACGGACACCGGGGCGCTGTAGGGCTCGCGGAAATACTTGTGGTCGAGGTCGGCATAGTATATTCTGGCGTCGGGGCAGCGGGGCACCGAGAGCGAGACATCGTGTCGCTCGCCGGTGTAGCGCATCTGCCAGTCGCCGGCCACGGGCACGGGGGTGATGCGGAGGCTGTCAGGGCACTTCTGGTCGGTCAGCACCACGGCCAGGGGCAGGCGCTCGAAGCCCTCCACGCGGAGCAGGGGCTCGGTCTCGACCCACACGTCGCTGCCAGGGCAGACCTCATACATGCCCATCGCGGCCAGCACGTACCAGGCGCTCATCTGGCCGCAGTCCTCGTTGCCGCAGAGGCCGTCGGGGGCGCTGGTGTAGAGCTCGTCGAGGATGCGGTGCACGTAGCGCTTGGTCTTCTCGGGCTGGCCGAGGAGGGAGTAGAGCCAGGCGGCATGGTGGGAGGGCTCGTTGCCGTGGGCGTACATGCCGATGAGGCCGGTGACGTCGGCCTGGTCGCGGCCGCTCATGGTGTTGCGGCCCTCGAAGAGGCTGTCGAGGAACTCGACGGCACGGTCCCTGCCGCCGACGAAGTCCACCCAGGCGTCGAGATCGTGGGGCACGTAGGTGCTGTACTGCCACGAGTTGGCCTCGGTGTAGTGGTTGTTGACCTCGGTGGGGTCGAAGGGCGTCACCCAGCCGCCGTTGCGGCGGGCGTGGGCAAAGCAGTTGCTGTCGATGATGTTCTGCCAGCTCTGGCTGCTGATCCAGTAGGTGCGTGCCGTGGTGCTGTCGCCGGCCAGGGTGGCCATCTGTGCGATGCACCAGTCGTCGTAGGCGTATTCGAGGGTCTTGCTGACGCTCTCGTTGTCGATTTCGGAGCTGAGGTAGCCCTGGGCACCATAGGCGCGGTGGGCCTCGGTGCGGTTGCTGGTGGCCACCATG
>CAMVAA010000082.1 GCA_947165345.1 uncultured Bacteroidales bacterium
ACCCAGAGAGGACCCAGAGAGGACCCAGAGAGGACCCAGAGAGGGGGTAGAGGGGGTTGGGTGGGGAGGCTTTTTTTGCATGACGATGCAATAAAGGGGTATGGGTGCCGTTATAAAATGTATTAAATCATATAAGAGACAGTGGGAGTAAAACATATACTGGCTATGGCGGCCGCCGCGATGGTGTGTGCCGCTGGGACGGCACAGATAGGTCACCGCGGGAGTGCCAACGTCACCTTCGCCGGCGAGGCGGCCGACGCCGCGGGCAAGCGGGTGGAGCTATACAGCTACGACGACATGCTCACCATGCGCGAGGTGCTGGAAGACAGTGCCCGCATAGACTCGGCGGGGCGCTTTGCGCTGTCGTGCTATACGAACTATCCCCGCCTTGTGTATGTGCAGATTGAGAGCTATACGCAGTCGTTTTTCATAGAGCCCGGGCGCGACTACCGCGTCTACCTGCCGGAGTTTGACTGGACGGTGGACGAGCGACAGAATGTGTTCCTTGCGCCGGTGGCGCTGCCGCTGGAGTTTCTCGACCTGCCGGCCGACGAGCTAAACCTGCGCATAGGCGCCTTCGAGCACCTGGTGGACAGCTTTGTGGTGGCCAACCGGGTCCACCTGGACCCCCGCTTCAAGCCGCTGCGCACCACGTTCGACACCCTTGCCGGCCTGGTGCGGAGCCGTTTCGGTGCGCCGGGCGACGACTTCTTCGGCCGCTATGTGACCTACACGATGGCCCAGATGCAGTACGATATGCGCTTCGCCAGCCGCAAAGGCATGGTTTCGCGATATATAGCCGACGAGCCCGTCCGCTACCACGACGAGCAGTACATGCGCCTCTTCCTGGGGCTGTATGCCAACAGCATATCGCACGGCACCCGGCGCGTACCCCTTGAGCGGCTTGTGGCGTGGGTGGCTGCGGCCGACGTGGACACCTACCTCGACTCGATAGGCCTCGACCCGCTGCTCCGCAACGGGCAGGTGCGCGAGTTGGCCGCCCTGGAGGCGCTGAAGGAGAGCTATTACATGCCCGACTACGACCGCGACGGGGTGAAGGCCATGGTGGGCGGCATAGCGTCCCGGAGCCGCTTTGACGAACACCGTCGCCTGGCGGGCAATCTGCTGAGAATGTGGGATGTGGCCGCGGCGGATTCGGCAGCCGAAGCCGAGGCGCACATCGTCCTGCCCGATGTGGACCGCCGCATGGTCGACCTTGACTCGCTGCGCGGCAAGTGGCTCTATATTGCCTTTGTGCGCAGTGGCGACCCTTACTCGCTGGCCGAGCTGGAGACCATGGCCCACTTCCGCGACAGCATCTATGCCAGCCAGCACGACGTGGAGTTTGTGAGCGTGTGCTGTGACCGCGAGTTCCAGAAGATGTACCACCTGCTGCGCAACAGCCGGCGCGGCCATAGATACAACTGGCTGTGGCTTCACTTCGACGGCGACTACCGTCTGCTGGAGCGCTACGACGTGGTGAGCTACCCCACCTTCGTGCTGCTCGATCCCGAGGGACGAAGGGTCTACGAGATGACGCCTTCGCCGGCGACGGGCTTCCTGCTGCACGGCCCCTGGGTGAAACCCGAACCGCAAGAAACAGAAAAAGACATATTCCTCAGATAAATGAAGAAGATACTGATAGTCATGATGCTGCTGGCACCGATGCTGGCAGCCACTGCACAGAAGGAGACTGCCGCCCAGCGGCAGAGGAACCTCTACCGGCAGGCCACGGACCTGTACGAGAAGCAGAAGTATGCCGCCGCGCAGCAGATCTATGACCAGGTCTATGCCCAGCGCACCGACGCCGACGGGCAGCTCGGCGTGGCCAGCGATGCCGCTTTCTATGCCGCCGTGTGTTCCGAGCGGCTCGACAACAACGACGCCTCGTTCCGCCTAGAGGAGTTTCTGCGGCTCTACCCGCAGAGCAGCCGGTGCAACATGGCCCGTTTCTACTTGGGCAATTTCTACTACACCCGTAGCAACTATGAGCGGGCACTTGAGTACTACCGCACCGTCGACGCCAAGGAGGTGGAGTACGACCACCGCAGCGAGTACAACTTCAAGACCGGCTACTGCTGGTTCCAGAAGGGCGACACGCGCCGCGCATCAGACCTCTTTGCCCAGCAGGTTGGTGGGAAGTCGAAGTACGCCGCGTCGAGCCTGTACTACTACGCCCACATACAATACATGAATGGGCAGTACGAGCTGGCGCTGCGCAACTTCCGCGAGCTGCAGAAAGACCGCAGGTTTGCCAAGATAGTGCCGAGTTACATTGCCCGTATCTACTACTACCTTGGCCGTTACGACGAACTGCTGGAGATGGCTCCCGGTCTGTTGCGTGACCAGAACGCCTTCAAGCGAGGCGAGATACAGCAGATGGTCGGTGAGGTCTATTTCAACCGCGGAGAGTACGGCCGCGCTCTCGAGCAGTACCGTGCCGCCGAGGCCGAGGTGCGGCGCGACCAGGCCAACTGCACCCCGCAGGACAATGACTACCAGGTGGGCTATAGTTACTATATGCTTGGGCGTTATGACTCGGCGGCCACGTATCTGAGCCGCAAGACTACCTGCAACGACAGTGTGGCGCAGAATGCCCTCTATGTGCTCGGCGACTGTTATGTTCGACTCGACCGCAAGATGGAGGCACGCAGCATGTTCCTTCAGGCGTCGAAGATGGACTTCAGCCCCAGTGTCAAGGAGGATGCACTCTTCAACTACGCCAAACTCAGCTGTGAGCTGAATCAGAATGCTATGGGAGAAAGTATCAAGTCGTTCGAGAGCTACCTTAAACGCTATCCCAAGAGCCGCCACCGTATAGAGGCCGAGGAGATACTTACCGAGCTCTACTGCTCGACTAACAACTACAAGGAGGCCATCCGTCTGCTGGAACGTGTGCCGCAGCGTAACGCCCGGCTCGAGCAGGCCTACCAGCGCGCCGTCCTCAACCGTGGTGTGGAACTATGCAACAGCGGTGCCGTAGACGAGGGCCGTGCCATGTACGAGAAAGCGGTGCGTATCAACGCTGTGCCGCGCATTACGGCCGATGCCAATTACCTTGTGGGTGAACTGCAGTACCGCGATGGTGACATCAAGGCTGCCGAGCGGTCGCTTAATAAGTTCCTCCTTTCGTCCTATGCCGGCAGTTCGCCTTATGCCAATGACGCCCGCTATACTTATGCGTATATCCTCCTAAAGCAAAAGCGTTACGACGAGGCCCGCGAGGCTTTTGCCGCCCTCGCTGCCAGACTGCAGGATGGTACCTCGGCCAAAGAGCGTGCCATGCGCAACGACGTTCACAACCGCCTGGGCGACTGCCTCTATGTGCAGAGCCTCTTCCCGGAGTCAATAGAGGAGTACGACAAGGTGATAGCCGCCGGTGCACGCGACGCTGACTATGCAACGTACCAGAAAGCACTCGCCTATGGTGCCCAGGGCAAGAACAGCGAGAAGCTGACATACCTCAACTATATCTTCGAGAAGTTCGACAACTCGCCCCTCCGCTCCAAGGCCATGCTCGAGATTGCCAACACCTACATGATGTGCGATAACAACGAAATGGCTATGACCTATTATAGCAATTTCGTGAAGCAGTATCCTCAGAGCGTATACGTAAAGACAGCCCTGTTGAATCAGGGTCTGGTATACTATAACACCGAGCGCGAGAACGAGGCTCTGAAGACTTTCGACCGGCTGTTGCGCGAGTACCCTGGCACCGACGAGGCTCGTGATGCCCTCGGCACGGTGAAGAACATCTATGTGGGGCAGAACCGTGTCGACGAGTACTTCGACTATGTGAAGCGTGTCGCAAAGGTGACGGTGTCGACCGTTGAGCAGGATTCCACGACCTATCTGGCTGCCGAGGGGCAGTATCAGAGTGGTGACTACATCCACGGGGCCACAGCCCTGGAAAACTACATCGCCCGCTTCCCGAACGGCCTCTTTGCCGTCAAGGCCCACTACCTGCTTGCCGACTGCTACCACCGCTTGGACAACGACAGTCGCGCCCTGCCGCACTACGAGGCCGTGGCTTCGGCCGGCGCCAACCAGTACAGCGAGCGCTCGCTCAACAATGCCGCCAACATAGCCTACAACCTGCACGACTACACCCGCGCCGCCACCCTTTACCAGCGACTGGCCGATAATGCCGAGAGTGACGCAAGTCGTCTGCAAGGCGAGGTGGGCGGACTGCGGTGCGCAGTGGCTCTTGGCAACCATGGCGGTGTCCTCGAAGCCGGTAGGCGCTTGTCTGCCAACAACAAAGCCACTGCAGAACTGAAGGACGAGGCCTCGCTGGCCATGGCACGCACCTTCTTCGACAGCGGTGCTTCTGACAGTGCTGCCTTCTACTACGGCCGCCTTGCAGCCTCGGCCAACGGAGAGTACAACGGCGAGGCCCGTTGCCGTCAGGTGGAAATCATGATGCAGCGCCAGCAGTATGCTCAGGCAGAGAAACTCATAGAGCAGATTGTCTCCGACGCCTCGAGCGACTACTGGCTGGCATACTCGTTCATACTTTGGGCCGACATATACTACGCCCGAGGCAACACCCTGCAGGCCAAGCAGACCCTGCAGAGCATCGTGGACAACTATGACGGCGCGGACCTGGTAGCTGTGGCACAGCGCAAACTGGAGGCCATTGCCGAAGCCGAGCGTCCGGCCGCCGCCTCCGAGGAGGAGGAAATAGTGATAGAATTGTAGAACAATATATATCACCGAATACAGACTTCATAACACCGAACACCGATATGAAACGCACAACGATAATGATAGTGGCTCTGTTGGCCGCCACCGTGGGCCTGAGAGCCCAGCAAGAGGGCGGATATAACGAGAGTGTGGTGGTGCGCGGCTCCTACCGCCCCGACATCCAGCCCAGCGAGAAGCTCAACTTCCCGGCCGTGGTGAGCGACAGCCTGGGCCGCATGGAGCACTCCTTCGTTTACAGCATCGCCCCCACGCGCCTCAAGACCCTCTACGAGCCCACCCGCATCAAGGCGGCGCGCATCGTGGGCGAACCGACCACGCGGCTCTACAACAACTACCTGCGCCTTGGCATGGGTAACTACTGGTCGCCGCTGGCCGACCTCTACTGGAGTTCCACACGCGACCGATTGAAGACCTACGGCATCCGTATCAACCACCGCTCCTCTTGGGCCTCTCTACCCCCTCTCTGGGCCCTCTCTGGGCCCTCTCTGGGCCCTCTCTACCCCTACCAGGCCAATCAAACCGGTGTTACCCTCTTCGGAAAATATATCGTGGCCGACAAACTGCAACTCTCGTCCGACCTCAGCTACGAGCACGACCACAACCTCTACTACGGCTTCTCCGACAGCATCTTGTCGGCCGTCCTCGGCCAACCGCGCGACAGCATTTCCACCTCCGACTATCGGGCCTCGTACAACGTTGCCACATGGAATTTCGGCGTGAGCAATATGCAGCTCGACGTCAACAAGCTCGGCTATGCCGCCAAGGTGCACCTCTCCGACCTCTGGGCCACATACGGCCGCAACGAATTCCACCTCAACCTTAGCGGCAATGTGCACTACGGTTTCAATATAAAGAATCACTATAAGGGCGTGGCCTACATGAACATAGAGTGGGACGGCTTCGCCAACAGGATAAGCCACAATGGCCAAATGCCGTTGGGCTATGGCTTCGTCAATACTTCGTCGGGCTACATCACGCTTCCGGCGCCGACCGACACCGTCCGTAGCCACCGCAATATCGTCAAAATCAACCCTTACGTCGACTTTGACTTCCGTGGCCTCAACTTCCACGCCGGCTTCACAACCGCCTGGGATGGCTTCAGCGACACCGCGGTCGCGTTCCGCCTCTTCCCCGACGTGGTGGCCAGCAAGAAACTGATGAAAGACAACCTCGTCCTCAGCCTCGGCCTGACCGGTGGCATCGACGCCAACAGCTGGAACACCATCCGCATCATAAACCCATATATTGCGCCCGACGCCGACCGCAAGGCCACCAGCCATTACGATATCGCCATCCACGCGCGTTGGTCGATCAGCAAGAAACTCGAAGCCAATGCCGAGGTGGCTCTTCAGATAATGGACAACGACCTGACATTCAGACTCGACCGCCTCTATGGGTTGGAGAACGTCTACAAACCGCTCTATATCGACAACAACCGCTTCGTCTGCGGTGGCACCATCACCTTCGTCAACGATGAGATGCTTACCCTGCGCGCCGGCGGCCACTACTACCACTATTCCGACCTCAAAGACGACGGCAACGCCCTCGCACTCACCGAGATGCCCTATCGCCCCAACTGGGACGCCCTCCTGGCTGCCGACGTCAACTACAAGGACAAATGGTTCTTCCACCTCGAGGGCCAGCTGCTGGGCAAGATGTTCGGCGACAACGGCGACGTGCTGCCCATGCGCTATGGCGTCAACGCCGAAATTGAATACCGCCACAACCGCGCCCTCTCGTTCTTCCTCAAGATGGACAACCTCGCCTTCCAGCGCTACTGGCTCTGGTCCAACTACCCCTCGCAGCGCGGCCTCTTCACACTTGGCCTCACCTACACCATCCCCCACAAATGACATATCAAGAGACTTTAGACTTCATGTTTGCGCAGCTGCCGATGTACCACCGCATCGGCGCTGCTGCCTATAAGGCCGACCTCCAGCCCACCATCGACATGATGGCCGCACTCGGCAACCCTGAGAACCGCTTCAAAAGCATCCACGTGGCCGGCACCAACGGCAAAGGCTCCGTGTCCCACTTCCTCGCCTCCATCCTCCAGGAGGCCGGCTACCGCGTGGGCCTCTACACCTCCCCCCACCTCGTCGACTTCCGCGAGCGCATCCGCATCAACGGCGACATGATACCTCAGAGCGAGGTGGTTGACTTCGTCGACCGCCACCGCGCCATGTTCGCCGACCTCCACCTCTCCTTCTTCGAGATGACGGTCGGCCTCGCCTTCGACTACTTCGCCAGCCAAAAGGTCGACATCGCCGTCGTCGAAGTCGGCATGGGCGGCCGCCTGGACAGCACCAACGTCATCTCGCCGCTGCTCTCCGTCATCACCAACATCGGCCTCGACCACACCCAGTTCCTCGGCGACACTCTGGAGAAGATAGCCGTCGAAAAGGCCGGCATCATCAAGCCCGGCGTCCCCGTCGTCATCGGGGAGACCCAGCCCGAGACGGAGCCCGTATTCCGCGCCAGGGCCGCCGAACTGCAAGCCCCCATCTCCTTCGCCGACCGTCGCCACCGCGTCGAGCGTATCGAGGACTACACCTCCGAGCTCACCGGCGAATACCAGAAGAAGAACATCGCCACCGTCCTCGAGGCAGTCGACGTGCTGCAGGGGATATTGCCTCCCGGCGGCAGGCTCTCCCCCTCCGCCGTGCGCAACGGCTTGGCCCGCGTCGTGACAAACACCCACCTCCACGGCCGCTGGCAGACCATAGGCACCGCCCCGCTCACCATCTGCGAGACAGCCCACAACGAGCCCGGCGTCCGCTCCATGCTCCGCGGGGTCGACGCCACGCCCCACCGCGGTCTGCATGTCGTCTACGGCTGCGTCAACGACAAGGACTACCTCTCCATCCTCCGCCTGCTCAAAAGCCACTTCCCGGCCGACACCCGCTGGTACTTCAGCCAGCCCTCCGTGCCGCGCCGCAAGCCGGTCGACGAGCTCGTCGCGGGTGCCGCCTCGCTCGGCCTGCAGGGCAAGCCCTATCCTCATGTCAACGAGGCCATCGCCGCCGCCCGTGCCGCTGCACAGCCCGACGACCTCGTCCTCGTCACCGGCTCCATCTTCCTCATCGCCGATGCCCTCGCGTGACGCATAGCCCTCGGTGCCCGGATCCGGCACCCCCTCACCCCGCTCTACCCCCTCACTACCCCCTCACTACCCCCTCACTACCCCCTCTCTACCCCCTCTCTGGGTCCTCTCTACCCCCTCTCTGGGTCCTCT
>CAMVAA010000083.1 GCA_947165345.1 uncultured Bacteroidales bacterium
GGAAGATGGCGCCGGTGTTTTCGGAGTTGACCACCCCGTCGAGGACCGCCACGCGGCGTGCGCGGGCGAGGACGGCGTCGGGCGGCGGGAGCTGCGGGCGGCGCATGGCGCACAGGATGCCGCGCGAGAGCTCGTAGCCGGTGAGGCCGGCCAGGGTGGGCCGGGAGCCGACGTAGACGGGGAGGTCGGGGAGGCCGAACTCGTCGAGCAGCGGGGCGACCTGAGAGTCGAGCATTCGCTCCTCGGCCAGGAGCGAGAGGGGCTGGACGCCGGCCGCGAGGGCGACACGCAACACCTTGAGGCTCTCGCAGATGAAGAGACCTTCGGCGGCGTGAAGACGGTTGCGCAGCTGCGCCTCGGTGAGCCGGGCATAGGGCTCGAGGGCAGGGAGTTGGAGGGAGTCGACCCGGATGATATTCATGGTGCAAATGTACACAAAATACGGCACGTGGCGAAAAAAAATGCGTAGAAGGCGCGCTGACAACCATTTAGGGATGCGACGACGGCTGGCAAGAGAGGCAGCGGAGGGCAGCACCACGGGCTTTCGGGAAGAGATGGCGAAAAGAGTGCGGGGGGAGGAGAGAAAAAGAGAATGTTTATCGCGCGCGACACAAATCGCACCCCTACCCTACCCCGGACCCCGGGAGGGGGTAGAGTTGGGGTAGAGAGGGGGTAGAGAGGGTGCAGAGGAGGTGCTGAGAAACAGGGCGGTAGAGATTGCGGGAGTCTATATGAGTAGTAGACTGGCTGTTACGGCGACCCTGAAGGGCGGCAGAGAGGGTGGCGGGGGGAGGAAAAAATGTTAAAAAGAAGATTTTTTCTTGCCGGAATGAAAAAGTGTCGTATATTTGCATCGTGAACGACATAAATTCCAGCCAGAGCGGAACGATATAAAGGCAAGAGGCAATGAACATTAAGGCCGGAGGGACGAGAGACGCAACTATACACAAACTATAAAGAATGGAAAAGACCATGACGAAGAATGCCGCAACGACGACGCTGCCTGGCGGCTGCCAGCAGAAGAGCCAGAGCGAGGCGGCCCCCGCTGCCGGGAAGGGTGCCGCAGTGTACTTGACGCGCGACATCAGCCCGGAGGCGCTGGTGAGAATCTACGAAGCCGTAGGCGTGAAGGCCGAGGGGCGGGTGGCGGTGAAGATGAGCACCGGCGAGGGGAGCAACCCCAACTACCTGAAGCCGGAGCTTATCAAGGACCTGATAGCGGCGGTGGACGGCACCATAGTGGAGTGCAACACGGCCTACGGCAACGCGCCGGAGGACCAGCAGGACGAGCGGTCGACGTCGGAGAACCACTGGAAGGTGATAGAGCGGCACGGTTTCACGCCGAGGTTCCGCGTAGACATCATGGACGAGGAGGGCGAGATCAGGATACCGGTGCGCGACACCACGCACATCAAGTACGACATAGTGGGCGGGCACCTGGCGAACTACGACTTCATGATAGCGCTGAACCACTTCAAGGGGCACCCGATGGGTGGCTACGGCGGAGCGCTGAAGAACCTGAGCATCGGCTGCGCCAGTCCGAACGGCAAGGCCTATATCCACTCGGCCGGGAAGATGGAGCAGCTCGACATGGAGAAGCTCTGGACGGAGGAGTATATCGGCGACCAGGACGGCTTCCTCGAGAGCATGGCGGCGGCGGCGCAGGCCGTGACGGACTACTTCCGCGGCAAGAAGGGAATCATATATATCAATGTGATGAACAACATGAGCATAGACTGCGACTGTGTGGACCATCCGGAGCCCGTGAAGCTTGAGGACTACGGCATACTGGCCTCGACGGACCCGGTGGCCCTGGACCAGGCCTGTGTGGACATCATCAACAACCAGGAGGTGACGGCCACGAACGACCCGACAGACCTCATCAGCCGGATAGACCAGCAGCACGGTGTACACACCATAGAGCACGCCGCGGCCATCGGGCTGGGCACACGCAAGTACCACATAGTAAGCATAGACAAATGAGCACAGAGGGGAACACCAGGACAGGGAAAGACTACGTGGGCAGCGACGCGCTGTATGCCGAAGTGCAGCGCACGATGCGGCTCTGCGCCGAGATGAACAGCGGCTACCGCACGGAAGAGGAGGTAAGGGGCTGGCTGAGGGAAATCACCGGACGGGAGGTGCCGGAGACGGTGAGAGTCTTCACGCCGCTGCACCTCAACTACGGAGCGGGAGTGAGCTTCGGCGCCGACTGCTTCCTGAACTACGGGTGCACGCTGCTCGCGATAGGCGGCATCAGCATCGGGGCGGGGGCCTTCATAGGGCCGCACTGCGTGCTGGCCACGGAATACCACCCGGAGGAGCCGACGCGTCGGCACACCCTGCTGACCAAGCCGATAGTGATAGGCGCCGGGGCGTGGCTCGGGGCCGACGTGAAGGTGCTGGCCGGCGTCACGATAGGCGAGAACGCCATAGTGGCGGCGGGGTCGGTGGTGACACGCGACGTGCCGGCCAACAGCGTGGTGGCCGGAAGCCCGGCGAGGTACATAAGGCCCATAAAGAGCGACGAAGACAAGCAAGAACAACAACAATAAAAACAATACAACAATGGCAACCATTTATGATTACAAGGCAGTGGCAAGCAACGGCAAGGAGATTGACTTCAAGCAGTTTGAAGGCAAGGTGCTACTCATCATCAACACGGCGAGCAAGTGCGGCTTCACGCCGCAGTTTGACGGGCTGGAGATGCTGAACGAGAAGTACCGCGACAGGGGTCTGGTGTGCATCGGCTTCCCGTGCAACCAGTTTGCGGAGCAGGACCCCGGCGCGGACAGCGAGATAGAGAGCTTCTGCCGGATGAACTACGGCGTGACGTTCCAGATCATGAAGAAGACGGACGTCAACGGCAAGGACGAGCACCCGGTGTTCACCTTCCTCAAGGCGCAGGCGCCGACGGAGGAGTACAAGGGGCTGAAAGCCAAGGCCACGCACGCGATGCTGAAGAAGATCAGCAAGAGCGTGGAGAAAGAGAGCGACATACTGTGGAACTTCACCAAGTTCCTTGTGGCCAAGGACGGCACGACGGTGGTGCGCTTCGCGCCGACGACGGAGCCGAAGGACATGGAGAAGGCCATCGAAAAGATGTTGTAAGCCCACGATGTACGACCAACTGAAATTAGACAACCAGCTCTGTTTCCGGCTGTACACAGCCTCGCGGCTCGTGACCCAGGCCTACCGGCCTCTGCTCGAGCCGCTTGGCTTGACGTATCCGCAGTATCTGGTGATGATGGTGCTGTGGGAGCAGGACAACCAGCTGGTGGGCGACATCTGCCGGCGGCTGATGCTGGACACGAACACGCTGACGCCCTTGCTGCAGCGGATGGAGAAGGAGGGCCTGGTGGTGCGGACGCGCGGCATCGCCGACGGACGGCAGACACTGGTGAGCCTCACGCGCAAGGGCATACACCTCGAAGAGAAGGCCAAGGACGTGCCGGCCTGCATGGCCAGCTGCATGAAAGAGGAGCCGCTCAGCGCCGAGGATGCGCGGGCGGCGGTCGGCATACTGGACACAATGATAAAGAACCTGAAACGATGAAAGACCTTTCGAAATACATGAGCGACAACCTGCGGAGCCTGCTTGCGACGGCCTACCGCAGTGTGCTGAGCAACCCGAGGGAGGCGCGCTTCGCGCTGCAGATGCAGCTGGCGCTGGCGCGCGGTGAGAAACGGCGACGCGCGATGAAGGAGAAGGAGGGGCTCGATGTGCCTCCGTTCCTCATCTGCAGCATCGCGACGACCTGCAACCTGCAGTGCAAGGGTTGCTATGCGAGGGCCGGCGGCATAGCCGGCGACACGCCCACGCGAGAGACCCTCAGTCCGGAGCAGTGGCACAGGCTGTTCGGCGAGGCGGCGCAGATGGGCTTCAACGTGGCCCTGCTGGCCGGCGGCGAGCCGCTGACGCGGCGGGACCTGCTGGAGAGCATAGCGACGGTGAAGGACATGCTCTTCCCGGTGTTCACCAACGGGACGCTGATAGGGGCGCAATATGTGGAATTCTTCCGGAAGCACCTCAACGTGGTGCCCGTCATCAGCGTGGAGGGTGACGCCCTGGCGACCAACGCGCGGCGGGGCAAGGGGGTGCACGAGAGGGCGATGCTCTCGATGCAGATGCTGCACGAGGCGGGCCTCTTTTTCGGTGTGAGCATCACGGTGACGACGGAGAACAAGCAGTTCGTCACGTCGGCCGACTACCTGGAGAAGCTCCACAAGCTGGGCTGCAAGCTGGTGTTCTATGTGGAGTATGTGCCGATAGAGCCCGGGACAGAGCATCTGGCCTTCGGCGAGGAGGACGTGGAGTGGATGGAGCGGACGGTGGACGAGCGGAGGGAGCAGTACAAGGACATGATCTTCGTGTCGTTTCCCGGCGACGAGAAGCTGCTGGACGGCTGCATGGCCGCGGGACGCGGTTTCTTCCACATTGGTCCCGACGGAGCTGCCGAGCCCTGTCCGTTCTCGCCGCACAGCGACACCAACGCGGCACGCGACGGCCTGAGGGCGGCGCTGCGCTCGCCGCTGTTCAGCAAGCTGCGCTCCGCCAGCGCCCTGAGCTGGGAGCACACGGGGGGATGCACGCTGTATGAGCACAGGGAAGAGGTGGAGAAGTTGATAATTGAAAATTGAAAATTGAAAATTGAGAATTTATAATTCGCAGGCTGGGAGCCTGCGTACCAACAATTGAGAATTGATAATTCGCAGGCTGGGAGCCTGCATACCAACAATTGAGAATTTATAATTTGCAGGCTGGGAGCCTGCGGACCAAGTGGTAAGTTATGGTGGGTGAATTGATTGCGTTGGGGGTGGCGGTGTCGTGGACGGCGACGGCTCTGTTTGCGGAGGTGGCGTCGAAGCGGATGGGGTCGCTGCCGCTGAACACGATAAGGATGACGATGTCGCTCGTGCTGCTGGTGGCGACGCTGTGGCTCACGATGGGGGTGCCCTACCCTCGCTACGCCGACGGCGCGACGTGGCTGTGGCTGGCGCTGAGCGGCGTGGTGGGCTATGTGATAGGCGACTACTGCCTGATGCAGGGTTACATCATCATAGGGTCGCGCATAGGGCAGCTCTTCATGACCCTCTCGGCGCCGACGGCGGCGCTGGCGGGGCGGCTACTGCTGGGCGAGAGGATGAGTCCGATGGCGATGGTGGGGATGGTGGTGACGCTGGGTGGCATAGCGATGTCGATACTGAGCAGGGCGCCGTCAAGCGACGGGGAGCACGCCGCGACGCTACGGCTACGGCTGCCGCGGAAGGGCATCTTCTACGCCGCGATGGCCGGCATCTGTCAGGGGCTGGGGTTGGTGTTGAGCAAGATGGGGCTGGAGCGCTACGACGCCGCGCTGGCCGCGGCCGGGGCGGTGGCCGGGGAGCCGGTGGCGGGGGCGGTGGTGGAGGTGCCGCTGTTCCTGAGCGTTCCCTTTGCGGCCACCATGATAAGAGCCACGATAGGGCTGGCGGGTTTCTTCCTGCTGCTGCGCCTGACGGACAAAGCCTGGCGTGAGCGCCTGGCGCACGCCGTGCACGACCGGAGGGCGATGTGGTGCCTGGTGGGTGCGACGGTGTTCGGGCCCTTCATAGGCGTCAGCGCATCGCTGCTGGCGACACAATATACGTCGACGGGAATAGCGCAGACGCTCTTCGCCCTGACGCCGGTACTCATCATAGTGCCTTCGGCGCTGCTGCTGCACCAGAGGGTGAGGGCGAGGGAGATTGTAGGCGCAGCCGTGAGTGTGGCGGGTGTGAGCCTCTTTTTCATGTGAGCGGGGGTATCACCAAAGGTGGTTAGAGTGCGATGTGGGGAAAAATGTGTAATTTTGCAAATCGAAAACGGAGGGGGAACGAGGCGGACGACGGGGGAAAATGGACAAGGACAAAGCAACACAAAACAAATAGAACTATGACACACGAACACCACCACACAGAGGCAGGACACTGCCACGAGGGGCACTGCCACGAAGAACATGAACACCACAGCCACGAGGGACACGAGCACGGGCATGAGCACGAGCACGGGCATGAGCACGGACACGGGCACGGACACGGGCTGCACCACCACCACAGCCATGCCATAGAGCGGCTTTCTACAATATATATAGTTGCCGTGGCGCTCAACCTGACGTTCGTCGTGGTGGAGGCGGTGGCCGGCTTTGTGGGGCACAGCATAGGGCTGCTCTCGGACGCGGGGCACAACCTGAGCGATGTCTTCTCGCTGCTGCTGGCCATGATAGCGCTGAAGCTGGCGTCGAGCCACGCCACGAAGCGGTACACCTACGGCCGGCGGAAGGCGTCGGTGCTGATATCGCTGCTGAACGCCATCATACTGCTGGTGGCGGTGGGCGCGATAATGGTGGAGAGCGTGCAGAAATTCTTCAACCCCGGTGAGGTGAGCGGCGACCTGATCATATGGACCGCGGCGGTGGGAATAGTCATCAACGGCCTCACAGCCTGGGCGTTGAGCCGGCAGCAGCAGCACGACATCAACACGCGGGGAGCGTTCCTGCACATGATGGCAGACACGCTGGTGTCGGTAGGAGTGGTGGTGTCGGGCATCGTGATAAAGTACACGGGCTGGACGGTGGTGGACCCGATAATAGGGTTGGTGATAGCGGTGGTGATACTGGTAAGCACGTGGGAGCTACTGAGCGAGAGCCTGCGGATGAGCACGGACGCGGTGCCGGAGGGCTACGACGCCGACGACATACGGGACCAGATATCGTCGGTGGAGGGGGTGCTGAATGTGCACCACCTGCACATCTGGGCCATTTCGACCACCGAGACGGCGCTCACGTGCCACGTGGTCATACCGGAAGCGGAGATGCTGGAAGAGGTGACCGACCGCGTGAAAGAGCTGCTGGACAGCATCGGCATACACCACAGCACCCTTGAGCTGGAGACGAAGAGCAGCCACTGCCACGACCAGAGCTGCTGTTAGGCGGAGGGGGCTGAGAGCGAGTTGATTACGAGGCTCGCGAGGACCAGGCCGAAGGTGGCGGTGACGGGCATCATGCTGCCTTTCACGCCCTGTGCGGCGAGGGGTGTTTCGGCGCTCCACACACACTTGAATTTGCGTTCCGGATAGCGCTGCTCGCGGCGCATGGACTTGCGCAGCTTGGCGGCGAGGGGGCATCCGTCGATGCGCCAGAACTCGCTGACACGCACCTGCAGAGGGTCGAGCCGGCGTGCCGCGCCCATGGAGGAGAAGAGCATGGGGCCGCCACGCCGTGCGGCGAGGAGGATGAGGTCGAGCTTGTCGCGGAGGCTGTCGATGGCGTCGACGACGAAGTCATAGTCGGAAAGGCTGAAAGCGTCGGCGGTGGCGAGCGAGAAACGCTGCTGCAGGGCGAGGATGTCGGCCTGAGGGTTGACGGCGAGGAGATGGTCGCGCATGACCTCGACCTTGGGGCGGCCGACGGTGGTGGCGAGGGCGGGGAGCTGGCGGTTGACGTTGGTCGGTTCGACACAGTCGGAGTCGACGATGGCGAGATGGCCTATTCCGCTGCGTACCAGCGCTTCGGCGCACCAGGAGCCGACGCCACCGACACCGAAGACGATGACCCGAGCCGACTGCAAACGCGCCATGGCCTCGCGGCCCAACAACGTCTCGGAGCGGTCGAAGAGATGACTTATGGAATTGTCGTTCATCATGCCGGTATAACGGAGACGGCGGGCTATTATTGTGGGCGGGGGTGAGGGGACGGAGGATGGGGGGATTTTGGTGGCGGAGGGGTAGAGAGGGGGGAGAGAGGACCCAGAGAGGGGGTAGAGAGGGGGCAGAGAGGGGGTAGAGAGGACCCAGAGAGGGGGGAGAGAGGGGGGAGGGGGGGGGGGGGGGGTGGGGACGGGGGGGGAGGGAGGGGGGGGGGGGGGGGGCGGGGGGATGGGG
>CAMVAA010000084.1 GCA_947165345.1 uncultured Bacteroidales bacterium
AGTACCACACCTCGCTGCCCACCTCCTCGGTGCGCGTGCGGCGTCCGTCTTCCCAGGTCTCCACCTTTTCGGGATTGATGCCGAGACGTTTGAAATCCTCAGGTTGATCCATCAGTCGTGCGCGAAGCACTTTTGCTTTAGCTGTGTTTTCCATAACTTGTTGTATTTTAATGTTAAACTTTAATTTGTTTCTCTTTGTTTTCACAATGCAAAAGTACTACCATAAAATGACCTAAAATACGACTATACGATGCAAAAATGTCCATTTTCAACGAAGTGCATATACTAACGGCAGAGATGATGCGTTATAATAATATAATACATTAAGTATGGAAATACGGAATCTTGACTCCAAAGTGGCGATGAACGAGCTGGTCCGCCAAGGCTACCATCACACAGGCGACTATGGTATAATAATGAACGTAAGCGCTGTGAACACGGACTTTTTCACGCTCGGACAGCCCTATCGCGCCCTCGACGGGCGTATCATCCTTGTGCAACGCGGAACGATGGATGTCGAGATTGATCTGGTGCGACGCCTGCTGCGCGAGGGCGACATAGCCGTTGTGCCGCCCGAAGCACTTATGCTCATCGAGAGCGCCAGCAGCGACTGCGCTGTAAGTGCCGTCGTGTTCCGCCAGATGCCGCAGGTGCAGGCTACGGTGGAGAGTTTTGTGGTGAGCGGCGACAGCGTGGCATTCGCGCGAGCCAACCAATACCTGACGATGATTTTCGACCAGTTCGACCGCAACCCCGTCTTCACCGACATAATAGTCCATTTCTACGAAGCACTGATACTTGACATGTTCAGCCTGCGACAGGAAGAACAACTATCGCGTGGTGGCGAGTTTATGCACCGTTTTCTGCAGTTGCTGGCGAAGGAGGGACGCACCAAACACCCCATCGACTTCTACGCCAGCCGCCTCTGCGTGTCGCCCAACCACATGAGCACCCTCGTGCGGCGCGAGAGCGGGCTGACGGTGCTGCAATGGATCGACCGCGCCCTGGTGCGCGAAGCGAAGGTGATGCTGCACCACACGCAGATGCCCGTTGCCGAGGTGGCCGAGACGCTTGGCTTTGCCACGCCTTCGTTCTTCATCCGCTTTTTCCGTCAGCAGGCGGGCCAGACGCCCCTGCAATACCGCAAGCAGGGGTGAAGTCTATGTGTCGTTTTTGGTGGCCAGCCAGCAGCCGGCGGCCATCACGGCGGTGGCAACGAGGAAGAGGGGCGTCAGCGGCTCGCCAAGCAGCAGGAACGACAGGGCGGCACCGATGAAGGGGGGCGTAGTAGGTGCTGGTGCGGGCGGCGCCGATGGTGCGCTGGGCGTAGGTGTAGCAGTAGATGCTCAGGAGAATATTTTTGGACGGTGGCATAATAAATGCTGATGCTGAACGTTATGGAACATTATATGAAAGGATAAAAACAACAATATCAATTAAAAAAATATATTATGAACAAGTTTGATCCTGCAACAGCGATTCAGCGCATTGACGGACGCGATGCCAACCGTGGTGTGAACCCTGCTATCTGCGACAGCGCCACCTTCACTTTCCCTGAGGCCCACCTGATGACCGACACCTTCCATGGTGAGACCGAGGGTTACTTCCTCTACAGCCGCCACTGGAACCCCTCCAACCTCGCTCTCTGCCAGCGCCTCGCCGCTATGGAAGGCACCGAGATGGCTTGGGTTACCGGTTCGGGTCTGGCCGCTATCACGAGCGCTCTGCTGCACGAGGTGAAGACCGGCGACCACATCCTGTCGTCGATGACTACCTATGGTGGCACCTTCGCCTTTATGAACAACTGGCTCAAGAAGTTCGGCGTCGACGTCACCTTCGTCAACATGCAGGACCTCAAGGCCGTGAAGAAAGCCCTCGACGAGCATCCCAACACCAAGGTTGTCTACACCGAGACGATGAATAACCCCCTGCTCCGTATCGCCAACATACCAGAAATCAGCAAGATGGCTCATGCTGTGGGAGCTAAACTCATAGTCGACAACACTTTCACCCCCATGATATTCAGCCCCTGCCGTCTGGGTGCCGACGTCACCGTCTACTCGATGACCAAGTACATCAACGGTACTAACGACTGCGTGGCCGGTGCCATCTGCGGCAGTGCCGAGTATATCAACAGCCTCATCGACGTCAACAACGGTACCTGCATGCTGCTTGGTCCGGTGCTCGACCCGATGCGCAGCGCCTCCATCAACAAAAACCTCCACACCCTGCATATCCGCATGAAGAAGCACGGCGAGAACGCTATGTACCTGGCCAAGCGCTTCAAAGAGGTGGGCTTCAAGTACAACTACCCCGGTCTGCCGGAGCATCCCGACTACGAGCTCTTCTGCTCGATGATGAACGACGGCTACGGCTTTGGCGGCATGATAAGCATCGACATGGGTACTGCCGAACGCGCCAGCAAGATTATGGAACTCATGCAGCAGAAGGGCGTCGGCTACCTGGCCGTCAGCCTGGGCTACTTCAAGACCCTCTTCAGCAACAGCGGCAAGAGCACCAGCAGCGAGGTGCCCGAGGACATACAGAAGGAGATGGGCATGAGCGAAGGTCTCATCCGCTTCTCGATGGGTCTGGACAACGACATCGAGGCTACCTTCCAACTCATCAAGGAGAGCGTCGACGCTTTCAACAAGTAAGCAAATCCATCATAGTGCCTATAGTAGCTTTGGTTGCTATAGGCACTATAATTTTATTGTTATGAGAAAGATAGCTATAATACTCAGTGGTTGCGGCAACCGCGATGGCAGCGAGTTGCAAGAGTCCCTTTCGTTGATGCTTGCCATCGACAGGCGCGGCTGGCAGTACCAGTGTTTCGCCCCGGAGGGGATGTTTGAAGTGGTGCCGCATGTCGATGTGCAGGACGACGAGGAGGAAGGCACGGTCCTCGATATGGAGCAGCGCGACATCTTTGTCGAGAGTGCCCGTATCGCCCGTGGCAACCTGCTGCCGTTGGAGCAGTATCGCCCCGCTGACTACGACGCCTTGGCTTTGCCCGGCGGCATGGGGGCGGCCCGCAACCTGAGCACCTACGCCTTCGACGGTCCTCGTATGACGGTGGTCGACAGCGTTGCCGACGCCATCCTCGAGACCTATCGTGCCCATAAGCCTGTTGTGGCCATGTGTATTGCCCCCATGGTTCTGGCGAAAGTGCTGGGTCGCTACGAGGTGGAGCTAACCCTCGGCGCCGACGACAACCAGGCCGCCCAGGTGGCCAAGAGCCTCGGCTGCAGGGTGTGCAACTGCGGCCCCACCGACGTGTGTGTGGACAGCGAACACAAGGTCGTAACCACTCCGGCATATATGGCCGCCACACACATCAGCGAGATATTCGACGGGGCAGAGAACATGGTCGCCGCCCTGTCGCAGATGTTAGGCTAACTCTACGGGGAAACCCAATCTATTCCGCTCGCCCTCAATGGCGTTCCAATCCGGAAAGGTGACTTTCCGTCACCTTGACTATATCTTAACTATATCCTATGTATATCCGTTGTATACTCAAAGTATATCCAAAGTATATCCAAAGTATATCCTAGGTATATGCTAAGTATATTTCAACTCTACCCCCTCTCTACCCCCTCTCTGGGTCCTCTCTACCCCCTCTCTGGGTCCTCTCTACCCCCTCTCTGCCCCCTCTCTACCCCCTCTCTACCCCCTCTCTACCCCAGGGAGGCCCCCGGGTGGCGAAAACGCAGCCCCGTTTCGGACGGCAGATGACGCTGTCTCCGTTCGCTCTGTGGGGTAAAAAAAAGGCCCGCGACAGCAGTGCCATCGCGGACCTTCTTTTGTGCCGATGTCTTTATTTACCTAACTCGGCAAGCTCAATGTACTTGTCAATTTCCTGCCATTCGGTGCTTTCGGGGTAGTTGTCTTTGACATTCTGGAAGCACTCGAGGGCTTTGGCGTTGTTGCCGAGAGTGAGATATCCCAAGCCGGCCTTGAACAGGGCCGTGGGGGCTGTGACGGGATTCTTCTCCATGTTTGCGGCTTTCGTGTAGTGGCTGACAGCCTTGTCGGTGTTGCCGAGTTCCATCTCGGCATCGCCCTGTGCCATCTCGGCCAGCGGACGCGTGAAGGTGTCCTTGCCGTTGTATTTCTTCAGCCAGCGCAGGGCCTCTTCATAGTTGCCGAGGCGCAGGTTGGCGATTCCGGCATAGTATTTGGCGAGGTTGCCGGCCTTCGTGCAGCTGTACTTGTCTGCAACCGAAGTGAAACCTCTGAAGGTATCGTCGCCCTCAAGGGCTTTGTTGTAGTCGCCCTGTGCAAACCACTGCTCGGCGGCAAACATCTCTTCGGCGGCCTTGACTTCGCGGGGCTGGAAGTACCATTTGCGCAGCCCAAAAATGGCAAATACCACCACCAGAATGGCTACGACTATAATCGTGATTATTTTCTGGTTGTTGCGGATGAATTCCTCCGAGCGCGTGATGACGTTGCCCATCTCGGTGTTTTTCTCTTCAATCTGTTTTTCCATATCGGTTTTTTGTATGTTTTTCTGTCAAAAATCGGCTGCAAAGTTACAACTTTTTTGCGAATTGTAACGCTAAAAATATGAAAAGTCATGAACAGATGTCCTTTTTTGTGTTTTGGCATTCGCGAATAAGGTTTGAAAATCAGGCATGTGTGAAAAATATTCAAAAAAAAGGGAAGAAAAATTTTACGCATAAATATATTTTACATAATTTTGCAACAAATATTGAATAAGAGAAAAACGAACAATATGGACACAAAAACCAAATATCTGGGACTCGAACTCAAGAGTCCGATTATCGTCGGCAGTTGCGGTCTGACGGCCGATGTGGACAAGATGGTCCAGATGGAACAGGCCGGCGCCGGTGCCGTCGTGCTGAAGTCCGTCTTCGAAGAACAGATAATCTACGATATCAAGCGCAACACGCAGGTGGTCGCCCAGACAGACGGCTACGGTGACAGCTACGAGTACATCGCCATGCACGTGGCCGACGACTCGCTCGAGCGCTATTTCTCCATGATCCGCGAGGCTAAACGCAGACTGACCATCCCCGTCATCGGCAGCATCAACTGCTACTCCTACGACAACTGGCTCATGTACGCCACCAAGTTCCAGGAGGCTGGCTGCGACGCCATCGAGCTCAACATGGCCATCCTGCCCTACGAGACCGACCTCTCGGCCGACGACATCGAACGCACCTTCACCCAGGTCATCAACACCCTCTGCAAGTCTGTCACCATCCCCATCAGCATCAAGGTCGGCACCTACTTCACCGACATGGCCAAACAGCTGCAGCAACTCTCATGGATGGGAATCAAGGGGGTGACAATGTTCAACAAGAGCGTCCAGGTCGACATCGACGTCGAGAAGGAAACCCTCACGAACACCTCGTGGCTCTCGGGCCCGAACGAAATGTACAACACCCTGCGCTGGATAGCCATCATGAGCAAGAAGATGCGCTGCGACCTCAGCGCCTCCACCGGCGTCTACTCCGCGGCCGACGTGGTGAAGATGCTCCTGGCCGGAGCCACCACCGTGCAGGTCGTGAGCTGCCTCTACAAGAACGGCATCGACACGCTGCGCGACCTCAACAGCGGCCTCTGCGACTGGATGCAGCGCAAGGGATACGACAATATTGCTGCGTTCCGCGGCAAGCTCGCCGTCCAGCCCACCGACAAAGCCTCGGTGGCCATGAGAACCCAGTTTATGAAATATTTTGCAGAAATAGTATAATGTTAGTTAATACGTTTTATCCATTTTACATCATTACAAATTTCATTTATGGAGCAAGAAGAAAAAGTGGTAAGTTTCTTTAGGTTTGAAGACTTACGTGTGTATAGGAAGGCAACGGACTATGCCTCGTGGCTGTCGATGCAGCTCGGCGCGGCGCGTACCGAAAGCGAAAAGGTACTGGTGTCGGCCGTCTGCCATTCGGCCTACGATATCGCCCTCAACATCGCCGAGGGTTCGAGTCGTAACAAGAGCCAGTTCGACCACTACCTGAAAATCGCCAAGACCGCCATCCGCGAGTGCGTGGTGTACACCGAGGTGGCTCGCAACATGGGCCTGTTCACCGACGAGCAGAAAAACCAGTCGCGAGAGTACCTCATGGAACTCACCCGCATGATTGGTGCCCTCATCATCAGTCTGCAGCGGGCCAACGAACGGCGACTCGGCGCACACCCCGAAGACGAACCAGAACAGGAATCAGACCCGTATTCCAACGACGAAATGAGCTATTGACCTCCCTGACGAAAATGTTGCTCCGTAATGACACTCTAAACCATCCCTCTACATGCTACCTTCACTAACAAACCTCAAACACACCGGCACGGGCAACTTCTTCCTCATGGCGGGCCCTTGTGTCGTTGAGGATTACGAGAACCCCTACGTGGTATGTGAGCATCTGGTCGGCATCACCGACCGGATGCACATACCTTTTGTCTTCAAAGCATCCTACCGCAAGGCCAACCGCTCCAGCGTAAGCTCGTTCACCGGCATCGGCGACCGTGAGGCCCTGCGTCTGCTTCGCGACGTCGGCGAGCGCTTCGCCGTGCCTGTCGTGACCGACGTCCACTCCGCCGACGAAGCCCGTCTCGCCGCCGACTATGTCGATGTGCTGCAAATCCCGGCGTTCCTCTGCCGGCAGACCGACCTGCTGCAGGCCGCTGCTCAGACGGGCCGGACCGTCAACGTCAAAAAGGGCCAGTTCCTCTCGCCCGAAGCCATGGAGCAGGTCTGTGGCAAGCTGCGCGCCTTCGGGTGCGCCGACTTTATGCTCACCGAGCGGGGCACCACCTTCGGCTACCAGGACCTGGTGGTCGACTTCCGCAGCGTGCCCACCATGCAGAAAAACGGTGTGCCCGTGGTCGTCGACATCACCCACTCGCTCCAGCAGCCCAACCAGCCATCCGGCGTCACCGGCGGCCGCCCCGACATGATAGAGACCATCGCCCGCGCCGCCATCGCCGTGGGGGCCGACGGCATCTTCATGGAGACCCATCCCGACCCGGCCCGCGCCAAGAGCGACGGCGCCAACATGCTGCGCCTCGACCTCGCCGAAGAACTGCTCCGGCATCTCGTGGCAATCAGACAGACATTGAACAATCTATAGTTCCTGTAATTATTATAGGAACTACAACGAAAAGAGAACACTCCCATGGAACTCAACCTCGCTAAGCCCATCATCTTCTTCGACCTTGAAACCACCGGCGTCCAAGTCGGACAGGACCACATCGTCGAAATCTGCCTCCATAAGGTGTTGCCCGACGGCAGCACCGACACCCGTGTGGAGCGCGTGCGCCCCGCCGACGCCGAGGGCCACACCGTCCATATCCCCGAGGCTACGACCGCCATCCATGGCATCAGCGACGCCGACGTGGCCGACAAGCCCACCTTCAAAGAGCTGGCGCCGGCCCTGCTCGAGTATATCGGCGACGCCGACCTCGCGGGCTACAACAGCAACAAGTTCGATGTGCCGCTCCTCGTCGAGGAGTTCCTCCGCGCAGGCTTCGACTTCGACCTCTCGGTGCGCCGGCTTGTCGACGTGCAGAACATCTTCCACCAGATGGAACAGCGCACCCTCGTGGCAGCCTACCGCTTCTACTGCAACAAAGAGCTCGAGCATGCCCACTCCGCCGCCGCCGACACCATCGCCACCTACGAGGTGCTCAAAGCACAGCTCGACCGCTACCAGGGCGTGGACTACAAGGACCGCAACGGCAAGGTGAGCCAGCCCGTCGTGAACGACATCGCCGCCCTCAGCCGCTTCACATCCAACAGCCAGTGGGCCGACCTCGTGGGCCACAT
>CAMVAA010000085.1 GCA_947165345.1 uncultured Bacteroidales bacterium
TCTCTGGGTCCCCTCTACCCCCTCTCTGGGTCCCCTCTACCCCCTCTCTACCCCCTTCACAATAATTCACGCCCCCTATTTATGGTCATTCATGGTCATTCGTGTTAAATCATCCCCGCGCGCGGGAATAAAAAAAGGGTTGCAGCCACATCTACCTGTGGCTGCAACCCAGTGGTCATTCTATATCTCGCAGTGTGTGCGGCCTACTGCCGCACAAGTCGTTCTATGCGTAGGGGATGGATGACAATCAGCATATTACAACTCTATATACATATTGTTCTCCCTCGCCAGCCGGCGCAGGTTGATGATGGCATAGCGCATGCGCCCCAGCGCCGTGTTGATGCTCACCCCCGTGCGCGCCGCTATGTCCTTGAAGTCGCACTTGCCGTAGTGTCGCAGTATCACCACCCTCCGCTGCTCCGGCGGCAGCATCTTCACCAACTTCCGTATGTTGGCGTTCGTCTGCTTCTTCATGATGGCATGCTCCGCATTCTCGTCGGGGAACTTCAGGTTGTCCAGCACATCGTTCTCTGGCCGGTTCGGCACCAGCGGCATCTTGTTGTTCCGCCGGAAATAGTCCACTATCAGGTTGTGCGCTATGCGCATCACCCAGTGCACGAACTTGTTCTCGTCCTTGTAAAGGCCGCTCTTGATGGTGAGCACCACCTTGTAGAACGTATCCTGGAAGATGTCGTCGGCCGTCTCCTTGTCCTTCACCACCGAGAAGATGTATCCGTACACCTTGGCTTGGTAGCGTTCGAGGAGCACTTCGAAACACTCGCTTTCACCATCTTGATAGCGGATGATGAGTTCGTTGTCGGTCAGCTGTCTGGTCTTTACGTCCGTCATTTTCCTTCTTGATTTTGAGGATTAAAACTGATACTCGTGCTCCTATAGACTGCCTGTTTGTTACACTTCAATTCGGCTGCAAATATACACGTTTTTTCCAAATTGGGTACAAATAGTTAAAAAATATTTTATACCCCTCGGAGTTCCACCCACTTACCATCGGCCAGCCCGCCCCAGCCGCGCCCGTTTCACCCCGATTTCCACGCCTCGCACCCCCTTTTTCCAAAAAAAAATCTCCCCTCGTGCAATTTTTCCAACATTTCTCCGTTTGATGTCCCTTTGAACTCACACACCGATTTTCAATTATCAATTCTCAACTTTCAATTCCCTTCCTCTCCGACTCGTAGTCCCGATGTCTAAAAAATAAGTCCAATGGACTTTTTTTCGTACCTTTGCATTTTCTGACGATATATAAAATATGAGCGAACTACTTGACCAACTGAACGAACCGCAGCGCGAGGCCGCCTCCTGCACCGAGGGACCCGTGATGATTATAGCCGGCGCCGGCAGCGGCAAGACACGCACGCTGACCTACCGCATCGCACACCTGCTGGAAAAAGGCGTCGACCCCTTCCGCATCCTGGCTCTCACCTTCACCAACAAGGCGGCCGGCGAAATGCGCGACCGCATCATCAAGCTCGTGGGACCCGAGGCTCGCAACCTCTGGATGGGCACCTTCCACTCCGTCTTCGCACGCGTCCTCCGCGCCGACGGACACCGCCTCGGCTACACCTCCTCCTTCACCATCTACGACACCGACGACCAGAAAGCCGCCATCAAGCAGATTGTCAAACAGCTGAACCTCGACCCCAAAGCCTACAAGCCCTCCTACGTCCTGAGCCGCATCTCCATGGCCAAGAGCAACCTCCTCTCGCCGAAGGACTACATGGAGAACCCCGAAATCTACCAGACCGACCAGGACGCCAAGCGTCCTGCCGTCGGCACCATCTACCAGATGTACGACCAGCGCCTCCACAACAGCAACGCCATGGACTTCGACGACCTACTGTTCAACATGAACATCCTCCTGCGCGACTTCCCAGACGTGCTCCTCAAATACCAGCAGCGCTTCAACTACATCATGGTCGACGAGTACCAGGACACCAACTACGCTCAGTACCTCATCGTCAAAAAACTCGCCGCTCGCCACCAGAACATCTGCGTCGTCGGCGACGACGCACAGAGCATCTACGCCTTCCGCGGCGCCAACATACAGAACATCTTCAACTTCCGCCGCGACTACCCACAGATGCAACTCTTCAAGCTCGAGCAGAACTACCGCTCCACCAAGGCCATCGTCGGCGCCGCCAACAGCATCATCGGCCACAATCGCGACCAAATCCAGAAAGAACTCTGGAGCGACAACGCCGACGGCCGACCCATTCGTCTGCTGCGGTGCGACGACGAGCGCGACGAGGGCAACCGCGTGGCCGACGCCATCCTTAGCACCCGCATCGACGAAAACGCCGACTACCGCGACTTCGCCATCCTCTACCGCCAAAACTCCCTCTCCCGCGCCGTCGAAGACTCACTCCGCCGCAGCAACATCCCCTACCGCATCTACCAGGGCATCTCCTTCTACGGCCGGCGCGAGGTGAAAGACGTGCTCGCCTACATGCGCCTCGCCGTCAACCCCCACGACGACGAGTCCCTCGTCCGCGTCATCAACTACCCCGCACGCGGCATCGGACAGACCACCATGGACAAGATACGCGTCGCCGCCGCCGACAACGACGTCAGCATCTGGACCGTACTCGAAAACATCGCCGACTTCGGCCTCGGCCTCAACAGCGGCCTCATCCAGAAAATCACCGACTTCGTCTTCATGGTCAAACGCTTCGAGGCCCAGGTCCCGACACTAGACGCCTTCACCCTCGGCAAGCAGATTGTCTACGCCAGCGGCATTCTCAAAGCCCTCCGCGAAGAAGACGACCCCGAAAGCGCCGAACGCATAGAGAACATCGACGAACTCCTGAACGGTATCCAGGAATTCTGCGAAGAAGAACGACAGCCCGACCCAGCCAACCCATCCGACTCGTCAGCCTCGTCCGACTCGTCCGACCCGTCAGCCTCCCCCCTCCGCACCCTCGACGAATTCCTCCAGCAGGTCCTCCTCTACACCTCCGAGGACAAAGACAAGGACAAGGACGCCGACCGCGTCAGCCTCATGACCATCCACGCCGCCAAAGGCCTGGAGTTCCCCTACGTCTTCGTCGTGGGCATGGAAGAGCAGCTCTTCCCCTCCTTCCTCGCCTCCTCCAGAGCCGAACTCGAAGAGGAGCGGCGTCTCTTCTACGTCGCCGTCACTCGCGCCGAAAAGCAGGTGACCCTCAGCTACGCTCAGATGCGCTACCACAACGGTCAGCAGACCGGCGGCGAGGTGAGCCGCTTCGTCGAGGAAATCGACAGTAACTACATCGAGATGCCGCGCCGCCAGCCCACCATGCCGCAAGGCCTCTGGAGCATCGGCCGCCCCCAGCCCGCCCAGCCCGCCGTCCGCAAACCACAACCTCTCAACACCAAACGCACCGCCCCCGTGCCCAACAACCCAGCCGCCATCAGCGCCATCATGCCCGGCATGACGGTCCAGCACGACAAATTCGGCGCCGGCAAAGTCATCGCCGTCGAAGGCTCCGGCGACTCCCGCAAAGCATCCGTCTTCTTCGACGGCGTCGGCCAAAAACAACTAATGCTCAAATTCGCCAAACTCACCATCGTCGAACAATGAGAATAGTCATACAACGTGTGCTGCAGGCGGCGGTGGACATCGCCGGCATCCGCAAGAGCGAGATAGGGCAAGGACTGATGATACTTGTGGGCGTCTGCGATGAGGACACCGACGAGGATATAGAGTACTTGTGCCAGAAGGTGGTGAAGCTGCGCATATTCGACGACAGCGAGGGGGTGATGAACCTGCCGATAACAGAGGTCGCCGGAAGCGGCATCCTGGTGGTGAGCCAGTTTACTCTCATGGCTTCGACCAAGAAGGGCAACCGCCCCAGCTATATCCACGCCTCGCGGCCGGAGTTTGCCATACCGATGTACGAGAAATTCGTCGCCAAGCTGCAGTCGCTCTTCGGCAAAGAAATACAGACCGGCGAGTTCGGCGCCGACATGCAGGTGTCGCTGGTCAACGACGGCCCCGTCACCATTATCATGGACTCGCACCAGAGGGAGAAGTTTTAGCGCGTGGCGCTTATCCAGCGGGGTTTGCCACGGAAGTCGTCGTGGACAGTAGGGCGGAACCCCTGTTCACGGAACAAGGCGCATGTCTCGTCGGCCAGCGCCTCGTTGATTTCTACCACCACCTGGCCGTTCTCGGCCAGGTGCTCCTTGGCAATGGTGGCAATGGCCTTGTAGAACCGCAGCGGGTCGTCGTCGGGCACAAAGAGGGCCAGCGCGGGGTCATAGTCAAGCACATTGGGCTGCATCTGCGCCCGCTCGCTGTCGAGCACGTAGGGCGGGTTGCTCACAATAACCCCATAAGACCCATCAACCCCATTAAACCCATTCACCCCATCAAGCACATCCCCCTCAACAAACCCCACCTCCACGCCATTGTTTTCGGCATTCTTTCGCGCCATCTCCAGCGCCTTGGCCGAGACATCCACCCCCGTCACCTCAACCCCAGGAAACGCCTTCTTCAACGCTATCGCAATACATCCACTCCCCGTACATAGGTCAAGAATACTTTCCACTCTCCACTCTCCACTTTCCACTCTCCACTTTCCACTTTCCACTTTCCGCTTTCCACTTTCCACTATCCAACTGACCATCTCCTCAGTCTCGGGGCGGGGTATCAGCACGTCGGGGCTCACCGCGATGCGGCAGCCGCAGAAGTCCACATAGCCTATGATGTGCTGTATGGGGCGGTGGCGCTTGAGGTCCTCCAGCGCCCAGTGGAAGCGCAGCAGGTCGCTCTGGTCGATGGTCTGCTCCCGCGAGGTCAGCAGCCGCACGCGGTCCCATCCGAGGAAAGCCTCGAAGAGCATGTCGAGGAACACGCCCACCTCGCCGTGGCCGTACATGTCATCCAGCTCCTCGTGATAGAGCGCGAGGATATCGCGGACGCGGTTGCTGCGGAAACGGAGGTTGCGAGTGTTCATGCGAAGCAAATTTACAAGATTTACGAGATTTCGTGAGCGAAGCGAGCAGGAGATTTACTTCCTCCCGAAGTCCGCCGGTATCTCGCCCCAGCGGTCGGTGTCCCACTTGCGGATCTCGGTGGTGTAGGTGTTGGAGCGCAGCCACTGCTCGGCGCGGTGCACGTAGTCCCACAGCTCGGCGGTCGAGGCGTCCTCGGGCAGCTTGCTTTTGCACACCTTCTGCCGCACCCACGACATGGCGTTGACAGAGTCGGAGTAGATAATCTGGTTCAGGTGGTGCTTTTTCAGGTAGGAGAGGCCGTGCACGATGGCCAGAAACTCGCCGATATTGTTGGTGCCCTTGGGGGCCATGTAGTGGAACACCTGCGTGCGGGTGGGTATGTATATGCCCTGGTACTCCATCACGCCGGGGTTGCCGCTGCAGGCCGCGTCGACAGCCAGCGCATCAAGCACCGGCAGCGGAGGCTGGGCGTCGGACCGTATGGCCGTCATGCCGCTCTCGTCGATGAAGAGCACGCCTGTCGGACTCGTCTGACGAGTCTGACCCGTCCGACTGCTGCTGACCACACTGCTGTACGGCAGCTTGATCGCCTGTTCGGCCTCGGCCATGCTGTCGAAGCCCTTGTACTGCGCCCCCTGCACGCCCTGCACCTGCGCCTTGCAGGCGTCCCAGTCCGTGTAGATGCCGGGCTGCTTGCCCTGCCACACCACGTAGTATTTCTGCTTCTTTGCCATAGTTTTCCGCGTGCAAAAATACGACATTTTTCCCGATTGGCAAAAAGTTCGTATTTTTGCACCTGATTATGGAGGCAGTACCGTTCATAGGCATCGACCGGCACCGGCTGGGGGTGGACGGCGTGGGGGTGACCACGCTGGCGGCCTTCCACGGCTGTCCGCTGCGCTGCAAGTACTGCCTCAACCGACGCTGTCTGGAGTCTCCCGACGGTCTGCCGCGCTACACGCCGCAGCAGCTCTACGACCACGTAGGCATCGACAACCTCTACTTCATCGCCACCGGGGGCGGCGTCTGCTTCGGCGGCGGCGAACCGCTGCTGCGCATCGACTTCATAGAGGCGTTCCGCGCCCTGTGCGGCAAGAGTTGGAACCTCACCGCCGAGACCTCGCTGCAGGTGCCTGCTGAGAGTGTGCGCCGCGCCTGCACGGTGGTGGGCGATTTTATTGTCGACATTAAAGAAAGCGACCCCGACATCTACCGCGCATACACCGGCGGCGACGCCAGCCGCGCGTGGGACAACCTGCGGCTGCTACTCTCGCTCGTCGGGCCGGAGCACGTCACCGTCCGCGTCCCCCTCATCCCCTCCTTCAACACCGAGGCCGATACCGACCGCACCGCCCAGCGCCTCACCGCCATGGGCATCACCCGCCTCGACCGCTTCACCTACCGCGTACAATAAATTCAGCATAACCGCGTTATTATCATCGCTATGACACACGGGAAGAACATCTGCAACCAACTGAAAGAGGTCCGCAAGCGCATTGCGGAGGAGAATGACATACCTCTGGAGATAGAGGAGTGCACCTACAAGGGCGAGTGCCGCGGCACCTGTCCGCGCTGCGAGGCCGAGGTGCGCTACCTGGAGAACGCCCTGGCCGACCGCCTGCGGCTGGGCAAGGTGGCCACCGTCGCCGGCCTCGCCTTGGGCCTCGCCGCCACCACGGCGCAGGCCACAGAAGTATTGCCCGCCGTGCTTCCAGATTCATCGTCTGTTATCAGTAGCAATAAAACGCATACATCCAACAGCATTATCACCTTACGTGGCACCGTGGTTGATGCCAAAACAGATGAGCCTCTGCCTTTTGTAAGTATCAGGGTACTTAAGGACAAGAAACCTTTAGTAGGCATGAAAACTGTTGAGAGCTGTGCGTCGAACTTTGACGGTGAGTTCATTGTCAACGTACCGAAAGGTAGCTATACCATTGTAGTCTGGTACTTGGGATATTTGAGCGATACAATTGCAGAAACTCACTACGATGCCGACACTATGCTCGCCCCTATCCGACTTGTTGTTAATCCTGATATCAAATTGGAGGCAATAGAGGTTGAAGAGCATAATATGGTAGGTGTCATAGATGAAGAGTTTTTTCAGGCCAACCCTGCATGGCAGAAATTCGAGAAAGAAGGCGTGAAAGTCATCGTCCGCTGACAAATAATAATGTTATGACCCACGGTTAGAACATCTGCAACCAGCTGAAAGAGGTCCGCAAGCGCATCGCGGAGGAGAATGATATTCCTCTGGAGATAGAGGAGTGTACCTACAAGGGCGAGTGCCGCGGCACCTGTCCGCGCTGCGAGGCCGAGGTGCGCTAC
>CAMVAA010000086.1 GCA_947165345.1 uncultured Bacteroidales bacterium
TCTGCCAGCGGTTGCACATTCTTGTAGTCCATGTGTGTGGATCTTGTTGTTTTTGTGTGCCTCCTGCCCCGGGCACGGGTTATACTTTTTGGTTCTATGTCGCTGAGCGTCATCCGTTTGGCAGGGTACGGCGCGCAGAAACGACCGTGCAAAGATACGCATTTTTTATGATGTGGCCAAATTTATTTTTATATGGGGGGGAGTGGTAAGTTTTAGTAGACAGTAGACAGTAGTTAAGTAGTTAAGCCGAATGTGAGGGGGGAGGTAAGTGGAAAGTGGAAAGTGGGAAGTGGGAAGTGGGGAGTGTTAAGTGGTAAGTGTTAATTTTTTTTTTGTTGGGGGGTGTTATGTGCGGGGGAGGAAGCGGACGTCGGCGGTGTCGACGAGGCCGAGGCTGATGGCTTTGGCGACGCGGGCGGCGCTCTTGTTGACGATGCCGAGTCGGCGGGAGAGGTCTTTCTGGCGTTCCTGGATGGCCTTGTCGGTCTCGCCGAGTCGGTCGCTGATTTCGCTGGCTGTGCATCCGGCGGCTTCGAGGAGTAGGAGCTGGCGTTCGGTGTCGGTGAGTGCGAAGGCAGGGTCGTGTGAGGCAGCGATGGCGAAGTAGCGTTCGGCGGCTTCTTTGAGGGTGAGCATGACGGGGTAGTTGAAGTAGAAGCGTTCGCCGCGTTCGAGGCATGCGACGGCGCGGAGTATGTTCTCGACGGAGAAACCGCCGGTGGCGTTCTTGCTGACGAAGGCGCTGGCGCCGAGTGCGAGTGCGTCCATGACGACGTGCCCGATGTCGTGGACGCGCTGTTTGCGGTCGGGGTCGGCGGCGTTGCCGTCGTCGGGCGGGTTGTCGAAGCGTCCGGAGAAGATGATGATGCGCACCTCGGGGTAGCGTTCGTGGATGCGGCGGGTGATCTGCAGACCGCCGGTGGGTTCGCCCTGGAACTCCATGTCGACCAGGAGGTAGTCGGGCGGCGGCGTGCCGCCGGCGAGTGCGGCGGTGAGGGAGGGTCCGTCGGCGAAGGTCTCGGTCATCTCGACGCGACGCATGACGCTGCCGTCGACGTCGCCGCTCTCGATGCTCAGGGCGCGGCTGTTCATCTCCATTTTGACGACTTTGCGAATCAGGGGTTCGTCGTCGACCATCATTACTCGGATTGTGTCCATCTATGAGTTAAGGTTTAAGGTTTAAGAGTTAAGGTTTAAGGTTTACAGTTTAAGGTTTAAGGTTTACAGTTTAAGGTTTAATGTTTATTATGGGTTATGAGTTAGGGGTTAGGTGGTGAGGGATTGGGCGAGGCGGCAGTGCATGACGGTGCCTTGGCCGGGTGTGCTTTCGACCCAGAGCTTGCAGCCGCGGCGTGTGAGGTCGTCGTGGCGGCCTATGATGTAGCGGCAGAGGATGAGGCCGAAGCCGTGTTCGCTGCCTTCGGGGAGTGTGCGGTCGGCGCGGAAGAGTTCCTGCTGCTGCTCGGGCGACATGCCGGAGCCGGTGTCGGAGACGCTGATGTCCACGAAGTGTTCGCCGCTCTCGGAGAGCCATGTGGTGGAGGATACGCGCACCTCGCCTTGTGAGGTGTGCTGGAGTGCGTTGCCCACGAGGTTGCGCAGCATGATGGTCACGAGGAGGCGGTCGCCGCGGACGGCGAGGGCGGTGGGTGCGAAGGAGAGACGGACGCCGTCGGCGGGCTGAGGCACCTGGCGGCTCACGTCGTCGAAGACTTCCTGGAGGGCGAAGTCGGTGGCGGAGAAGGCGAGGCCGGCGGGGACGGCAAGGCGTGTCCAGGACTTGATGTTGTCGAAGGTGCGCACGAGCTGGTCGGTCACCTCGTTGCGGAGTTCGGGGCTGAGGTCGGGCCGGCGGAGGTAGCCCATGAAGGGGCTCACGTCGTGGCGCAGCACGCTGAGGCACGTCTCGACGTTGGCGATGCGCTCGACGTCGCGGCGCTTGGCGGCTTGGAGCTGTTGCTTTTCGCGTCGGAGGCGCTTGATGCTCAGCCAGAGGAGGACTGCCAGGACGGCCAGGGCGGCGGCCATGACGGCGAGTGCGAGTGCGGTGCGGCTCATCCAGTGGCCGCGTCGGCGCTCGGTGGAGAGGGTCTGCTGGAGTGCGAAGTCCTCGCGCTCGTTCTGTGCGATGTAGTCCTGGAGTTCGGCGTGGTGTCGGTACCAGCGTCGGAGGTCGTCGGGTGAGCCGTCGAAGCGGCTGCGGAGCAGGATGTCGAAGAGGCCGAGCTCCAGTTTTGGCGCCGAGAAGGGTGTCCAGGCGGCGCGGTCGCCGGTGGGGGAGGGGGAGCGCATGGAGCGAGCGGCCTCCATCCACTCGGCCAGCACGGAGTGTGCCATGGCGGTGTCGCCGATGAGGAGTGCGTAGCGAGCGGTGGAGGTGGTGCCGCCGAGCATCTGGTAGGAGTCGCCGTATTCGAAGAAGACCTTGCGAGCCTCGTCGTAGAGGTCGAGGACGCTGTCGGGAGGGACGGTGCCTGGCATGCTTTTCAGCGCGAGGGCCATCATCTGGAGGGTGTTGGCGTAGTGGTAGAGGCAGAAGGCCCCCGGGAGGTCGAGGAGGCGGAGGTTTTCGTCGCAGCACTCGAGGGCTTTGTGGCTCTCGCCGGCGGACTGCCAACCGTAGGCCATGGCGTAGTTCAGCGCCATGTCCTGAGCGTAGTCGACCTGAAGTGCGTCGTGCACCTGCTCGGCCTCGCCGAGGAGGGTGCGGACGTCGGCCTCGTGGCCGTCGCGGTAGTGGAAGTTGAGGACGAGGGTGGTGATGTAGTATTCGCTTTGGGCGTAGCTGTATAGCATGTTGTTGCGCTTGCGTCGGAGGACGCCGCTCTGCTCGAGGTCGAGGAGGAGGCGGTAGGAGTCGGCGATGCGGCAGTCGCGCTGTAGGAGACGTGCGCGGGTGAGGTGGGCGATGGCGGACTCGATGTCGCCGTTGCGCATGGCTGGGAGTCGGAGAGCGACGGTCTTGTCGACGCGTTCGAGCGCGAGGTCGGCGTTGGCGCGGTCGCTGGTCTGATAGTAGGCGAAGGCCATGTTGTTCAGGGCGCGCAGCTGACCGTCGACGTATTCGGGCAGGGAGTCGTCGATGAAGCGCAGGGCCTGGAGGGAGAGGTCGATGCATCGCTGAGGGTCGCGGTAGCGGTTGACGAAGGCCTCCTTGTTGAGGCCGTCGGCGCGGGAGCGGCGCAGCGGGTCGGGCGCGTCGGCGCGCTGGCAGGCGGCGGCGAAAAGGAGAGCCAGGAGCAGAGGTGTTGCAATACGTTTCACGCTGCAAAAGTACGAAAAGTTTTGCAACTGCAAGAATAAAGCGAAAAAAAAGCTGACGCGGGGCAATAAATAGAGGGGGAGGGCGTTAGGGTTTAGTTATTTAGTTAAGAGTTATGAGTTAAGAGTTATGAGTTATGGGGGGAATTGATAATTGACAATTGATAATTGACAATTGAAAATTTTTTGAGGGGGACAAGAGGAGGGGGAGGAGGGGTAGAGAAGGGGTAGAGTAGGGGTAGAGAGGGGGTAGAGAGGGTCGCGGGGAAGGCTGGCTGCGACTGGGATTACGGTCGGAGGGACGGCGTAAGTTGCGGAGAAAGAGACGAAACCATTATAAACCAAAGATTATGGCAGACGACAAAAAGATTATTTTCTCGATGGTGGGCGTTGGCAAGCTGATACCGCCCAGCCGCCAGATATTGAAGGATATCTACCTGAGCTTCTTCTACGGGGCCAAGATAGGCATCATAGGCCTCAACGGCAGCGGCAAGAGCTCGCTGATGAAGATCATAGCCGGTGTGGACAAGGACTATCAAGGCGAGGTGGTCTTCGCGCCGGGCTACTCGGTGGGCTACCTGGAGCAGGAGCCCAAGCTGGACGACACGAAGACGGTGAAGGAGGTGGTGCAGGAGGCGGTGCAGGAGACCGTGGACCTGCTCAAGGAGTACGACGAGGTGAACAACGCCTTTGCGGAGCCTGATGCGGACTTCGACAAGCTCATAGCACGCCAGGGTGAGCTGACGGAGCTGCTGGAGGCCCACGACGCGTGGAACCTGGACCAGAAGCTGGAGCGCGCCATGGATGCGCTGCGCTGCCCCGACGAGGACCAGCTGGTGAAGAACCTCTCGGGCGGCGAGCGGAGGAGGGTGGCGCTGTGCCGTCTGCTGCTGCAGGAGCCGGACATACTGCTGCTGGACGAGCCCACCAACCACCTGGACGCCGAGAGCATTGACTGGCTGGAGCAGCACCTGCAGCAATACAAGGGCACGGTGATAGCTGTGACGCACGACCGCTACTTCCTGGACCACGTGGCGGGCTGGATACTGGAGCTGGACAGGGGCGAGGGCATCCCGTGGAAGGGCAACTACAGCTCGTGGCTGGAGCAGAAGACCGCGCGCCTGGCCATGGAGGAGAAGCAGGAGAGCAAGAGGAGGAAGACCCTGCAGAGGGAGCTGGAGTGGGTGCGCATGGCGCCGAAGGCGCGCCACGCCAAGGGCAAGGCCCGACTGGCCGCCTACGACCGCCTGCTGAACGAGGACGTGAAGGAGAAAGAGCAGAACCTGGAGATATTCATCCCCAACGGTCCAAGGCTGGGCAACAAGGTGCTGGAGGTGAACGGCGTGAGCAAGGCCTACGGCGACAAGCTGCTCTACGAGAACCTGACCTTCTCGCTGCCGCCGGCTGGCATAGTGGGCGTCATAGGTCCCAACGGGTGCGGCAAGACGACGCTGTTCCGCCTCATCATGGGGTTGGAGCAGCCGGACACGGGCACCTTCGAGGTGGGGGAGACGGTCAAGATAGGCTACATAGACCAGCAACATGCGGAGATAGACCCGGAGAAGACGGTCTACGAGATGATCAGCGGCGGCAACGAGAACCTGCAGGTGGGCGGACGGCTGGTGAACAGCCGCGCGTACATCAGCCGGTTCAACTTCACGGGCACCGACCAGCAGAAGAAAGTGGGCGTGCTGAGCGGCGGCGAGCGGAACCGGTTGCACCTGGCGCTGACGCTGAAGAGCGAGGCCAACGTGCTGCTGCTCGACGAGCCGACCAACGACATCGACGTGAACACGATGCGCGCCTTGGAGGAGGGCCTGGAGAACTTCGCGGGCTGCGCCGTGGTGATCAGCCACGACCGCTGGTTCCTGGACCGCATCTGCACCCACATACTGGCCTTCGAGGGTGACTCGCAGGTGTACTACTTCGAGGGCGGATACACGGAGTACGAAGAGAACCGCAAGAAGCGTCTCGGCGACGACACGCCGCACCGGATACACTACAAAAAGCTGAAGGCATGAAAAAATAATCTGCCGAATGAGAAAAAATGTGTATCTTTGCAGCGCAGAATGAATGAAAAAAAACAGTTATTAACCCTAAAACAAAGAAAGCAAATATGAGCAAAAAGTTTATCTGCCCGGTGTGCGGCTATGTGTATGAAGGCGACGAGATGCCTGAGAAATGCCCCATCTGCGGCAAGCCTATGCAGGAAGTGAAAGAGGACATCAAGACGTGGGCCGCCGAGCACATTGTCGGCGTGGCCAAGGACGCTCCCGAAGATATCAAGATGGACCTCCGCGCCAATTTCGAAGGTGAGTGCAAGGAGGTGGGCATGTATCTGGCCATGGCGCGTGTGGCGCACCGCGAGGGCTACCCGGAGGTGGGCCTGTACTGGGAGAAAGCCGCATGGGAAGAGGCCGAGCACGCGGCCAAGTTCGCGGAGCTGCTGGGCGAGGTGCTGACCGACAGCACCAAGGAGAATCTGAAGATGCGCGTCGACGCTGAATACGGCGCCACCGCCGGCAAGACCGACCTAGCCAAGCGCGCCAAGGCGCTGAACCTGGACGCCATCCACGACACGGTGCACGAGATGGCCCGCGACGAGGCCCGCCACGGCAAGGCCCTCGAAGGACTGCTGAACCGTTACTTCAAGTAAACGAACAATTTTACTTTACAGATGAGTTTCCGCACCACCATATCCTATCTGCTGTGGCCACTGACGATGTGGTATGCCGTAGGCGTGGCGGTGCGGAACTTCCTTTATGCGGTGGGTCTGAAACGTCAGGTGCCGCCGCATGTGACGACCATTGGCGTGGGCAATCTCTCGGTTGGCGGTACGGGCAAGACTCCGCATGTGGAGTATCTGCTGCGGCTGCTGGCGGACCGATACAGCACGGCCGTGCTCAGCCGCGGATATATGCGGAGGAGCAAGGGCTTTGTGCGCGACGACGGCAGTCACGACCCCGCTGTGCTGGGCGACGAGCCGGCTATGATAGCGGCGAAGTTTCCGCAGGTGCAGGTGGCGGTGTGCGAGAACCGTGTGGAGGGCGTGCAACGGCTGATGGAGACAGCGGCGCCGATGGCGGAGCAGACGGGCGTAGCCGACCAGCCCGAGGAGCCGGAGCAAGCGGCGGGGCCGGAGCCGCCGCAGCTTGTCATACTCGACGATGTGTACCAGCATCGGCGTATCAAGCCCAGTATCAACATACTGCTTACGGAGTACCGGCATCCGTTCTATCGCGACCACATACTGCCGTACGGCAACCTGCGTGAGTTCCGGAGCGCGCGCTACCGCGCCGGCATAGTGATAGTTACCAAATGTCCGGCGGTGCTCAACCCGATAGAGCGGCACAATATTGTGCAGGACCTGCGCCTGCAGAACTACCAGAAGGTCTTCTTCTCGTACCTGAAATACGGGGCGTTGGTGGACCTGGGCGGGCGTCCGGCGGGTGTCGACCTGCGGCGACTCGACGGGGTGCTGGTGCTGACCGGGATAGCGCGGCCCAAGCCGATGACGGACATGCTGGGGCAGTACTGCAAGGTGCAGCATGTGGCCTTCCCGGACCACCATGTGTACACGCGGCGCGATATGGAGCGGGTGCGCGAGACGTTCGAGGCCATGCGCGGAGAGCGCAAGATTATAGTCACCACGGAGAAGGACGCGGTGCGGCTGCGCGGGCTGACCGACGGGCTGCCGGTGTATGTTCTGCCGGTGGAGGTGGCCTTTCACAAGAGTGCCGACCGCGACTTCGACTATCTGATTGAGTCGACGGTCAAGGAGAATATTTCGTTCCTTTCGAAACTCAGTATCTGGAGTTGAGGTGCCATCGGGTGATGCCATCGGCGCGAGCAGAGCGCTGATTGGTGACGATGGCGGGGGGATATTAGTTGAAAGTTGGAATTATTGGGGGTGGTAGTTTGGTGTGTAGAGGGGTGAGAGGGGGTAGAGAGGACCCAGAGAGGACCCAGAGAGGACCCAGAGAGGACCCA
>CAMVAA010000087.1 GCA_947165345.1 uncultured Bacteroidales bacterium
GGGTAGAGGGGACCCAGAGAGGGGGTAGAGGGGACCCAGAGAGGGGGTAGAGAGGACCCAGAGAGGGGGTAGAGAGGACCCAGAGAGGGGGTAGAGGGGACCCAGAGAGGGGGTAGAGAGGACCCAGAGAGGGGGTAGAGAGGGTGGGGGGTGGAGGAGGGGTATGGGGACGGGTGGGGACAGAGGGGAGGTGGAGGTGGGCGGGGGGATGCATGGGAGGGGGCTTTTTTTTAGGGCGGCGGTGCAATACTTTGGGCGAAACGGCGTTTCTATGAGATAATGATTTCGAAGAACAAACTGAAGGAACTGGCAGCCTACCGGCAGCAGAAACGCTGTGACGAGGAGGGTGTGTTCGTGGTGGAGGGGCCCAGGCTGTGCGCGGAGGCGCTGCGGTCGGGGTTCCGCATCCGCGTGGTGTGCGCCACGGGGGAGTGGGGTGAGGAGCGAGGAGCGTGGAGAGAGGAGAGCGGGGAGTGGTACGAGGTGAGTCAGGGTGAGCTGGAGCGGCTGTCGGGGATGCAGAGTCCCAACAGGGTCTGGATGCTGGTGGAGAGGAAAGAGGGTGATGAGGGCGACGGGTGTGTGGGGGAGGATGTGAGAGAGGCGCCTGTCCTTGCCTTGGACAGGGTGCAGGACCCGGGGAATATGGGGACTATGCTGCGTACGGCGGACTGGTTCGGCATACGGCGTGTGGTCTGCAGCCGTGACACGGTGAGTTGCTACAATGCCAAGGTGGTGCAGGCGTCGATGGGTGCGATATTCCGCACGCGGGTGGACTATGTGGACCTGCCGCAGTGGCTGGAGGGGTGCGGTATGCCGGTCATAGGTGCATCGCTCCAGGGGCAACCCCTCGGCGAGGCGCGGCTTCCGGAGGGGGCGTGTGTGCTCCTGATAGGGAACGAAGGGCGTGGGATTTCGGCGGAGGCCATGGCACAGGTGACGCATCCCGTGCTGATACCGAACATCGGCGGTACTGCCGAGAGCCTCAATGCCGCGGTGGCGGCGGGGATACTTATGCACTATCTTAGCTTACGATAATATGGAACAATTGGAATATCAGGAAGGGCGCACGGAGATTAGCCACATGGGCAAGGTGGCGCTCATTGAGCGTCTCACGGCGGACATGGAGAGCCGCAACGCCACGACGCGACAGGGCATCGGCGACGACTGCGCCGTGATTGGCAACAGCGTGGTCACGATGCAGACCCTCGTGGAGGGGGTGAACTTCGACATGATGTACACGCCGCTGAAGCACCTCGGCTACAAGGCTGTGGCGGTGGCGCTGAGCAATATAGCCGCCATGAACGGCACGCCGCGGCAGGTGCTGGTGAGCGTGGCCGTGAGCAACCGCTACTCGGTGGAGGCGTTAGACGAGCTATACGCCGGTCTGCGGCTGTGCTGTGAGCGCTACGGAGTGGACCTGGTGGGTGGCGAGACTGGCACTTCGCGAGCGGGTATGGTGCTCACCGTCACCGCCATCGGCGAGGTGGCGGAAGGCTGCATCACCTACCGTCGCGGTGCCAAGCTGCACGACCTGGTGTGCTGCACCGGCGACCTGGGGTCGGCCTATGCCGGCCTCCTCATCCTGGAGCGCGAGAAGGTGACCTACCAGGCCGACCCCAACTTCCAGCCCGACCTGGCCGGTTACGACTACGTGCTGGAACGTTTCCTCAAGCCCGAGCCGCGCCTCGACGTGGTGAAGGCCCTCCGCGAGCAGGGGGTGGTGCCGACGGCGATGACGGACATCAGCAAGGGCTTGGCCGACAGTGTGCTCCACATCTGCCGCGCCTCGCACTGCGGATGCGAGATATACGAGGAGCACCTGCCCATCGACTACCAGACGTCGCGGGTGTGCTCCGAGATGAGCAAGAACATGCTGCCCGTGAGCTGCGCCCTGAACGGGGGCGAGGACTACGAGCTGCTCTTCAGCATATCGCAGAAGGACTACGAGAAGGTGAAGGACATGAAGGACGTGCACATCATAGGTCACATCACCGAGGAGGGCATGCCGGCCGTCATGGTGACGCCGCAGAACACCACGATCACCCTGCGCGCACAGGCGTTCCAGGGGGAGGAGTAGTGCGGGAGTTAAGGACTAATGACAAGGCAAGATACATATAAACACAAAGGGCTGCGGCAGCAGATGGTGGAGGCTTTGCGGGCCAAGGGCATCAGCGACGAGGCTGTGCTAAGTGCCATGAACGAGGTGCCGCGCCACTGGTTTCTGGACAGCGCGCTGGACAGTGTCGCCTACGACGACCGGGCGCTGCCGATAGGGTGCGAGCAGACTATCTCGCATCCCTCGACGGTGGCCATGCAGAGCCAGCTGCTCTGTGTGAGACCCACCATGAAGGTGCTCGAGATAGGCACCGGCAGCGGCTACCAGACCGCGGTGCTGTGCCGTATGGGGGCGAGGGTGTTCACTGTGGAGCGGCAGAAGGGACTCTTCGACAAGACGTCGCGCCTGCTGCGAGAGCAGGGTTTCAGGGCGCAGTGTTTTCTGGGCGACGGGTACCAGGGCCTCACGGGCAGCTATGACCGGATCATAGTCACCTGTGGCGCCCCCGAGGTGCCGGAGACCCTGATGGCGCAGCTCAAGACGGGCGGCATCATGGTGATACCGCTGGGCGAGGGCGAGCAGGAGATGCTGCGCATCACCAAGGAGGGTGAGCAGAGGGAACAATGGAAAGTGGAGAAGTTCGGCACCTACAGCTTCGTGCCGATGCTCGACGGACGCCAGATGCGCTAACGGAGCAGGAAGTGCTGCTTGCTGAGGCGCGGGCTGGCGATGGCGAGACCGCAAGAGAAGAGGTCGACGGTGACCTGCCACGCATTGTCGGCCACAAGGGCTGCCCACTCGGCCTCATGGCGGTGTGGGCGGTCGACGACGAGGATGACGCCGTCGGGAGTGGAGAGGTGAGAGGTGAGAGGTGAAAGGTGAGAGGTGAAAGGTGAAAGGTGAGAGTGGGGGAGACCGTAGTACTGCTCGAGGCGCCAGACGACATCTTCGAAGGAACGGCCGCGGCCGGGGCAATGCGAGAAGAGCACCTCGGTGTAGAGGCGGTAGACGAAGGGAGAATGCAGGTTGTACTGCGTCTTCGCACGGAGGAAATGGCTGATGCGATTCACGGTGCAAAGGTACGAAGAAAATTGAAAGTTGAGAGTTGAAAGTTGGAAATATATGGATATTAAGAATATACTATTGGTTGTAGGGCTTGCCACACTGCTGGCGGGCTGCGGTGGAGGCGACATCACGCCGAAGCCCAAGGCTTTTATGCGCATCGACCTGCCGGAGCACGAGTACTTCCTGCTTGACACCATGCGCACCAATCCTGGCGACACGACGGTTTGGCCCAATGGCGACACCTCCATCGCCCTCACAGGCTACACCAAGACCTTCCCCTTCATCTTCGAGGCCAACAAGTGCATCGAATGGGCAGAGAAGGACGCGCCCAAGGGTGAGGTGTGGGTGGACCTGTTGTATCCGGAGTGGGACGGGGTGGTGTTCCTCACATACAAGCGCCTGCACGGGAGAGAGGACCTGAGGGGGCAGACGGACACCTCGTCGCGACTGTTGGAGAAGCACTACAAGCTCACTTCCGGCATTGAGGAGCAGCAGTACAACGACCCGGTGGCGAAGGTCTACGGCACCACCTACCGGCTGCGCGGAAGCCGAGTGGCGTCGACCTACCAGTTCTGGGTCACGGACAGCGTGAACCACTTCCTGAGGGGGGCGCTGTACCTAAACAAGGTGCCCAACAACGACTCGCTGGCGCCGGTGCTGGAATATATCCAGACCGATATGGACCATCTGATAGAGACCCTGCGCTGGCGTTAGGCGTCGGCCTCTATCCCTTCGAGAATGCTGATATAATTGCTGTAGCGTTCGCTGCTTATGAGGCCGTCGTCGACGGCCTTTTTCACTGCGCACTGAGGTTCGTGGCGGTGGGTGCAGTTGGCGAAGCGGCAGTCGTGGAGCACGCGTCGCATTTCGGGGAAGAAATGTGAGAGCTCCTGGGGTGTGAAGTCCACCATGCCGAACTCCTTGATGCCCGGGGTGTCGATGAGGTAGCCGTCGGCGAAAGGGAATATCTCGGCGAATGTGGTGGTGTGCTTCCCTTTGAGGCTCCAGTCGGAGATGTGGCCCACTTTGAGGCCGAGGCCGGGGCTGATGGCGTTGAGGAGGGCGCTCTTGCCGACGCCGCTGTGGCCGGAGAAGAGGACCGTCTTGCCGGCGATGGCCTCTTTCAGGCTGTCGAGCCCGGTGCCGGAGAGAGCCGACACCTCGAGGACGGGGTAGCCGGCGCTGCGGTAGATGGCGGCCACTTCGTCCTGGGCGGCGCGGAGTTCGTCGTCGACGAGGAGGTCGCACTTGTTGAAGACCACGCAGGCGGGGATGCGGTAGGCCTCGGCGGTGACGAGGAGGCGGTCGATGAAGCCGGTGGAGGTGCGAGGGAGGCCGAGGGTGGCCACGACGCAGAGCAGGTCGATATTGGCCGCGATGACGTGGGTCTGCTTGGAGAGCTTGGTGGCGCGCCGGACGATGTAGTTGCGTCGGTCGAGGACATCGGCGATGACGCCCGTTCCGTCGTCCTGGAGGTCGAAGAGCACGCGGTCGCCGACGGCGACGGGGTTGGTCTGCTTGTTGCCGCGGAGGCGGTAGTTGCCGCGGAGGCGGCAGTCGAACAGACTGGCGGAGTCCACCAGCACGCGGTACCAGCTGCCGGTAGTGCGGATGACGAGCCCTTCGATGCGGTCTTTGTTCACTCGGGGAGTTTGATTTCTTTGAAGCGGCTCTGGCGTTTCTGCCAGCGCTCGCGTGCGTACTGCTGCATGTCGGCCACTTCGTCGCTCTCGTCGATGATTTCGAGGCCGAAGATGGTCTCGATGATGTCCTCGAGGGTGATGATGCCCTGGAAGGAGCCGAACTCGTCGATGATGCCGGCAATCTGCTCTTTGTGTTTGAGGAGCGAGTCCCAGATGTCGGACACGGACATCTCCTCGTTGTAGAGGGGGATGGTGCGCTTGATGTCGCCGAGGGTCTTGGAGAAGTGGTCTTCGGCCAGTTCCTCGAGGGCCTCGCTACGCAGCACGTAGCCGGTGATGAAGTCCTCCTCTTCGGCGTAGACGGGGATGCGAGAGAAGTGGGTGTATTCCTTTTCGCGGTAGAAATCGCGGAGGGTCATGCTCTCTGGGGCGGTGGCGGCGACGACGCGAGGGGTCATCACGTCGTAGGCCTTGACGTCGCCGAGCTTGATGATGTTCTGAATGATTTTGTTCTCGTCCTCGTCGATGACACCTTCGTCCTCGCCCATGTCGGCCATGGCGGCGACCTCCTCGCGGCTGACGGCTGTCTCTTCGTCGTCCTTGCGTGAGATGAGCTTGGTGAACCACTCGACGAGCATCACGACGGGGTAGAGGACCACGATGAGGATGCGGATGGTGTAGGCGGTGAAGCCCATGAGGCGCCGCCACTGAGTGGTGCCGATGGTCTTGGGGATGATCTCGCTGAAGACGAGGATGAGGATGGTGGTGACAGCCGATACCAAGCCGAACCATTCGCTGCCGAAGACTAGAGTGGCCTGCCGGCCGACGCCGGCGGCGCCGATGGTGTTGGCGATGGTGTTCAGCGAGAGGATGGCGGCGATGGCGCGTGCGTTGTCCTGTTTGTAGCGTTTGAAGAGCACAGCGCCCTTGTAGCCTTCGTCCTCACGCATGGTGATAAACGACAAGGGTGTGGACATCAGTACCGACTCCAATACTGAACAGAGGAACGACACCGACATCGCACCGAGCAGAAAGACAATGAGTAACGTCATCTCCTATGGTTTGTATTCAGATGCAAAGATAGTAAATAAATTGAAAAGTGAAAAGTGAAAATTGAAATTGGCTGCATAGGGCAGAAACAAAGTCGCGTCTCTCCGAGACGCTGTTTAGAGGTGGGTTTTATACCCCAGACAAGAAAATCTCCGATTTTCGCAGTCTGGGGTTATTGAAATTAAGCCTCTCCGAGGCTTTTTTTGAGTAACGTTGGATGTTGAGGTTAGGGCTCTCCGAGGCTTGTCAGGAACAATGCAGACAGTCATTGATGAGGATTCTTGCGTTTACCCATTGAGGCAGTCGATTTTCACGGTGCGGAGGTCGGCGACGGCGTCGTAGAAGCGGACGCTGAGGGACTGACGGACCTCGACGTCGAGGGAGCACTGCATGTCGAAGTGCTGGTCGAGGGGTTTGAGGTCGTAGTCTTTCAGGATGCGCATGACGTCGTTGAGGGCTGGGTATTCGAAGGCGAGTCGGTAGCGGATGTCGATGGTTCGCTCGACGATGGAGGCGTGGTCGATGGCGTCGCGTGCGGCCGTCTTGTAGGCGTTGGCGAGGCCGGAGGCGCCGAGGAGGATGCCGCCGAAGTAGCGAACGACGACGATGAGGGTGTCGGTGAGGTCGGCGCTGAGTAGCTGACCGTGTATGGGACGCCCGCCGGTGCCGCTGGGTTCGCCGTCGTCGTTGGCGCGCCAGGCGTCCTTGCGCGGTCCGATGATGTAGGCGTAGCAGTGGTGGCGGGCGTCGAAATACTCTTTACGGAGCCTGTCGAGGTGTGCCTTGACCTCGTCGAGGCTATGCACAGGAAAGGCGAAGGAGAAAAACTTGCTCCCCTTCTCCTTGTAGAGCCCCTGCGAGGGGGCTTCGATTGTGCGGTAGGTGTCGTCGAACACCTTTGGCCTTATTTCTTCAGGAATTTGAAGTCCTTGCCGAGGTAGTAGGCTTGGTCGCCGAGGCCTTCCTCGATGCGCATTAGCTGGTTGTACTTGCAGATGCGGTCGGTGCGGGAGGCAGAGCCTGTCTTGATGAGGCCGGCGTTCATGGCGACGACGAGGTCGGCGATGGTGGTGTCCTCGGTTTCGCCGGAGCGGTGGCTGATGATGGCGGTCATGTTGTTGCGCATGGCGAGGTTGACGGCCTCGATGGTCTCGGTGAGGGTGCCGATCTGGTTGAGCTTGATGAGGATGGAGTTGGCAACTTTCTTCTCGAGGCCCATGCGGAGGCGGTCGACGTTGGTGACGAAGAGGTCGTCGCCGAC
>CAMVAA010000088.1 GCA_947165345.1 uncultured Bacteroidales bacterium
GGGGGGGGGGTGCGGGGGGGGGGGAGGGGGGGGGGGCGGGGGGGGGGGAGGGGGGGGGGAGGGGATTTCGATATTTTTTTCTTGCAGGTTGTTTTTTTTTGCTATATTTGCCGCGTCGAAGAGAAGTCTAATCCAAAAGCCTAATACCTGATGGAGAAGAGAATAGGAACAATAACGATACTCATAAAGGACCGCATGCGGTCTGCCGACATCAACCGTATCCTGTCGGAACACGCTCAAATTATTCTTTGCCGCCAAGGGCTACCCTTCCACGACCGCGAGGTGGCAGTGATAGCGCTCATTGTGGAAGGGACCGTCAACGAGGTGAACGCCCTGACGGGCACCGTGGGACGTTTGGAGGGGGTGAGTTGCAAGGCCGTGCTGGCGGCCTGACGGTGGAAGCCCAACCGGGCGCGACGCCACGGCAGCCAGGCCGACAGGCGCCAGCCTCAGCGGGCGGGCAGACATTTTATCGGAAACAATAATTATTAATCCATAAAACAAGCAAGAGATGAGAAACCAGAATTTTATAGACCGCGACAAGCTGTACGGGATGCTGGATAACAATGCGCCCACTGCGAGCCAGCTGGACGACATCCTGAACAAGGCCCGGAAGCTGAAGGGGCTGAACCTCGAGGACGTGGCGAAGCTGCTCAGCGTTGAGGACGAGGCCGGTATAGCGAAGATACTGGACACCGCCGAGTATGCCAAGAATGAGATCTACGGGCGCCGCCTGGTGCTTTTCGCCCCCATCTATACGGGCAACGCCTGCGTGAACAACTGCGTGTACTGCGGTTTCCGCAAGGACAACAAGACGCTGAAGCGCAAGGTATTGACCCTCGACGAGATAGAGACTGAGACGCTGCACCTGCTGCGTATGGGTCACAAGAGGGCCCTGCTCATCTGTGGCGAGAGTCCGCGCAACGACGCCAACTATATGGTGGAGGCCATACGCCGCACCTATGCTGCCAAGGACGAGAAGGGCAGCACCATACGCCGCATCAACGTGGAGCTGGCGCCGATGAGCGTGGAGGACTACGCCAAGCTGAAGGCCGAGAAGATAGGCACTTACGTGTGCTTCCAGGAGACCTACGACCCGGTGGAGTACGCCAAGTTCCACCCTGCCGGCACTCCCAAGGCCGACTACCTCTACCGCCTCACCTGCATGGACCGCGCCATGGAAGGCGGCATCAACGACGTGGGCATCGGCGCCCTGTTCGGACTGGTGGACTACCGTTTCGAGATACTGGCTATCATGGAGCATGCCCGCCACCTGGAAGAGGACTACGGCTGCGGCCCCCACACGGTGAGCTTCCCGCGTATAGAGCCCGCCGAGGGGACCCCCTTCTCGCTGCCCGAGAACATACCACACCCCGTGTCGGACAAGGACTTCATGAAGATTGTGGCCATCATCCGCATCGCCATGCCCTACACCGGCATCATTATTTCGACGCGCGAGCGGCCCGAGCTGCGCGACCAGCTGGTGCGCTACGGTGCCAGCCAGATCAGCGCCGCATCGGAGACCAACCCCGGCGGTTATGACGAGGACAACAACAGCAGCGAGGCCAAGCCGTACGAAAAGACCGGCGACACCGGCGCACAGTTCACCCTCGGCGACCACCGTTCGCTCGACGAGGTCATCTCCATGATGATCGACGGAGGGTATATCCCCTCGTTCTGCACCGGCTGCTACCGTAAAGGGCGTGTGGGAGCCGACTTCATGGACCTCGCCAAGCCGGGCCTTATCAAGGAGTACTGCAAGCCCAACGCCATGTTCACCTTCCGCGAATACCTTGAGGACTACGCCTCGCCGGCCACCAAGGAGAAGGGACTGCGTCTGCTGAAAGAGCTCACCCAGACCTTCCCGAAAGAGGAGCTGAAGCGCCGTGTGGAAGGCAACCTGTGCAAGATAGGCGAAGGCGAGCGCGACTTGTACTTCTAAATAGACCGTTTCGGACGGCGATTTGGACGTTTCGGCCCTTTCGGGGGTGCCAGTTTCGGAAAAAGTCGTACTTTTGCATCGTCAATTTGTAAAGATAGAATTTGCAATTATTGAAGAGGAAAGTTTTCATGGTTTTGATAGGTAAGCAGATCCCCATCGTCTATGGGGGTCTCTTACCATTTATTTTACACAGAAGCATCTAACTAACCCAAATATTAACCTAAAAACAAGCGATATACATACAATAAACCGGCGGGGAGGCTTTGCCTCCCCGCCGGTTGTTTTTTTTATGTCCAGTCCGACTCAGGCGTCGGCGAAGACCTTGCCGTCGTCGAGGGTCACTTGGAGCTTGGTGTACTCACAGTGGAAGTCGTTGCGCAGACGGTCAAGGTAGCGTCGGCTTTCCCAGTGACACATAGGCAGGTCGTGGAGCAGGCAGTTGCCACAGGTTTCGGGCGTGGTGGCCGGCACCTCGGTCTGGGTGAGGATCCACTCGAGACATTCGATGGTCAAGCGACGCATGTCCTGGACGGTATAGCTACCCGTCATTATGACATACATACCTGTCATACAACCCATAGGGCCTACATAGACAACGTCGTCCTTGGCCTCCGAGTTGCGGAACCATGTGGCCATCAGGTGCTCCAGGCTGTGCATGGCCGCCGGGGCCACGGCAGGCTCACGGTTGGGCTCGGTGATACGGAGGTCGAAGGTGGTGAAACCACGGTCTATGCGCGAGACATAGATGCCTGGCTTGAGATGGGTATGGTCGATGGTAAAACTCTGTATTACTTCCATGGGGGAGGTAAGGTTTAAGGTTTAGGGTTTAGGGTTTATGGTTTAAGGTTTAAGGGTTATGGGTTATGGGTTAAGGTTTAGGGTTTAAGGTTTAAGGTTTAGGGGTTAGAGGGTTTCGAGGTAGCGTTTGACGAAGCGGAAGGACTCGTCGCACATGGAGGCAAGGAAGCCTTGCCACTGCATCTGGTGGTCGGAGGTGCGGCCCGGGGTGTCGCTGATTACGCGCAGGCTTAGGAACGGCACATTCTGCAGGTAGCATGTCTGTGCGATAGCAGCGCTCTCCATGTCACACGCCAGACCGTCGACGAAGTTGCGCTTGATGGTATTCTGGCGCTCGCGGTCGGTAATAAACTGGTCGCCAGTGCAGATAAGGCCCGTTATCAGCCGTTCGTCGGCTGAGCGTGGCACGGCGAGGGCGTGGTCGAGGAGGTGCTGGTCGGCGTCGTAGCGCGCAGGCAATCCCTGAACCTGGCCAATGGGGCACACACCGCCGGAGACGATGCCGCCGCAGTCCACATCGTGGTAGACAGTCTGCGTGGCAGCCAGGATGTCCATGATGCGCATCTGCGGGTCGATACCGCCGGCGAGGCCGGTGCTGATGATGGCATCGGGGTGATGCTCATGAATGAGGCGCATTGTGCCCACGGCAGCGTTAACCTTGCCGATGCCGCACTGCCAGAGCACGATTTCGTTGTTGCCCATCCGGCCGATGTCGCCGCCAAGAGCGTCACGCATCTGGCGATACTCGATGTCCATTGCTATAATAACTCCTATCTTCATATCTGATAATGTTTTTCGGGGTGCAAAGATACGATTTTTTCCGGGATTACGGCCAAACGGCATAATAATTCTCCATAACGGACGTTACAATAAGCGTTTACAGAAAGACGACAATGCTATGAAACGGTGGTTTAGAATATTCATGATTTCGGTTTTCGCGCTGGCGGCGGTGAGTTTGGTAGCCACACAGCTGTTCCAGATGCGCCGCACCTTCTCCATAAGCGACAACATGTTCAACGTGGGTGTGAACAACGCCATGGACGCCGTGCTGAAACAGATAAACGGCGAGGTATTCCAGACGGCGTCGCACCCTGCGACGGCCTTCAACTACCAGGAATTGGACTCGCTGGTATACGATGAGCTTGTCTTCAACGGCATCGACCTGCACCCTGTGGTGGGCCTCTACGACGGCTCGCAGGGTTCCTTCCTCTACAGCTCGGACCCCAGCCACGAGGACGACCTCGAGACCTCGCCTTACCGCTACAGTTTCCACCCCATCGGCGTGGTCTCCGCCAACCAGTATTTCATCATCCTCTCCTTCCCCACGACGTCCCTCTTCCTGCAACGCAACACCAACATATACGCCTATATGAGCCTCTTCCTGGTCTTTGTCATAGTGGTGATGTTCGTCATCTCGCTCCGCACGATGGCCGTGCAGCGCAGGCTGGACCAGATGAAGATAGAGTTCATAAACAACATGACCCACGAAATCAAGACCCCCATCTCCACCATAGCCCTGGCCTGCGAGATGCTGCGCGACGAGAGTATCTCGCAGGATGTCGCCTCGCGCCGCAACTTCCTCGAAATCATAGCCGACGAGAACCAGCGCATGCGTATGCTCGTAGAGACCATCCTGCAGAGCGCCAAGATGTCGAACAAGAACTTCCGCATCAACCCCAGGCCCGTCGACATAAACGACATAGTGGAGAAGGCTGGGCACAGCTTCGACCTGACGCTCGCCAACCGAGGCGGGACCCTCGAGACCAACTTGGACACCAGCTGCGATCCCACCATCGAGGCCGACGAGCTTCACCTGACCAACCTCGTGTACAACCTCGTTGACAACGGCATCAAATACTCGACCGACGCGCCGCACATCACGCTGAGCACCAGCTTCAGCGGCAAGAACGTAGTGTTGCGCGTACAGGACCGCGGCATCGGCATCTCCAAGGCCGACCAGCGCCATATCTTCGAGAAATTCTACCGTGTCCCGACGGGCAACATACACAACGTGAAAGGCTTCGGTATAGGGTTGAACTATGTAGCCCAGGTGGTGCGGCTGCACCACGGCCACATTGCCGTAGAGAGCGAACCCGGCCAAGGCACCACCTTCGTCATCACCCTGCCCGTGAACTTCAAATAGGAAGGCGGGGGGGGGCAGTATACACGAAAACGGTAAGGGGCCTCCCGGATGGGAGGCCCCTTACAAGTTTACAGTTCAGGACGTCATTGGACGACGAACCGTCCTGTGGCGCCGTTCACACGGTAGACGTACATGCCCTTGGGGAAGTCGGAGACGCGGACGTCGACATAGCCCTCGCCGGCATGCAGGCGGATGTTGTCGACCACGCGGCCGTCCATGCTATAGAGCACCATTTCGGCGTCGGATGTGATGCTGTAGGGCAGACGCACGCTGCTGACAGCCGGGTTGGGATAGGCGGGGTTGAGAACCGTCTTGTCCTCGGCGCGCTCGATGCCGGCATAGATGTCGATAGCGGTAGAGTCGGCGGGAGGCACGATGCCAGTGATGATACCCTGACCGAGTTTGAAGTTATATCTCACATACTGGATGAAGAGGTTGTTGGTTTTGAGGTTGAACCAGGCGTTGTAGTGGCCGCCCCAGCCCCAGTTCATGTAGTACATGTTTTCGTTGGTGTCGCGGTAGCCGCAGCAGAGCCAGGCATGGCCGCCGGCGTGGGCACCGCCGCTCGACGAGGAGCCGTCCATATAGACGACGCGGTTATTCAGGAGGTCGTTGCGCAGACGGCTGAGGAATGTGGAGTCGTCGACAGCCTGGTTGTAGGGCGAGTAGTTGATCATGTCGGCCGCCGAGCCGGTGAAGGAGCTTCTGCGGTGTGTCACCTTGCCACGGGCGTATTTGAACTTGGAGACCATGGTGTTGGCGACCTTGAGGGAGGAGGCGCCACTGAGGTCGGCGCGGTAGTCCATCGACATAGCCACGCCGATCATGTAGCCGAGTTCAGAGACCTCGCGGCGCTCCTCTTCGGGGGTGGCGGAGATAATCTTGTCCGGCATCTTGGAGTAGTCGAAGAAGACCGTGTCGAGGCTCAAATCGAAAGCTATTTGCTTGGTTTCGGAGGTGTATTTCACTTTGCCGCGCGGCTGTGCGGGGTAGCGGTAGTAGTGGCAGAGCTGTGCGAGGGCGGTGGCGACGCATCCCACAGGGGCATGGACACCGTCGATGACGGGGGTCATCATATCGTAGGTGGTGCCGTTGGCGAAGCCGTCGTTGTCGCCGTTCTGGTCCCACTCTTCAGCCATCAGGATGTGGTTGTTGTCCTTGGTGTTGTGGGTTACGCGGCGGCTGAGCAGGTCGCTCCACTCTTCTGTCTCGCCGAACTTGGTTCCCTTTTCGGCCTCTTGGACGGCCTTGATGATGGTGGCGTGGTCGTCGAGGAGGAGGAGCATAGGTTCGGGCATGTCCTCGACCACAATGCTTCCGCACTCGGAGAAGGCGAGCACGGCGTTGGCGGCGGTGTTGGCGCCCATGATGATCCAACCGGAGCGGCCGGCGTTGAAGAAGTAGACGGCGGGGACTCCGAGGAGCTCGTTGTCGATTTGGTGTACGAGGACCATGTCGTCGGCTGTGAGACCGTGGCTGCCGCAGTTGAGCTTCATGTAGAAGGCGGCGGCGGCTTTGGCCTCGTCGACCGGCACATTGCGTGCGGACACATTAAGGGACGAGAGTGTCATCAGAGAGACCACTAAAAGGCAGATTATCTTTCTCATACTATTGTGTGTGTTATTATTTTCCGTTTTTTTCGCGGTGCAAAGATACGATTTTTTTTCACACCCGCCGACTTTTTTTCACTATACCGAATAATAGGTACTCCGAGGCGACTGATTCTTGCAAAAAAAGACCGCGGCACATGAGTGTCGCGGTCAGTTGGCATAGAGAGGGCGCCGTTTTTATTCGGCGACGACCTCGATATTGACTTCGGCCTTGATGTCGCGGTACACATTCACCTTGGCGGTGTAGGTGCCGACGGTCTTGATGGCCTCGACAACGATCTGCTTGCGGTCGACATCGTAGTTGTGCTGCTCTTTGAGAGCCTCGGCAACCATGATGTTGTTGATGCCGCCGAAGAGCTGGCCGTTCTCGCCGACCTTGGCGATGATTTTCACGGTCTTGCCGTTGAGAGCAGCCTGCTGGGTCTCAGCGTTTTTACGCAGAGCCTCTTCCTTATGGGCACGCTGGCGCAGGTTTTCGGCGTGGATCTTCTTGTTGACGGGCGTGGCGATGATAGCCAAGCCTTTCGGAAGAAGATAGTTGTTGGCATAGCCGTTCTTGACGTTGACGATTTCGTCCTTGT
>CAMVAA010000089.1 GCA_947165345.1 uncultured Bacteroidales bacterium
GGGTGGGGGGGGGGGAGGGGGGGGGGGGGGGGGGGGGGGGGGGGGGGGGGGTGGGGACAAATTTTATTTGGCTCCCATCTCTTTCAGGATGGTGCGGATGCGTTCCACGTGGTCGCCCTGGACGAGGATCTCGCCGTCCTTGGCCGAGCCGCCCACGCCGCATCGTGTCTTGAGCAGACGGCCGAGGTCCTGCAGGTCGGCGTCGGAGCCCACGAAGCCCGAGACGATGGTGACGGTCTTGCCGCCGCGGTGGTTGCGTTCGAGGCGCACACGCAGTTTCTGCTGCGAGAAGGGCAGCGTCTCGGGTTCGGGGGTGTCGTCGTACTGGTACTGGAAGTCGGGGTTGGTGGAGTAGACAACCCCGACGGCGTGTTTCTTGCTCATAGCTGGCGCGGGTCTACGATGATGTTTCCAAGTTTGGGTGCAATCTCGCGCAGCGGGTATTTCAGGTCGCGGGAGTATATCTTCACCGAGTGCGGGTGGACGACGAAGTGGACAGTGGTGCCGATGTTCTCGCCTTCGCCGTCGAGGTTGACCCAGCGGTCGCGGTTGCCCTCGATGACGAGGTCGCGTGTGCGGAACATCTCGACGTGCTGCGAGAGGTCGAGGTGGTTGGTGAAGGCCAGCGGGGCGGTGATGGGCAGGTGGTCGATGGGGACCTTGTCGATGATGCTGATGTCCATCAGGCCGTCGTCGAGTTTGGCTTTGGGGGCCACGGCCAGGTTGTAGCCGAACTGGCGGCTGTTGGCCACGGCGATGAACCAGGCGTTACGGTAGTATTCGTGGCCGTCGACGATGAGGTGGTAGTCGGAGTTCTTGTAGCGAGAGTATTCGCGCAGGACGAGGTTGGTGTAGGCCGAGAAGCCGCGGGTCTTGGCGGCGTGCATGAGGCGTGCGATGTAGGCGTCGTAGCCGCAGCCGGCGGCGTTGACCACGACCCAGCGGTCGTTGACGACGATGCTGTCGATGGTCTGCTCGTGCTGCTGGTTGAGGACGCGGATGGCCAGCCAGGGCTGGAGCGGGAGTTTGAGGGTGCGAGCCAGGCCGTTGCCCGAGCCGCAGGGTATGATGCCGAGGCGGGTGTCCGACCCTTTGAGGCCTTGGACCACGTCGTTGACCGAGCCGTCGCCGCCTACGGCCACCACGCAGTCGTAGCCTCGGTCGGCGGCGTCGCGGGCAATCGTGGTGCCGTGGTGTATGTGTTCGGTGTAACGGACTTCGTAGTCAAAGAGGTCCTGGTTGAGGTTCTGTTTGAGCAGCTGCTCTATTTTCTTCTGCCGGCCAACGCCAGAGATAGGGTTGACGATGATAAGAGTCTTGTTTTTCATTGCAGTGTGAGTTTGTTGTTTATGAGTCGGTTGTTATACTGTTGAATGAGTGCACGCAGGAAGCGGATGTTCTGTTCGGAGCCCGAGGCGTAGTCGCCCATGATGACGGTGATGTCGTGCTGAGAGGGGGTGTCGGCGTTGTTGGTCACCAGGACGTGGTAGCCGTTGCCGTAGTATACCTGCCAGCCGGGTCCGTCGCTGTCGCGGCTCACGCGGTTGCCGAAGCCCACGAGGTCTTCGTTGCAGCCCAGCCAGTCGACGAGGGTGGGGTAGAGGTCGGTCTGCTGCACGATGCGGCTGAAGCGGCGCCCTTCGGGACGCTGCGGGTCGAAGACCATCATCGGGATGCGATACCAGCCGTCGTAGTCGTTATATTCCGGAGTGAGGCCATGGCCGCTGTGGTCGCCGGTGATGATGAAGAGGGTGTTCTGATACCACGGCTGCCGGCGGGCTTCGTCGAAGAAGCGACGCAGCGAGTAGTCGGTGTATTCGACGCACTTTAGTATCGGGTGGCGCCCCTCGGCAAACTCGCCCTGGTGCTCGTCGGGGATGGGGAAGGGATGGTGGGAGGTGACGGTGAATACCTCAGCGAAGAAGGGCTGGCTGTAGGTGCTGACGGTGCGTACCATGTATTGCAGGAAGGGCTCGTCGAAGATGCCCCACACGCCGTCGTAGTCGTCGGGACGTGCGGCGGGCTCGGCCTCGTATTCGTTCTTGCCGAGGTAGTGTTGGAAGCCTATCTTGGCACAGGTCTTGTCGAAGTCCATTTCGCCGTTGTAGGAACCGTGGAAGAACGCTGTCTCGTAGCCGTGGCGGCGCAGTACGCCTGGCAGACCGGTGTAGTCGTCGGAGCTGTAGGCCGAGTTGGTGAGCGGAATGCTCATCAGGTTGGGGATGCCGGTGTTGATTGCCGTGATGCCTTCGATGCTCTTCTTGCCGTTGGAGCGGCCGTCGTACAGAGTGGAGTGGCGCGCCAGCGAGTCGAGGAAGGGGGTGCGGGTCTCGGCGTCGGCCTGGGTGTTGTAGCAGCCCATGAACTCCTGACCGAGGCTTTCCACGACGATGAGTACCACGTTGCGGCCAACGAAAGTGCTATCGTTGCTGCCTGAGGCATAGGTCATGGCCGGGAAGAGAGCTTCGGCCTCGTCGGCGGGGAGGAAGCTTACCTCCTCGAGGTCAGGGCTGAAGAGGGTGCGCAGGATGTTGTATGCGTCGTTGCTTACGAGGGCGGTGTTTTTAGGTTGCGCATAGTGGACTGCATCAGCAGGGCGCAGGAAATGGCCGAAGCCGCCGCGCACCATGAACCATGTCAGCAGCAGTCCCACGCCCATGGCAAAAAGGCCGGTGGGTATGTTGAAGCGGCGTATGCCGTTGGGGTTGATCCGCAAGCGGCAGTCTATTATCACGAAGACGATGAAGATGCACACCGGCACGACCCAAGCGAACCAGTAGTCGACGGCGAAGAGAGGGATGAGCGACCCCATCTGGCCGCTGATGCCGAGGTAGGAGAAAATCTCGTCGGAGAGGAGGCGGTAGGTGTACTGGTAGTAGGCCATGTTGGCGCCACGCGGGACGAGGATGAGCAGGATTGGGAGGATATACAGCACCTCGGCCATTATGCGATACCAGCGTCTCCAGCGGGCCTTCAGAGGCAAGAGCATTGCCACAATCCAGGGGGCGAATAATGTGCCCACCGTGGCCATGCCGAAGATGATGTTGCCCCATACGATTGAGGCTGCCTCGCCGAAGCCGTTGAGGTGGAAGATGTGAGTGTTGCAGAGGTAGAAGGCCAGCTGCACGGCAAGCAGGACACCCAGCGCCAGCAGCAGTTTCAGTAGTATATATGTGTATATGGAATGACCTTTTCGATTCATATAGGTGGTTTTATGGACGCCAGCCGGACTGGACAAGTATTTGCCGGCTGTCAGTGTTTTCGAACAGTTCTTTCATAGTGCATTTGGTGCGCCGCATGTATTGGCGTACAATCTGCCATCCAATATAGGAGGTGGTGCGCGGAGCCGACTCTTCGCCGAAGGCGTTGGTCTTGGGGGCTTCGTCTATGATGTTGTGGAATTGGAGCAGGTCGGTGGAATAGAGCATCTGTTTTTTGATGAGCCAGCTCCACACTTGCTCTGTGTTGCGCTGCATCCATTTCAGCTGCTGCGATGTGTAGCGCAGCAGGATGGTGTCGTCGGTGCGGGGCATGGTCTGCTCGAGGAAGAAGAGGGTCTTGCCTTCGGCGATGGCGTAATCGAGCAGGGTCATGTCGCCGTCGGGCAGTGCGATGTGTGCCCGTGCGATGGCGGCCATGCAGTCGGCGGCCATATACTGGCGCCGAGAAAGCTGCTCGATATACTGCGGCACACCGGCTTTCAGCGCCCCCACGGCGTAGTGGTCCAGACTGATGGCCAGTTCGTGGTCGGAGCAGAAAATACGGCGGTTGTAGTCGTCGAAGTCGCCGGTGACGAGGGTGTAGAACCGGTCGTAGTGCATCCCTTCGGCGCGGCTCAGGGCACGGCCCAGTTCGCGTTCGAGCCACGAGAGGTCGTGGTAGAGACTGTCGGTGATATGGTAGATGAGCCTCATCGAGGTGTCGGCTGCGAAGTCGGCCAGCAACTCCATATACTGCGGGTCGTAGGGGTTCACGTTAAGCAGCGGGGTGGCGAACTCGTCGCCCCGTGCCACGAGGCTGTCGCGCAGGTCAGCGGTCGGGGTGTTGAAAATCACTTGTTCCAGCCGTGAGAAGTGAATATCCTCGCCATGGCTGCAGCCCCCAAATAAAAGGGCCAGAAGTACCGTTGCGGCACTTCTGACCCGTATGTGTACTCTTGTCATTTCTCTTCTTTGGTCGACTCTTCTTTCTTTTCGGCCTTCTCGGCTTCGTTGAGGATACGCAGTTTGGCCTGCATAAGGGCAATCTGCTGGCGAGCGCCCTGCATCTTCTTCTCGAACTCGGCTTTCAGGAGGTCGGCCTGCTTGCTCGAGGCCAGGAATCCCAGGTTGTTCTCCCAAAGCGTGAGGTCGTTGCGCAGCTTCTCAATCCTTTCCTGCAGTTCCTGCTTTTCGCTGCTCACGAACTTCTTTGCGTCGGCACCTGCGTTGCGCAGCCGCTCGCGGTAGGCTGTCTCCTCGGCTTCGCGGGCGCTGATTTTCAGCTGCTCGAAGATGCCGTCGATGACGCTGCGGAATTCCTTCTGCAGACGGTCTTTGTCAGCCATGGGGACGAAGCCCACCTCGGCCCAGCGGCGCTGGTAGTCCTTGATGGCGGCCAGGTTCTCCTCGCGGTCGGTGCCGAACTGATGAGCCTTGAGTTCTGCGATGATGGCCTCTTTGGCGGCCAGGTTCTCGTGCTCCGAGCTACGGCGCTCCTTGAAGAACTCGCCTTTTTTAGCGAAGAACTCGTCGCAGGCGCCGCGGAAACGCTGCCAAATCTTCTCGCTCACTTTGCGGTTAGTGGCACCGATCTGCTTCCATTCCTGCTGGAGTGCCAACAATTCCTCGGTGGCTTTCTTCCAGTCCTCGCGTTTCGCGATGGCTTCGGCCTTAAGACACAGCTCTATTTTCTTCTGGTAGTTTGTGTTTTGTTCGTCGCGTATCGAGCTGAAGTAGGATTTCTTCTCTTCGTAGTGCTTGTCGATCATGCCTTTGAACTTGTTCCAAATCTCCTCGTTCACGTCGCGCGGCACGGGTCCAATGGTCTTCCACACTTTCAGCAGCTCGTCCAGGGCCGCCGTCGTGTCGTTCCACTCCTTGATGTTTTGCGGGGTGTGGTCGGTGAGCTCGCTGGCCTTGTCTATGAGGGCCTGCTTGGCCAGGAGGTTGTTGTCGAGTTCTTCCTTGCGCTGCTCGTAGAATTCGCGGCGGCGCTCGTCGATTTGGTTGGCGGCGGCTTGGAAGCGCTGCCAGATTTCCTCGTTCTGTTCGGCCGGCACCGGACCGGCTTCCTTCCACCGTGCACGCAGGTCCTGAAGACCTTTGAAGGCTTTGGTGATGGAGGGTTCGAGCACCAGTTCCTCGGCTTGCTCGCAGAGCTGTATTTTCTGCTCCAGATTGCGCTTCTGATCCAGGGCGCGGAGCTCGCGGTTTATCTTCAGCTTGTTGAAGAACTGCTCTATCTGGAAGTGGTAGTTCTGCCACAGGTCGTTCATCTTCTCGCGCGGCACATCGCCGATGGTTTTCCAGCGTTCCTGGATGGCGTTGAACTTGTCCAGGGCAGTGCGCACCTGTTCGTCTTCGGCGTCGACGAGCGTGCGCAGCTCTTCAATGAGGGCCTGCTTGGCCTCGAGGTTCTTCTTTTTCTGAGCCTCGATGGCATCGATATATTGTTGGCGGCGAGTGCGGTACTGGTCGTATAGGCGATGGAAGGCCTCGGCCACGCTGTCGCTCTTCTCTTCGTATTCGTCCTTGTTGCCTCCGTCGGCGAGGAATTTCTCGTAGGCCTCGCGCTGCACCTCGCGGTTCAGCTCGTTGAAGCGGGTACGGATGGCGCCGACGCGGTTCTTGATTTTCTGGATTTCCTCGGCCATCAGCTCTTGGAATGCCGTGACCAGCTGCTCACGGTCCATACCTTCGTAGTCGGCTTCGGGCTCGTGCTCTTCGGTCTGCTCGGCTGACGTAGTCTCGCTGTTTTCGATGGCCGTCTCGGTGGCGGGGGACTCCACGGCTGGAGCTTCGCTGTCAGTGGGTTCGACGGTTGTGTCGGCCACGGGAGTGGCGACGGCTTCGGGGGTGGTCTGCTGCAGTTCCTCGTTCTGAGGGGTCTGCATCGTTTCGTTTTCTTCCATGATTAGAAGTTTTTTTGTTTTAGTATTACTGTCCATTGAGGGTTGCTGTTACGGCAACCGCTTATGCGACAGGTTGTTCTGTCGTGTGCTTCATTTATGAAGCATAGTGCAAATATATGAAATTTATCTTATACAACGAATTTTTTGTGCCGAGATGGCAGTAAAATCCGTGGGGTGGGGACGGTGGCACAGGGAGAAGGCCTCATGCCTGGGTATGCCGCAGACGTTGTGTGATGTCTGTAAGTACTCCATGCACAACACGGTAGAGGTGTTGGTTGGAGCGGGGGTTTTTGAGCGGGCCGAGATGCGCGAGGTAGGGGCCGAGTTTCAGATAGTCGAGGTTGTGCAGGTCGACCAGAGGCGAAGGGAGGGAGCGGCCGCTCCACCAGGCGGTGTGCAGGCGAGGGTGGCGACGCCGTATGGAGCCGATGAGAGCATCGACTTCGGCCGGAGCGGCGTCGCCCCCCATGAGCGAGACACAGCTGACGTTGTGGTTGCATTGGTCGAGCAGACTGTCGATAGTGTCGGGAGTGAGCGGACTGCCGATGTCGGCCCAGAGGTGGGTGGAGTGGCAACCGGGACAGCGGCAGGGGCAACCCGAGAGGTTGACGGCCAGGGTGACCTCGTCGGGTATCTCCTGAAAAACGATATCTGTGTCGACGTATTTCAGCATGGTTGCTTACATGGTTGCGTAGTATCTACGAGCGGCTTCTTCCTGGCGCGGTTGCGAGAAGTTGGACACGCGCTTCAGGTAGCCTATGATGCGGGTGAGGTAGTCGACGTTGTGCGAGTGGCACTTGGGGCACTCCTTGAGGTAGCGCTTGTCGATGTGACCGCAGTCGTTGCAGATGGTGTTCGGGATGTTGAAGGTGAAGTAGTTGCAGCCTT
>CAMVAA010000090.1 GCA_947165345.1 uncultured Bacteroidales bacterium
TAAACCTTAAACCCTAAACCGTAAACCGTAAACCTTAAACCTTAAACCTTAAACCTTAAACCTTAAACCTTACAAATGAACAGTCTGATAATCACCCTGCAGCAGCAGGGACAGGGCGGAGGCTCGATGTGGATATGGATGATCGCCATCCTGGTCATCATGTGGATCCTTATGCTGCGTCCGCAACGCAAGAAAGAGAAAGAGGAGCAGAAGTTCCGCAGCGGCCTGAAGAAGGGCGACCGCGTCATCTTCTCCGGCGGCATCTACGGCAAAGTCCACTCCGTCGACGAGCACACCGTCGAGGTCGAAGTGTCCAACGGCACGGTCCTCACCGTCGAGAAGGCCATGATCCAGCCCGCCCCCGAAGCCAAGAACGAGGAGAAGAAGTGAGACAATTCTTAGTCATACTGGGACTTACTGCACTGGTATGGCTTGGCGTGTCCATGTCGGAACCGACTGAGTATCCCGTCGACGTCAAGGTGACGTTCTCGGGCTACGACAGCGTGCGCTATGCCGTGGTCTACGCCGACACCGCCGTCACTCTGCGCGTCACCTCCTCGGGCTTCGTGGCCATCGGCCAAAGCCTCAAACACCGCAAGGCCGAACTGACACTGACCCCCGAAGGCAACGGCTCACGCCGGGCCCTCGCCATGAAGCAGGTCTGCCAGGCGTTCACGAGGAGCCGCGTGGGCATCACCCAGGCCGTCGGAAGCGCCGACTCGCTGCGCCTCGTGCTGGCGCCGCGCGAAAGCCGCACCTTCCGCCCCACCCTCGAGAAGGTGGAATTCAGCTTCGCCGAGCAGTACGGCCTCTACGGCGAACCGGTCATGGAACCGGCCGAGGTCACCCTCTACGGTCCGCGCGAGGCGCTGGACAAGATCGACCACCTGCCCGTGGCCGAGACCCACCTGGCCAACATCCACTCCAGCGGCCACCACCGCCTCGCCCTCGAACCCGTGTGGGACAAGGTCGGCGACATACGCCCCTCGCAGGCCGAGGTGGACATCTACCTGCCGGTCGAAGCCTATGTGGAACACGAGTACAAAGTCCCCATCGAGGTGTTGAACGCCGACACCTCTGTCCAGCTGAAGCTCTACCCGCAGGAGGTCTCGCTGCGCGTCTGGATTGCACAACGCGACTTGCACCGTTCGCCGGACTTCCGCGTGGGCATCGACTACGCCGACATCCTGGTCCACGACAAACACATCACCCCCCGTCTGATGCAGTTCCCGGACTATATCCGCCCACGATGCATCGAACCCGAGGAGGTGCAATGCGTCATTATTAAATAAGATGAAGAAAGTAGGCATAACCGGAGGCATCGGATGCGGCAAGAGCACCGTGGCCATGGAGTTCAGGGCGCTGGGCGTGCCCTGCTTCGTGAGCGACATCGTGGCGGCCGCCTACTACAACGACATCGAGTTCCTCGACGACCTGCGCCGGCTGCTCGGCGACGGCGTCTTCCTCGCCGACGGAAGTGCCGACAAGCGGGCCGTAGCGGCTCGCGTCTTCGCCGACCGCTGCCTGCTCAACGGACTCAACTCTCTCGTGCACCCTCGCGTGATGGCGGACTTCGACGACTTCTGCCGTCTCCACGCCGCAGCCCCCTACGTCCTCTTCGAAAGTGCCATCCTCTTCGACTACGGCTTCGACCGCCTGATGGACCGCGTGATATGCGTCTACCTCGACCTCGAGGAGCGCATGGAGCGGCTCCGGCTGCGCGACCGTATCGACGACGACGCCATCCGCGCACGCATCGCCAACCAGATGCCCGCCGAAGAGATGATGCGCCGCGCCGACTACGTGATTCTCAACTACGAAGGCAACCCTCGCCAAAGACAGGTAAAACATATAGACCAATTGCTTAGACAATGAATAAGACAGTCGCTGCCGCCGTGACGGCATTCATGCTCCTCGCGGCCTGCGAGACCCAGGCCCAGCACTTCAGCTCGCGCGGTCTCACTTTCCGCAACCCCGAAGCCAACTGGGTGGACTCCGTGATGCGCACTCTCACTCTCGACCAGCAGATTGCACAGCTGATGGTGGTGCGAGTGCCGCTCAACATGGACGACAGCAAGACTCGCGACTTCTCCGACCAGATGAACGGCTACGGTGTCGGCGGTGTGTGCTTCTTCGTCGGTACGGCGGAGCGCCAGGTGGAGCAGACACGCCGTCTGCAGCGCGACGCCCGCGTGCCACTGCTGGTGTGCATCGACGGCGAGTGGGGCCTCGGCATGCGCCTGAAAGACACCTACTCCTTCCCCAAAAACGACCGCTTCGGACGGCTCAGCCCCGACGCCGACAGCATCGTCTACCGCATGGGCGAGGAGATTGGCCGCCAGTGCCGCGAGATGGGCATCCACATCAACTTCGCACCCGTGGTGGACATCAACTCCAACCCGAAAAATCCCGTCATCGGCGTGCGCTCCTTCGGCGTGGACCGCGAGCGGGTGGCCCAGCTGGGCATCATGTACGCCCTCGGGCAGCAGAGCCAGGGCGTGCTGGCCACCGCCAAACACTTCCCCGGCCACGGCGACACCGAGACCGACAGCCACCTCGAGCTGCCGGTGATAAACCACACGCGCGCCTACATCGACACCATCGACACCTACCCCTTCCGCCGCCTGATAGAGGCCGGCGTGGGCGGCATCATGGTGGCCCACCTGCAGGTCAACGCGCTCGACCCGGAACGCCCCTCCTCCCTCAGCCCCGCCATCGTCGACGGACTGCTGCGCCGCGAGATGGGCTTCGACGGGCTGGTCGTCACCGACGGACTGGACATGAAAGGCGTCACCAACACCTACAAGGGTGGTCAGGGTGAGCTCGCCGCACTGCTGGCTGGCAACGACATTCTGCTCCTGCCCCCCGACGTGCCCGCCGCCATCGAGGCCATCAAGACGGCCGCCGTCCAGGACGACAGCGTGCGACACCTGGTGGAATACCACTGCCGCCGTGTGCTCCAGGCCAAATACCGCCTCGTGGTGCCGCACCTCGACGAGGACATCCGCGTGCCGGGCGAGGAACACCGCTCCACTTGCAACGACATCGTTAGCGACCTCAATATCAACATAGACCGGCGTATAGACAGCATCGTCCTCTCCGCCATAGACACCCACGCCACGCCGGGCTGCCAGATCGCCGTCATGCACAACGGACGCCTCGTCCTCAACCGCGCCTACGGCCACCTGACCTACGACAGCCTGAGCGAGAACGTCAGTACCTCGACGCTCTTCGACCTGGCCTCGCTCACCAAGGTCTGCGCCACCACCCTCGCCGTCATGAAACTCGTCGACGAGGATAAGATAAGTATCAACGACCGCCTGAGCCGCTACCTCCCCTACCTCATCGGCACCGACAAGGAGGACATCACCCTCAAAGAGGCCCTCAGCCACTGCGCCGGCCTCAAGGCCTTCGACGCCCTGTGGCAACAGACCTCCAACCGCGACAGCATCCTGATGCTCATAGCTCAAAGCAAGCTCAACGCCAACAAGAGCTACTGCTACAGCGACTTCGGCTTCATGCTGCTGGCCGACATGGTGGAGCGCGTGAGCGGCGAAAGCCTCGACGCCTACGTCAACCGCCACTTCTACCAGCCCATGGGCCTGCGCAACACGCTCTTCAACCCGATGAAAGCCGGCGACGGCGCCGAAGGCTATGTGCGGGCGGAGATAGCCCCCACCGAGCAGGACAGCATGCGCGCCGACCACCTCGGATTCATCTGGGGCTCTGTCCACGACCCCAACGCCTACGCCATGGGCGGCGTGAGCGGCCACGCCGGCCTCTTCTCCACAGCCGCCGAGGTAGCTCGCCTGATGCAGATGGTGCTTGACGGCGGCGAGCTTGACGGACACCGCTACCTGAGCCGCAAAACCGTGGAGACCTTCACCAGCCGACACTTTGCCAAACAGGGCAACCGGCGCGCCTTGGGCTTCGACAAGCCCCTCCTGAACGGCGGCTCCAACGGACCCACCTGCGCCGAAGCCTCACAGCAAAGCTTCGGCCACACCGGCTTCACCGGCACCATGGTGTGGGTCGACCCCGACTACAACCTCGTCTACGTCTTCCTCTCCAACCGGGTCCACCCCTCCTCCACCCCCAACAAGCTGGCCCAGATGAACATCCGCACCGACATCCTGTCGACCATATACAACTGCATCGTTAAATAGCCGCACTCCGGCATCTTTCAACAACAGACAAAGAACCAAGAACAATGGCAAACTTCACCAAATGGCTCTTCGCGGGTCTTGGATGGGCCATCGGAGGCCCCATAGGAGCACTGCTCGGATACTTCGTCGGCAAGGCCTTCTCCTCCGACAACCTGATCGGCAGCGGCAATACCGCCTACGACAGTCCGCACCGCGGCCCCTACCGTAACACCGGCTCGCAGCAAGACATCAACGCCGCACTCATGGTCCTCATCGCCGCCGTGATGAAGGTCGACGGGAATGTGAAACGCAGCGAGTTGGACTACGTGAAGCGCTTCCTGCTCCAGAACTACGGCGAGGAACACGGCAAAGAGATGCTGCACGTGCTGCAGCAGATGGTGGAGCGCGACATCCCCATCGACCAGGTCTGCAACCAGATTAAGGTCAACACCGACTACAACACCCGCTACCACATGGTCGACTTCCTCTTCGGTCTCGGTGCCGCCGACGGCGCCTTCCACCAGTCGGAGGTCAACATGCTGCGCCTCATCGCCCAGTATCTCGGCATCTCGACCGGCGACTACACCAGCATCTTCGAGCGCCACGTGGGCCACACGGACAACGGCTACAGCCACAGCTCGGGCAGTTCAAGTAGCAGATACACCAAAGACCCCTACCGCGTGCTCGGCATCGAGAGCACCGCCACCGACGACGAAGTGCGCAAGGCCTACCGGCGCATGGCCATGAAATACCATCCCGACCGCGTGGCCGGCATGAGCGAAGAGATGCAGCGCAACGCTGCAGAACAGATGAAAGAGATAAACCAGGCCTACGACGTCATCAAGTCGCGCCGGCCCAGCATGAAGTGATTACACAAGCCGCTCCACCACAGTGCCCACAAGCTGGCGCATCTGCGGGTGGTAGTCGTTGAGGAAGGTGCCCCGTGGACGGTTGGCTATGATGAGGCACACCGTCAGGGCGTCGTGGCCCATCATGTGGCTGAAGCCGTATATGGCAGAGGTCTCCATCTCGAAATTCGTGATTCTCAGGTTCCCTCCTCCGTCTTTCCACTCGAACGAGGCCAGTTTCTCGTTGAGGTCCTTGATGGCGGGATGGAGCCTTATTGTACGCCCCTGCGGCCCGTAGAATCCGGGCGCCGTGGCCGTTATGCCATGGTGCATACCCATGCCCACTGAGCCGAGCAGACTGGGGCTTCCCTCCACACAATAGGGCTGCGCCAGACGGCGGTTGAGGCCCATGTGCACCATGAAGCTCTGGTCCATGGCCGGAAGCGGCGTGTCCCACTCGCGGTAGTAGTTCATCAGCCCGTCCAGCCCTATGGCGTAGCGCGACGCCACGTGGCTTCCGCAGTCCACTTCGGCCTGCAGCGACCCGCTGGTGCCTATGCGGACCACCTGCAACCTGCGGTCGCAGCTGTCATTCCACTTGCCGTTCTCCACATGCAGCGCCGCGTCGAGCTCAGTCATCACTATGTCGATATTGTCGCACCCCATGCCCGTGGAGAGGGCCGTCATACGGGTGCCATGGTAGCACCCCGTGAGGGCGTGCATCTCGCGGTTGAACGATTCGTGCTCCACCGAGTCGAATATCTCTTTGAACATATCCACCCGGCCAGGGTCACCAACGAGCAGCACCTTGTCGGCCAAGGTGCTGCTGCTAAGGTGAATGTGGTAGAGGCTGCCGTCGGGTGCCAGCACCAGCTCGCTGGCTTTCATGTCGGACTTGCTTTCCATTTTGCGTAGGGTCTTTTTGCGGTCTAACGTCTGCTGCGGGTGGCCGGGGTGCCGGTGTTGCTGCGCGTGGCTGTGCTATTACCGGTCGTCGAGGTGCCGGTGGCCCTGGTGTTGGACGTCTGGATGGAGCTCTTCGACCGCGTGTTGGTAGTGCCAGTACTGCTGCCCGAGCGCGTATTTGTCGTAGTGCCGCTGGAGCGCGTGTTCGTCGTGCCCGTGCCGCTGGAGCGGGTGTTCGTCGTGCCAGCGCTGCTGCCGGAGCGGGTGTTCGTCGTGCCGGTGCTGCTGCCAGAACGGGTGTTCGTCGTGCCCGTGCTGCTGCTGGAGCGCGTGTTCGTCGTGCCGGTGCTGCTGCCAGAGCGCGTGTTCGTCGTGCCCGTGCTGCTGCCAGAACGCGTGTTCGTCGTGCCCGTGCTACTGCCAGAACGGCTGTTGACTCTGCCGCCTACGGCAGCTCCCGAGTTGCGGCTGTTGGTGCCGGGCTGTGCCGACTGACGGTCGGACGAAGTGCTGTTGCCGCTTGGGCGGACGTTGATATCCCTATCCGACAGGCGCGGTCTGTCTACGCCGGGAGTCCACACCGTCACCGGACGCGGAGCCGGGGTATGGGGCTGACGCATATAGTACGGCGGCAGCGGAGCCGGACGTGCGGGGCCATAGCCTCCTACCGGCACTGCCGGCGGCATCCAGCCGTGGAGGTGGATATCATAGTGGTAGGTGCGGACATATCCGGGGCGATGCAGCACCCGCGTGTAGGGGTTGTACGAAGGTACATACCATGTGAGTGTCGGGCGTCGCACCGAGGTGTGGAACCGCAGGAACTGAGCCGCGTTGTATATCCGTCCGGCGCTGTAGAGCCACACACACTCCAGGTCCAGCGGCATATAGACCTCCTCGCCCGTGTAGGCGTCGTAGCCGAACACCCACAGCTCGTAGTAGGCCGAGTTGATGCGCTCCGCCCACACCTCGTTCACCAGGACGTAGGTCTCAATCTCGTATTCGTAGCCGCAGTAAAT
>CAMVAA010000091.1 GCA_947165345.1 uncultured Bacteroidales bacterium
CGCTGTGGGAGAACCGCGAGAAGCTGCGAACCGGCGCCACGTCAGGAGAGGAGCGGGCGTGGGTGCGCTGGCAGGCACGGTCGGTGTTCTATCAAACCGAGCGGCGCAAGGGGCCCAAATATGTGTCGATAGACACGGTGGAGAACGACTATCCTGCAGAGGACGCGCACACCGTTGACGAGCGGATAGAAGAGATTCTCGCCGTCCTTTCGAGTGACGAGCGGCGGATGGTGAGGATGCGGATGGAGGGTTACGACGGCAAGGAGATAGGAGAGGCGATGGGTGTCAGCCGTGACGCGGTGTATCAGAGAATAGGGCGTGCCATACGGAAGATGCGGCATGCGGTGTTGATACTGTTGGTGTTGCTGCCGGTCTTTGTGGTGGCTACCATAACGGTGCCGAGCCTGCGGCAGCTATTCTTCCCGGGCCCGCAAGGCGACGCCGAGCCGAGCGATACGACCGTCGAGCGGGAGCCGTCATCAGAGAAGTCCGCAGAGCCGGCGGCCGACACGACAGCGTCGCCCAGCAGACAAGACACCGGTGCGAGAGGCAACGTCACGCTGGAGAGAATGGCTCCGATGGACGTTATGGACTTTTTGGGAAGCGAACCGCCAGAAATAGTGCCGCTGGCGGACATAGAGAGCGGGCCGAGGGTGAGCGTCAAGGGGCAATGGCTTGTACTGGAGGGGGTGAGGTATGAGCGAGTGCAGGTATACGATGCGCGAGGCCGGCAGGTGAGCTCGCAGACGGCGTATGAGGACAGGTTGATAGTGGAGTTGCCGCCCTACAGCCAAATCAGGAGCAGTGAGTTTGTGGTGTGCATAGGCAGCAGACCCGAGATAAGGGTGAGGCTGTAGGATGGATGGAGGTGGAGGGGGCTTTTCTGGAAGGGGTGGGGCAATAATTGGGATTGAGTTGCGTTATAGTGGCAGAATCAACGCGACAAGACTATGGATTTGAGCGGATATTTTGAGCCGGTAGACAATGTAGTGGCTCACTATCAAGAATATGTGGCATCGCTGCGGAGACGGTCGTCGGCGCCGGTGCCGATGATAGGCGACGAGGTGAGGGTGCACACGCGCGAGGGAGGCTTTCCGGACCTCGAGGGGGTGCAGGTGGCCCTGATGGGAGTGTGCGAGGGGCGCGGAAGCATAGACAACCCCGGGTGCGGGGAGGCGCCGGACGCGGTGCGCCGCTACCTGTACCGGCTGGCGCGCCCGCACGAGGGCATGGGTGTGGCCGACCTGGGAAACATAGTTCCCGGCGCCACGCTCGAGGATACGTACTTCGCCGTCATCGAGGCGCTGCATCCGCTGCTGGAGCGTGGCATCACGGTGGTGCTGCTCGGCGGGGGGGACGATCTGGTCTTTCCCGTGTACAAGGCGTACGAAATCATAGGGCGGGTGATCAATATCTGCTCGGTGGATTCGCGGTTCAACCTGGAAGGGGGGGACACGGTGAATTCGAACAATTACTTACAACATATCATACTTCAACAACCGAACTACCTGTTCGACTATGTGGCGCTGGGCTACCAGAGCTACTTTGCGGGGCAGGAGATGGTGCAGCTGATGGACGAGCTGAAGTTCACGACGCGTAGAGTGGGCGAGCTTCAGCCCGACATGGACAGGGCGGAGCCGCCGGTGCGCTACAGCGACGTGGTGGCGGTGGACATCTCGGCGGTGAGGCAGAGCGACGCGCCGGCGCAGGGCAACCCGTCGCCGCACGGTTTCTACGGTGAGGAGATATGCCGGATAGCACGGTATGCGGGGATGAGCGACAAGACGTCGTGTTTCATGCTCACGGAGATGGACCCGGCGATGGACCGGGGAGGTCAGACGGCGCACATGCTGGCGCACGCGCTGTGGTTCTTCCTCGAGGGCTTCCGCTACCGGCTGGGGGACCATCCGTCGCGCGACAAGCAACAGTACAAGCGCTTCACGGCCATGATGAGCGAGAGCGGGATGGAGATAGTCTTCTACAAGAGCCTGAAGAGCGACCGGTGGTGGATGGAGGTGCCGTGCGAGGACCGCGAGCGGCGGGAGCGCTACCTGCGCCACACGCTGATACCGTGCAGCTACAGCGACTACCAGTGTGCGATGGAGAACGAGATACCGGAGCTGTGGTGGCACTACTACAACAGGATGAACGGATAAACAAAAACATATATAATGGACCTGAAATTCAAGGAGAAGATAGACGCACTGATCAGCGAGGTGGCTGCGGTGCCGGACCTGGCCACGAAGGTGGCGGTGCTGAACTACATACAGCAGGAGTCTGGCTTCCTGCTGTGGCAACTGGAAGACGAACAACGCATCGATGAGGACTCGCGGGACTTCTGATGGAGCGCGGCTGCGAGGCTGGTGGAGGCGGGCTGCCGTGGCGCTGGCTGCGGCGGTCTGCGTGGTGCAGCTGCAGGGGTGCACGGGGGGGTACACGTTCACCGGAGCGTCGATACCGCCGGGTGCGAAGACCATCTCGATAGCCACGTTTCCGAACTATGCGTCGACGGTGAACCCGCAGCTGAGCCAGAAGCTCACGGACGAGCTGATGCAGATGTTCAGCAGCCAGACGCCGCTGACGGTGACCACGGAGGGCGGGGACTTGCAGCTGAGCGGCGAGATTGTGGGCTACGACACGAGGGCGTCGGCCCTGTCGAGCAGTGACGAGGTGAGCATGAACAGGCTCACGATCACCATCAGCGTGCGGTTTGTGAACAATGTGGACCCGGACGCCGACTTCGAGCAGCGCTTTTCGCGCTACCGCGACTATGCCGCCTCGCAGGACTTCTCGTCGGTGGAGAGCGGTTTGATGAGCGAGATCGTCACCGAACTATGCGAGGACATCTTCAACAAATCGGTAGTAAACTGGTAGGTTTCTGGCCGCTGACGCTGGTGGCGACGGCGGTGTATCTGCTCACGATGGACCGTTCGGTGTCGTGGTGGGACTGCGGCGAGTTTATAGCTACGAGCCACCTGCTGCAGGTGGGGCATCCGCCGGGAGCGCCGCTGTATCAGCTGCTGGCGCATGTGTTCACTCTTTTTTCGTTCGGGGACCCGATGTTGGTGGCGCCGCTGAGCAATGCGCTGTCGGCGGTGGCTGGCGGCTTGACGGTGGGGCTGCTGTACCTGACGGTGCTGGAACTGGCGCCTGGGCGTCGGGTAGGCGCCGCGGTGGGTGCGCTGTGCTACCTGTTTTGCGACACGGCGTGGTTTTCGGCGGTGGAGAGCGAGGTGTATGCGCTGGCCATGCTCTTCTGCGCCATTGACGTGTGGCTGGCGTTGCGGTGGCGGCGGAGCGGCGACATGCGGCTGGTGCTGCTGCTGGCCCTGCTGCTGGGGCTGGGTGTGTGTGTGCACCTGATGACGCTGCTTGTGGTGCCGGCGCTGGCGCTGATATTCATTGCCCACCGGCGGAGGCTGCGCGTGACGGCGGGGACGGTGGTGCTGGGGGCGCTGCTTTTCGCCTCGGGGCTGTCGCCGTACGCGATAGTGCCCATACGCGCGGCCGCGAACCCGCCCATCAACGAGATGGGCGACAGCTTCGGGGCCTATCTGCGGCGAGAGCAGTATGCCAAGGCGCCGCTGTATCCGCGGATGTGGCGAGAGAGGGACGCGGCGAACTGGCGCGAGTGGACCCTGGGTGCCGAGGGGGTGGCGGGGAACGTGGTGTACTGCGTCGGCTACCAGCTGGGCTACATGTACGGGCGCTATCTGGTGGACAACTTCGGCGGGCGGCAGAACATGAAGTGGCGGGTGCCGGTGCTGTTCGTGCTGCCGGCGTTGGCGGGGCTTTACGGCCTGTGGCGGCAGCGGCGTCGGGACCGCGGGGGGTACTGGACGGTGATGCTGCTGTTCCTGTTTGGCGGAATCATTTTGAACCTATACCTCAACCACCCGTGCTACGAGCCGCGTGCGCGGGACTATGTGTATGTGCTTTCGTTCTATGCCTTTGCGCTGTGGATAGGCGTGGGGGCGGGAGAGTGGCTGGCGCAGGGAGAGCCGGGGAAGGCTGCGCGGTGGCGTGCGGCGGTGCTGCTGTTGGCGCCGCTGACGATGGCCGTGGGCAACTGGAGCGACCACGACCGGCACGGGCAGCACGCGGTGCACGACCTGGCCATGGCCCACCTACAGAGCTGCGACCGGGACGCGGTGTTGGTGACGCTGGGCGACAACGACACCTTCCCGCTGTGGTACCTGCAGCAGGTGGAGCGGCGGCGGACCGACGTCAGCATTTACAACGTGGGCCTGACGGGCTACAGGCAGACGATGGACATCATAGAGAGCAACCTGGGGCGGCGGCCGGTGTATGTGTCGCAGTATTTCTATGACCGCTATGCGGACCTGTTTGGCGGGCGGCTGCGGTGCGAGGGGCTCTGCTGGCGGCTGTTGCCCGCGGGCGAGGACGTCGGCGACACGGAGCCGCTGAGGCGGCATGTGGACTCGATAAGGTGGAATATCGCCGAGGGCGAGTACCTGGACCGCGTGAGCAGGGGGATGCTCAGGGCGTGGGAGGAGAATACGCGGGGGCTGGGGAGGGGAGTTGGGAATTGAAAATTGAGAATTGAGAATTGAAAATTTTGGGGGAGTTGGATGTTGAAATGGGGGTGTGGAGGGGGAGAGAGGGGGTAGAGAGGGGGTAGAGTTGGGGTAGAGAGGCCCCAGAGAGGCCCCAGAGAGGCCCCAGAGAGGCCCCAGAGAGGGGGTAGGGAAAATGGCAGGTGTGGGGCGTCGGGGTGCGGTTGGCCGAGGGCCGGGGGTAGAGCCAATGGCGTTTGGGGGCAGACGCAGGACAATATTTTTTTCGCAGGAGGGCGTTACAATCGGATTTATTTCGTATATTTGCAGTCGGAAAAGAGAGGGTCTGCGACGAGAGCGGACCGGAGCAAATGACGATACACGAGTCCATAGAACGGTTCCACGACTATATTGCCACCGAGCAGCGACTGGCTGCGGGGACGGTGGAGAACTACATGCGCGACTTGTGCGACCTGGAGGCCTTCCTCGAGCGGGACGGTGTGACGGCCCTTGAGGAGCTGGACGCCCGCGGGCTGAGGGGATGGCAGATGGAGCACATGGAGGAGGGGGAGTCGGCGGGCACCGTCAAACGGCGCCTGTCGAGCGTGAGCAGCTGGCTGCGGTTCCTGCGCCGGCACGGGTTGTATGACCGTGACCTTATGGCAAAGGTGTCGGCTCCGCGCCAGCCGCGGCGTCTGCCGGTCTTCTTCAAGGAGAAAGAGTTGGAGCACCTGTACGACGAGGGCCTCTTCGGCGACGACTTCGAAGGGCGGCGTGACCGGCTGATGCTGCGGATGCTTTACGAGACGGGGATGAGGCGGTCGGAGCTGACGGGGCTGCGCGACAGCAGTGCGGACCTGTACAGGCTGACCATCAAGGTGCTCGGCAAGCGCAACAAAGAGAGGCTGATACCGATAGAAAAAGAGTTGGCGCACAATATTTCGGATTACCTGACGTTAAAACAACAGACATTCGGCGACACAGAGTGGATGTTCGTGGACAGGAACGGGCGCCAGGCCACGCCAGGACTGGTGTACCGCACGGTGAAGAAATACATGACCGGTCTTTCGACGGCCGACCGCATCTCGCCGCACGTGTTCCGCCACAGCTTCGCCACCCACATACTCAACGAGGGTGGAGACCTGCTGGCCATCAAGGAGATTCTGGGACACGAGGACCTTGCCACCACCGAGGTGTACACCCATGTCACGCGCGAGCACCTCAAGGACGTCTACAGTCACGCACACCCGCGAAGCCGCGCAAAGAACAGGAAAGGAACAAAATAACAACCAAAAAAAGGAGGATATTATGAACACCATCATCAACACTGCCAAGTTCACGGCTGACGAGAAACTCGAGAAATTCATCAACGACAAAGTTGCCAAGCTCGATCGTCTGATAGACCGCGCTGTAAAATGTGAAGTGTTTCTCAAGATAGACAAGCCCGAGAGCGAGAACAACAAGATAGCCGAGATGCGCCTCTACGTTCCCGGCAACGACCTGTTCGTCACCAAGCAAGCCGACTCCTTCGAGCAGGCAGTGGCCGATTGTGTCGATGCACTGAAGGTGCAGATAGAGAAGTACAAAAACGCCTGACCATATGGACATCAGAACGCTGAACATCGACGAGAGTGCCCGGCAGAACGCCTTGGCGTGGCTCGAAGGCGACTATGACGAGGCCACCAAACAGGCCATTCGCGACATGGCCGAGCAGAACCCGCAGGAGCTCAACGAGAGCTTTTACCGCCATCTGGAGTTCGGTACCGGCGGACTGCGCGGCATCATGGGCGTGGGTACCAACCGCATGAACCGCTACACGGTGGCGATGGCTACACAGGGACTGGCCAACTATGTTAGGAAAGTCTGCGCTGGCGAGAAGGAACTGCGCGCCGCCGTAAGCCACGACAGCCGCAACCACAGCCGCGAGTTCGCCGAGATTACCGCGGCGGTGCTCGCCGCCAATGGATTCAAAGTCTACCTCTTCGACGGTATGCGTCCCACGCCGGAGCTGAGCTTTGCGGTGCGCCATTTCAAGTGCCACACCGGCGTGATGGTTACCGCCTCGCACAACCCCAAGGAGTATAACGGCTACAAGGCCTACTGGAGCGATGGCTGCCAGCTGACGGCGCCGCACGACACGGCCGTTATCGACGAGGTGCTGAAAA
>CAMVAA010000092.1 GCA_947165345.1 uncultured Bacteroidales bacterium
AGGACCCAGAGAGGACCCAGAGAGGACCCAGAGAGGACCCAGAGAGGGGGTAGAGTTGGGGTAGAGAGGGGCATGGGGGCCAGGCGGTTGGGGAGGGGGTGTTTTGGTGGCTGGGGGAGGCCTCGGGAGGTGGGTGGGGAAAATTATGTGGTGCTGGGGGATTTTCCCTGCCTTTTTTGTTGTACTTTTGCAGCAGAAAAGAGAAAGACAAACAACAAACAAGAAAGGAGCAACATTATGAAGACTTCGAAAGCTATCACCCTCGTTCTGGCCGCCCTGGTGCTGGCCAGCACGCCGGCCCTGGCCCAGCGCAACCACGGCGGGTCGAGCCGCAGCAGCCACAGCAGTTCGGGCGTTTCGAGCCGTAGCTCGGGCGGCGGCTTTTCGAGCCGCAGTTCGTCGGGCAGTGTTTCGAGCCGCAGCAGCAGCCCGTCGCGCAGTTCGTCGAGCAGTGTCTCGAGCCGTAGCAGCAGTCCGTCGCGCAGCTCGTCGGGCAGCTTCTCGAGCCGCAGCAGCAGTCCGTCGCGCAGCACGGCCACCTATGGCGAGCGTCCGTCGGCCCGCAGCCGTTCGGTACAGGCCGAGGCCCGCAGCCGTGGAGACGTGAGCAGCCGTAGCCACAGCGATGTGAGCACCCGCAGCCGCGGTGACGTGAGCACCCGCAGCCGCGGAGAGGTGAACACGCGCAGCCGTGGTGACGTGAACACTCGCAGCCGTGGAGACGTGAGCACCCGCAGCCGTACCGACGTGAGCGGCCACGGTCCTGGCGACATGAACAGCCGTAGCCGTGTACCGGCCACGGAGAGCGGCTATGCCCGTCCGGGACGTCCCGGCGGCCACATGCCCCACTCGTCGCGCCACCTGCGTCCGGCGCCCTACTTCCACCACCCGTGGCACCACCGCGTAGTGCACTGCCACCCCATATATTGGGATCCGCTGCCCCTGCGTCCCTGGTACTGGCCCGGCTTCTGGGTGTACTGCAACAACTACTGGTATGACTACCATGTGACCGACGTGGTCGTAGTCAGGGAGTATGTGCAGAAGACCTACAGCGTCGACCTTATCACCTACGGCATCAGCGGAGACATCATGTACGCCATAGTGCGCGACGGCGGGGACACCTACCTGCAGGTCTACGACAAGGACGACCACCTGCTGGCCGAGCAGAAGATCAACAAGAGGTACTGCAACATGGTCATAGACCCGGAGAACGGCGGATGCTGGATATCGAAGAAGAACAACAAAGACGCCCTGCTCTTCATCTGGGCCGAGGGCCAGCTGCTGATATACGAAGAAGACTAAGACATACATAGCCATCGACCTCAAGTCGTTCTACGCCTCGGTGGAGTGTGTGGAGCGGGGACTGAACCCGCTGACGACGAACCTCGTGGTGGCCGACGCGACACGGACAAGCAAGACGATATGCCTGGCCGTGTCGCCGTCGTTGAAGGCCTATGGCATCGGGGGGCGTGCACGCCTGTTCGAGGTGGAGGAGCGCGTGCGCCAGGTCAACGACGAGCGTCTGTGCTTCACGCCGGACGGCCTCTTCCGCGGCCGATCGTGGCACGCCCCCGACCTGCAAGCCGACGACACGCTGGCGGTGGACTACATAGTGGCGCCGCCGCGGATGGCCTACTACATGAGGTATTCGACGCGCATCTACAAGGTCTACCTGCGCTACTTCGCGCCCGAGGACATACACGTCTACTCAATCGACGAGGTCTTCATCGACGCGACGGACTACTTAGACACATACCGGCTGGCGCCGCGGGAGCTGGCGACCAAGCTGGTCCACGAGGTGCTGGCAGAGACGGGCATCACGGCCACAGCGGGCATAGGGACGAACCTCTACCTGTGCAAGGTGGCCATGGACATAGTGGCCAAGCACCTTCCCGCCGACGAGCGTGGTGTTAGGGTGGCGGAGCTGGACGAAGACACGTACCGCCGCACCCTGTGGGGCCACCGGCCGCTGACGGACTTCTGGCACATAGGCCGAGGCACGGCCCGCAAGCTCGAGGCCCACGGCATGACGACCCTCGGCGAGGTGGCGCGGCGTTCACTCGCGGACGAGGACCTCTTCTACCGCCTTTTCGGGGTCCACGCCGAGTTCGTCATAGACCACGCCTGGGGCTACGAGCCTCTCACCATGGCCGACATCAAAGCCTACCGTCCACAAAGCCGGTCCTTGAGCTCGGGGCAGGTTCTCAAGAACCCGTACGAGGCCGGCAAGGCCCGCGTCGTGGTGCGCGAGATGGCCATGAACATGGCGCTGGAGCTGGTGGACAAAGAGCTTGTGACGCCGCAGGTGGTGCTCACGATTGGCTACGACCACGAGAACCTCACGCGGCCCGACATAGCGGCCCGCTACCACGGTCCCGTGACGCTGGACCACTATGGCCGACCGACGCCGAAGCACGCCCACGGGACGGCGAACATGAAGCGGCCCACCTCGTCGTCGCGCCACATAGCCGACGCCATAGTGGAGCTCTACGACCAGATAGTGGATCCGGCGCTGCTGGTGCGGCGTCTCAACGTGGCCGCCACAGTGATGCCGGCCTCCGAGGTGCCGCCGGACCAGAACGAGGGGGTGCAGCTCGACCTCTTTGCCGACAACGCCGACGTGGCCGAGCGGATAGCCGCCGAACGCAAAGCCCTCGAACGGGAGCACCGCATGCAGAAGGCCATGATAGCCATAAAGAAGAAATACGGGAAGAACGCCCTGCTGAACGGCACCAACTTCATGGAAGGCGCCACGGCGAGGGAGCGCAACAAACAGATAGGGGGCCACAAGGCATGAACGAATACGACGACATCATAGATCTGCCCTACGAGGGTGTGCGCCACCACCGCCGCATGGCGCGAGCGGAGCGTGCGGTCATCATGTCGGCCTTCGACGCCCTGACGGGCCTCGGCAACGAGCTGGCCAACGCCGCGCACGAAGTCGAAGAGCAAGCCCTCGACGACGGGCTGCGGGAGATGGAGTGGTAGACACAGACGCAGGGAAACGACAAAAAGCGAGGATGCTCCATATTGATATGAAGCATCCTCGCTTTATCATCTGCCCGAAGGGCTTCAGCCGACGTTGCAGCCCGGGGTCACGATATCGGAGGGGGTGAGGAGGACGAGGCGTCCGTCCTTGTCCTCGGCACTGAGAATCATGCCCTGGCTCTCGACGCCTTTCAGCTTGCGGGGCGGGAAGTTAGCAATGAAGCAGACCTGGCGGCCGACGAGCTTCTCGGGTTCGGGGTAGTATTTGGCAATGCCGCTCACGATGGTACGGGGCGTGCCGGTGCCGTCGTCGAGGCTGAACTGCAGCAGCTTGTCGGCCTTGGGGACCTTGCAGCAGGCGAGGATGGTGGCCACGCGGATGTCCATGCGGCCGAAGTCGTCGATGGTGACGTTGGGTTTGGTCTCGGCGGGCTTCCATGCGGCGAGGGCGTTCTGCTCCTTGGTCTTCAGGAGACGGTCGACCTGTGCCTGAATGGCCTCGTCGGGGATTTGCTCGAAGAGGAGTTCGGGCTGGTCGATAAGGTGGCCTTCCACGAGGAGGTCGGTGCGACCGGCGTCTTTCCAACCGAGGGCCTGCAGGTTCATGATGCGGTGCATCTTGTCGGCCGTGAAGGGGAGGAAGGGGGCGCAGAGGATAGCCAGGTTGGCGCAGATTTGGAGCGAGATGTTCATCACCGTAGCGGTGCGCTCGGGGTCGGACTTGGCGAGCTTCCAGGGCTCGGTGTCGGTGAGGTACTTGTTGCCGAGGCGAGCCAGGTTCATCATTTCGGCGAGGGCTTCGCGGAAGCGGTAGGTCTCGATGGAGCGGCCGATGCGCTCTGGGAATGTGGCCAGTTCCTTGACGACCTCTTCATCCTGGGCAGACAGACTGCCTATGGCGGGCACTTTGCCGCCGTAGAACTTGTGCGTCAGGACGAGGGTGCGGTTGACGAAGTTGCCGAGGATGGCGACGAGCTCGGAGTTGTTCTTCAGCTGGAAGTCCTTCCATGTGAAGTCGTTGTCCTTGGTTTCGGGGGCGTTGGAGCAGAGGGTGTAGCGGAGCACGTCCTGCTTGCCGGGGAAGTCGCGCAGGTATTCGTGGAGCCATACGGCCCAGTTGCGCGAGGTGCTTATCTTGTCGCCTTCGAGGTTGAGGAACTCGTTGGCCGGGACATTGGCGGGCAGGATGTAGGAACCCTCGGCGTGGAGCATGGAGGGGAAGATGATGCAGTGGAAGACGATATTGTCCTTGCCGATGAAGTGGACGAGCTTGGTGTCGTCCGACTTCCACCACTTCTCCCAATCGTCGCCTTTGAGTTCTTTGGTGAAGGAGATGTAACCGATGGGTGCGTCGAACCAGACGTAGAGCACTTTGCCGTCGGCCCCTTCGACTGGGACTTTTACGCCCCACTCGAGGTCGCGCGTGACGGCGCGAGGCTGGAGGCCGGCGTCGATCCACGACTTGCACTGGCCGTAGACGTTGGTCTTCCAGTCGTTTTTATGCCCTTCGAGGATCCACTGGCGCAGCCAGGGCTCGTCCTTGTCGAGCGGCAGGAACCAGTGTTTGGTCTCGCGCAGGACAGGTTTGGAGCCGCTGAGTGCGGACTTGGGGTTAATGAGGTCGGTGGCGTTGAGGCTGGTGCCACAGGCTTCGCACTGGTCGCCGTAGGCGCGCTCGTTGCCGCAGTGGGGGCAGGTGCCGGTGATGTAGCGGTCGGCGAGGAACTGCTGAGCCTCCTCGTCGTAGTACTGCATAGAGACTTTCTCGACGAACTTGCCCTCGTCGTAGAGCTTGCGGAAGTAGGCCGAGGAGGTCTCATGGTGGACGCGGCCGCTGGTGCGGCTGTAGATGTCGAACGAGATGCCGAACTCGGCGAAGCTGTCCTTGATGATTTTGTGGTAGCGGTCGACGATGTCCTGGGGCGTGACGCCTTCCTTGCGGGCCTTGATGGTGATGGGGACGCCGTGTTCGTCGCTGCCGCCGATGAAGACGACATCCTCGCCCTGTGCACGCAGGTAGCGGACATAGACGTCGGCAGGGACATAGACACCGGCGAGGTGGCCGATATGGACAGGTCCGTTGGCGTAGGGAAGGGCCGAGGTGACAGTGTAGCGCTTGTATTTCTTATCTGAGTCTGTATATATCATAACTAATTTTTGTATTCGTATTCTTTGGTGAACTCTTCATCGTCGGTGATGACGGCGGGCAGGCCGTCGGAGGTGTACTCGATGGAGTAGGAGCGCGAGGTGGAGGGGACGGGCCACTGGCGCGAGACGGGGCCCGTGGGGAGCATGGGCAGGGAGATCGAGATGCTGGCGGTGCCATGGGTGTGCTCGGCGACGACGTTGTTGGCCGACAGCATGGCGACGGACATCTCGCTTAGCAGGCCGCGGAGGGGGTTGACGTGGCTGTCGTAGGAGTACTCGATGGTGTCGGCGAGGGAGACGCTGACGGGAATCTCGGTGGAGCCGAACATGAGCATGGCCAAGTCGAGGGCCTGCTGCGAGCCGAATAGGCTGGTGAGGTCGAAGAGCTGGGCGGCCTCGACCATCTGGACCAGCTCGGAGAGGGTGACCGAGAAGGCGAAGTCGAAGGTGAGCACCGCCGAGGAGACGTTGGCACCCTGCCAGCCGAAGTCGACGATTGCGGAGGCGCCGCTGAAGGCCAACTTGGAGGGATGGCTGCCACGGCGGACGGACGAGGGAAGTGGGAAATCGCCCGCGAGGTCGCCGAGGGCGTCGAGCAGCTCGCCAACATAGGACGAGTCGACGGAAAGCGAGAGGCGGTTCACCTTGTGGTCGGCGTTGTGTTCCACCATGCCGGTCACGAGGGTTAGAGCGTCGCGCTGGAGGCTGAAGGCGTCGATGTAATCGCCGCCGTAGTCGAAGCCGACAGTGCCGGCGAGGTAGCCATCGGTGAAGTCGATTGAAGAGACACGCTGCCCGCTGTAGTGGAAGCGCACCTTCTCTTCGGGCAAGGCGCCGCAGTCGCCGTCGTCGGCGATGGCGTCGAGTTGGGAAACGCCCCACATCCACACGCGGCTTTGGCCGGCACGGTAGTCGGTGTTGTGCTCGATACGATGAGCGGGGGAATAGATGCCCTCGCCGGTGAGCGCGACGGGCTGGTTGCCGCCCGCGGGGGTGGCGTTGCCGCCGGACGAGGTGTCCTCGTCCTTGCCACAGGCAGCAGCCAAGAACATGGCCGCCAAGCCTACAATGCAGATGGTTCTCTTCATGGCTTAATATTTATTGGGGTGGGTGTTTCTTACTTTGCCTCTTCGGCAGGGGTCTCCTCGTCGAGGACGACCTTTCCGGCACCGACAAGGATGTTGTACCAGGAGAAGAGCTTCTTGACATCGGAGGCATGCACGCGGTCGCGGTCGTAGTCGGGCAGGGCTTTCTCGAGCAGGGCGAACATGTCCTTGCTGTCGGCTTTGCGGGGGTCGAAGGCGGTAGTCTGTCCGTCGAGGACCTTGAATAGAGACTGCATGACCACGTCGAGCGGGCGCTCGTCGGAGTCGGTGAAGATGCGAATCTCGCCGAGCGAGCTGATGCGGTCGTTCTTGAACACAGGGTATTTATGACCCGTCACTAAGTTCTTCACCACGGCACCGCCTTTGGTCTGCGACACCAGTTCACTCAAATCCGGCT
>CAMVAA010000093.1 GCA_947165345.1 uncultured Bacteroidales bacterium
CCGCCCTCAGCCGCTTCACATCCAACAGCCAGTGGGCCGACCTCGTGGGCCACATCGGCTTCGACGCACGTCACCGCGAGGTCTTCAACTTCGGCAAACACAAGGGCAAATCCGTCGAGGAAATCTTCGAGCAGGAACCCTCATATTACGACTGGATGATGAAGTCCGACTTCCCGCTCTCCACCAAAAAGGTCATCACCGAGATTTGGCAGCGCCGCAAGCAGAAGAAGCTCGACGCGCTGAAGGCCCACTTCCAGGGATAAACAGCAAACGAAGAGAGGCAGCCTCAGGGCTGCCTCTCTTCGTGTTTGTCAGAACTTCACCTGGAAGCCGAAGGTGTGCACATTGCCCATGCCGGTATCGCGGCGGTAGGTTGGCAGCAGGTCGACGTAGAAGTTAAGCTCTATGCTATAGAAGGGTTGGAAGCCTAAGCCAACTTCAGCCCTCAGCTGGAAGGTGTTGTAGATGCCCACCTTGTTTCTTTCGCCTTCCCACCGCCCGGCCGGCGTAAGCAGCTCATTTAAGTATCGCTGGTAGAAGTTGACGCGTGGCTGCAGGCCTATGTGCAGGTCGGCGAAGAAGGCCTTGCCGAACTTTGTCTGTGGCAGGTAGTGCAGTCGTGTGGGCAGGCCGAAGTACAGGTACATCATAGACTGGCGGCGGTTCACGCCGGGGCTCACGGTGTCTATCTCCAACGTGCGGCCTTTAAGCGTGCTGTTGTTGATCAGGAATTGCACCGGGAGGCCTAACTCATAGCCAAGGCTGAGACCCCAGTGGCGGCTCATGGGGATGGTGTTGGTGCGCATACCCACGACAAGCACCAGCTCGACGGGCATGGCGTAGGGGGTGTTGTATTTGTTTGCAAAGGGTACGTTGTACTCTAAGCCTATGGTATTGCGCATATACTGCAGTCCGTCGGCAAACCAGCGGTTGCGGGTCTTCACCGTCAGGTGGCGCGAGCTGTCGCTATGGGTGAGGTTGCCGTGGCTCTTGGGGTTGCGGTCGTAGCGCACATCGGGACAGTCGAGGCTGTCCACCGTCAGGGTGCTGCCTTTCATGGTGCTGAGTTCTACGTGCTGCGGGTCGCTGATGGTGCCCACGTGGGCGGTGGCATTGCTGTCGAGGCTGAGCGTTAGACCGCTATTGCATCCGATGTAGTCGGCGCTGAAGACGGCACGGCTGTCCAGAATGATTTCGCCATCGTAGACCGTCTTCGGTTGGTTGAGCATCAGCAGCGTGTCGGCGCTGACGGTGGCTCTGGGAAAGAGCCACAGATGGCCTATCGGCTCGCTGTAGTGCACCTCCACCACTGTGCCGACTGGCATGGAATGGTTTTCGTGAATTCCCAGCTTGCCATCGGGGGTGAGTTTGCATATTTCGGGCTCGTTGCCTTCGGTGAAGTAGTATTCGCATGGTGTGACGATGCTCACCATGTTCACTTTGTCGTGCACCAGGCGGACATTCCATCCCTCTTGGACCTCGATGGCCTTTATCTGCCCTCCGAGGGGCTGGTCGACGATGTATTCGGTTTGTGACTGTGCGGCGAACGCTGTCAGGCAAAGCGCAAGGGTAATGATGTGTGTCTTCATGTCGTTGTGATTATTTGTTGAACGTGATGGTATATGCTGTTGCTTCGGCAAGTTGCTGGCTGCTGAAGAATTCTATATGTGAGTGCTTCTTTGTGGGCTCTTTGTAGTCTGCCGGTTCGGGGCAGCCGTCGGTGCAGGCCAGCATGGTGCTGGTGCGCCGCATCATACGCGGTGTGGGTGCTATCGTCTCTTCTTCCTTTGGGTCAACGGCAGGTTCGGCGACCATTGGCTCGGCCGGCCGTTCCTCTGTCTGCGGCGTGGCGTCCTCTTGCGCTATTGGTGTGGGGGCTGGTATGGGTGACGTTGTTTTCTTGGGTGCAACGCTTGCGGGGATTGATGCTTTGACGGCATCCTGGGCGTTTTGCGGCGCCTGTGCCGGCACGTCGGTGGTCTCGATGCTGGCCACCTGCACGGGGTTGCCTTCTCCGTGGTCTTTTGCCATCGGCAGGGCCACGACAAGCAGCGCCACGCTGGCAGCCACGGCTCCGGCCCATACGGGCCACAGCGGGCGTGAATGCTTGTCTTTGGCGCCTATCATGGCGGCAAGCCTCTCCTGCCTCTTGCGGTTGGCCTCGGCGGTTCGCTTGGCGGCGAACAGTTCTTGCAATTCTTTATCTTCCATCTTTCATGGCTTTTAGCGCGCTCATGGCGCGCGATAGGGTTGTGTATACGTTGCTTGACGACATCTTCAGCCTGCGTTGCATCTCCTCGTGGGTCAGTTGGTCTATGTATCTCATCTGTATGGCTCTGCGTTGCACCTCAGGCAGTCTGGACATCATCGTGTCGAGCATTGCTGCTCGCTCCTCTGTGAGTGCGGCCTCGTGGGCGGCCTCGTCGTCGCTGTAGTCGCCTATGCTCTCCGGCTGAACGGTGGGCTTCCGGCGCCGCAGCACTGTCAGGCAGTGGTTGCGGATGCTGTTCATGGCGTATCCCTCCATGTTGAGCACCCTGTCAAGTTCTTCGCGGCGTTCCCACAGCGCCGCCACAACGTCCTGCACTGCGTCTTCGGCTTCGTCAGCCGACCCGAGCAGGTGCTCGGCCACCAGCTGCAGCCTCGGCTGCAGGGGGAGTATGTGCTTCAGGAACGTGTCTTGCCTCATGTAGTTGTCGTGGGTTGTTTACACATATATGACGCACCACATGTCGTAATCTTACAAAGAAAAGAGAAAAAAATCACTGCACCTCGCAGTCGAGAATCTCTATGCGGCGTGCCATGGCGGACTGGAGACTGTAGACGGGGTCGTTCGGCGCCGTCTGTGTGCTTTTGCTGTCGATGCCCATGGGCTTCAGCACCAGCGTCAAGCGCTTGTCCTCCATGGCGTCGGCGAACATGCCGCCTCGCCACGCACGTATCATATTTATAACGGACCCAATACGTCGGGCTGAAAGCATGCGGTTGTAGTCGTCGGTGAACACCGGCGAGGCGAATCCCTTCACGGTGATCTGGACCGTATGGCCTTCGTCGAGCTGCTCTTCTATGTAGTCGAATAGTGCTTCCACCCTGTGGTAGTTGCCCACGACGCAGGTGTCGAAGAACGTCGCCATCCGGGCCGAATCCTCGGCTGTGGCTTGGTGCGAGAGGTAGTCGTTGCGCAGGGCGGCATATCGACGCTGGCAGTCGGTGTAGCTCGTCTCGGTCACACTGTCGCGGCTGCGCGGGTCGGGTTCGTCGTTGTGGAAGTAGAGCATCAGCGGGAACATGAAGGGGCTGCGCTCCGCCACTTGCGGGGTGAGGCTCGCCGTGTCGACCGTGTCGGCTGGCTCCGGTGGGGCGACGTACAGCTGAGTGCTGTCTATCTCCCAGCGGTAGATGTCGTAGCAGCACAGCGAGTCGGTCACGTAGTAGCTGTCCGGACGGTTGCTGCTGAGGTAGCCCGCCGTGGGCATGCCGCTGGCGCTGTCGTGGTCCGTGACGGCGAAGTAGATGTCGTTCTGCTCGCTGTTGAGGCATCCGCACACCGGCTCGGCGGCCCGCCAGGTGTTGCGGCGCCCCACGGCGCAGTAGACGTCGTGGCCGCCCTTGCCGCCCGCCCGGTCACTGCTGAAGTAGAGCACCCCGTTGCGCTGGTCGTAGAAGGGCGTTATCTCGTCGGCCGCGGTGTTCACCTGCGGTCCCAGGTTCACGGGCTCCTCGGCCGTGCCGTTGCGCACGAGGGCATACCAGATGTCCATGCCGCCCATGCCGCCCGGCCGGTCGCTGACGAAGTAGAGTATCGCTGTCGTGTCGTCCACCCGTCCCACGGCGGGCTGGGTGGCTGTGTGCTCGCGCAGGTTCACGCCGCCGCCCAGTCGCCTCGGCTCGTCCCACCCGCGCCTCTGCTTGCGGGCCCACCAGATGTCGCACCGCAGGTCGCTGCGGTCCATCGCACACCGTGTGAAGTAGAGGTCGTGGGTCAGCGGGTCGATGGCCAGGTTCGACGTGTGGTCGCGTCTGCTGTTGAGGCCCCAGCGGCTCGGCCGCGGCCGGGCCACCTTGCCGTTGCGCGCTATGCGTGCCTGATAGAGCATGGTCTGCGAGCCTCCGAAGCCGAAGTGCTTGTTGCGGCGCTCTTTGGAAGGCTGCATGCTGCTGTAGGCCAGTATGGTGTCGCCCACGCGTATGGCCCCCGTCTCGCTGCCGGGGGTGTTGTAGGGCTTCTCGAGATGCGTCACGCGGTATTGCGCGTGGGCTTCGCAGCCGAACGGCGATAGGTGGAAAGCGGAAACCAGCCCGACTGCAACCGTCAGTCTGATTATGAGGTCCCTTATGTGCTGTCTGCTCTCCATGGCTTCAGAAAATAGGGCAGGGCAGTGACGTGCGCTTCGGCGTGCGGTTGGCCAGCATGTACACCACGCCGATCTCGAAAGCGCCAAGGGTGTGGCTGGCCGATGCCAGACGCGAGAGGTTGGCGTCGTAGCTGAAGGCGAAGGTCCACTCGTGCCACATCACGGCGATGTCCACCGAGGCCGCGTCGCCGTGGCGCCCCATCAGGCCGGCGCTCAGGGCCAGGTAGTTCGAGGGGTCGTCGCGCAGGTAGAGCCGCGCGTCGCAGCCGTAGACGAGCTCGCTGAAGCCGCGTTGCCGTTGGTAGCCCACCACGGGCAGCAGTCCCCACTGCGACGTCATGCGCCACTCCGCACGGCCGTAGATGTTGAACCGGCGGCTGAGACGCCCGTCGGTGCTTATGGCGCTGGCGCTGACGTCGGGCTCGTTGATGTTGCGCACCGCCACGCCCACCTTGGTGTAGACCGCGTCGCTCAGCTGGCAGAACCACGCCACTCCGGCGCCGAGGGCAGGGTAGGGGATGCGGGTGCGGGCAAAGGTCTCGGTGCCGTCGCTCATGTCGAGCCGCTCCGCGTCGAAGCCCACCTGCCCCACTCCGGCCTCCACGGCCACGGACACTATGTTGGTCCCGTCGCCGAGGCCCTGGAAGTAGCTCGCTATGGCCGAGGCCGCCGTGGTGCCGTAGCCGAGGCTTCCGGCCCGGTCCGCCGTCACCCAAAGGCCCCCGCTGAAGCCGTTCATGTTGCGGGTGCTACGCGCTATGGCTATCTCCGCGCTGGCGCTGACGGTCTGGAACGGCGTGCTCACCGAGGCCCACTGGTTGCGGTAGACCACGCCGAAGCGCCCTTTGCCGTCGAAGAAACCGCTGTAGGCGGGATTGAAAAGCAGCGGGTCGAGGTCCAGCATCGAGAAGTGCTGGTCCTGGGCCTGTGCGCTGTTGAAAGATGATAGCTGAAAAGTGAAGATTACGCCGATGCATAGCATCAGCTTGGTGAATCCCTGTATGTCCCTGTTAACTCTCAACTCTCAACTGTCAATTCTCAATTATCAACTGTCAATTCTCAATTGTCAGCTCCCCCGTGTGTAGGGCGGAAGGCTGATGTCGGCGAACTCGCCGCGTTGGTATTTGAAGTGGGCCGCTATGGCCACCATGGCGGCGTTGTCGGTGCAGAAGCTGAAGGGTGGGATGAAAGCCCGCCAGCCATGCTTGGCGCAGATGCGCTGCAGCTCGCTGCGCAGCCGCGAGTTGGCGCTGACGCCGCCGGCTATGGCCACCTGGCGCACGCGGCGGTCCAGCGCGGCGCGCTCCACCTTCTTCAGCAGGAAGCTCACGATGGTGTTCTGTATCGACGCGCAAAGGTCGGCCTTGTGCTTCTCTATGAAGTCGGGGTCCTCTTTCAGCCTGTCCCTCAGGAAGTAGAGGAACGACGTCTTGATGCCCGAGAAGGAGTAGTTGTAGCCCTCTATGTGTGGCGTGGCGAAGCGGTAGGCGTTGGCATCGCCCTCCTTGGCCAGCCGGTCTATGACCGGACCGCCGGGGTAGCCGAGGTCCATTATCTTCGCCGCTTTGTCGATGGCTTCCCCGGCCGCGTCGTCGATGGTGGTGCCCAGCACCTCGATGTCGAAATAGTCCCTCAGCAGCAGTATCTGTGTGTGTCCGCCGCTGACCAGCAGGCAGATGAACGGAAACTCGGGCGTGTCCGGACTGTCGGGCTTGTCTATGAAGTGGCTCAGCACGTGGGCTTGCAGGTGGTTGACCTCTATCAGGGGCTTGTCCAGCGCCGTGGCGAAGCTCTTGGCGAAGCTCACGCCCACAAGGAGCGACCCCAGCAGGCCGGGACCGCGGGTGAAACCCACGGCGTCAATCTCTTCCTTCCCGATGCCGGCCTGGCGGATGGCGGCGTCCACCACGGGTATGATGTTCTGCTGGTGCGCGCGCGAGGCCAGCTCGGGCACCACACCGCCATACTGTTCGTGAACTTTCTGGCTGGCAATGACATTGGAGAGCACTCGCCTGTCGCGCAACACTGCCGCCGAGGTGTCGTCGCAGCTCGATTCTATTGCTAATATCGTAGTCATAATCGGCTGCAAAGTTACGAAAAAAAATACAATGTCCGCACACGTGCGTAATAATTTGTCTCCTCCCTGCCTCCCGCCCCCCCACCCCCCCCCCCCCCCCGCCCCCCCCCCCCCCCCGCCCCCCCCCCCCCCCCCCCCCCCCCCCCCCCCCCCCC
>CAMVAA010000094.1 GCA_947165345.1 uncultured Bacteroidales bacterium
AGAGAGGACCCAGAGAGGACCCAGAGAGGACCCAGAGAGGGGGTAGAGAGGGGGTGGAGAGGACCCAGAGAGGGGGGACGGTTTGGCAGGGTGGCGGCGGAAGGTGGCGGAAGGCCACCCAGCAGCGTATGGAACAAGGGGTTAGGTGCGATACATATATTATAGGCGTGGATTTTTTTGAGGTCCGGTATACGCAGTATCGGAAATTTTTGTATCTTTGCAACGACAATCACACCTTCAGATATGGGAGATTTAACAAGCGAAAGGCCTGACATAAATACTATTACGGAACATTATATAGACGTCGAGAAGATGCTCGGCGCCAAGGGGGTGAGGCTGCCCAAGTTTGTTTTGCGCTGGGTGGAGCGGCTGATACACGTGCCGGAGCTGAACAGCGGCATATACCTCAACCGGGAGTACTTCGGGCTGGATTTTGTGTACAAGTTCCTTGAAGGGCACGAGCCTCAGGACCTGGGGATTACCGTCAACTGCCGTGGTACGGAGAACATACCGACCGACGGGCGGCCGATGGTGGCGGGCAATCATCCGCTTGGCGGCCCCGACGGGCTGGCCCTGATGGGGGCCGTGGGACGGGTGAGGAAAGACATCCGCTTTCCGGTCAACGACTTCCTGCTATACCTGCCGGGGTTGCGCGAACTCTTTGTTCCTATCGACAAGGTGAACCGTTCCCGCGCTTTGGCGAGCCTGGAACAGGCTTTCGCCGCCGACTACGCACTGCTCTATTTCCCAGCCGGGGCCTGCTCGCGACGCCAGAAAGGGGTTATCAAGGACCTGGAGTGGAAACCGACATTCATAAAGAAATGCGTGCAGTATCACCGCGACCTGGTGCCGGTATACACCGACGCCCGCAACCGCGACGTGTTCTACAATGTCGCAAACCTACGCAAGTGGCTGGGTTTCAAGTTCTCGTTCGAGATGGTGATGCTTCCGGCCGAGATGTACGCCCAACGCGGGAAGACCTTCAACATCACCTTCGGCCGCCCGATACCATGGCAGACATTCGACAAGAGTCACACCGCTGCCGAGTGGGCGCAAATGGTCAAGGAACATGTGTACAGGCTGAAAGAGGAGCCGGAGAGGGTGTTCAGCGTATAGTTTCATAAGTTTACTGAATGATGGACAATAAGGATTTGAGCTACATAGCCCCGCCGGTAGACCGGGAGCTTATCAAGAAAGAGCTGAAGCAGAAGCATTTCCTACGGAAGACAAACCGCGGCAACAAAGAGATATACATCACGACGGCGCATCTTTCGCCAAACATAATGCGAGAGATAGGTCGACTGCGCGAGCTGAGTTTCGCGACGGAGGGTGGCGGCACCGGCAAGGAGGTGGACATAGACGAGTACGACACGCTGGACGACCCCTACTGCTGCAAGCAGCTGTTCGTGTGGAACACCGAAGACGAGCAGATAGTGGGTGCATACCGTTTCATACACGGTACCAACATGATGCGCCGCGACGACGGGAGCATTTTGACACCCACGGCCGAGCAGTACCAGTTCAGCGAGCAGTTTATCCGCGACTACCTGCCATACACTATTGAGCTGGGGCGCGCCTTTGTGCAGCCGGCCTATCAGCCCACCAACAACCTGCGCGGAGGGCTTTACTCGCTGGACAACCTGTGGGACGGCCTTGGCGCTCTGGCACTCGAGGTGCCGGAGACCCGATATTTCTACGGCAAAATTACGATGTACGGCAATATTGTGCCCGAAGCTCGCGACATGATTCTCTACTTCTATGAGAAGCACTTCCCCGACCGTGACGGGCTTGTGTGGCCTTTCGAAGAGATAAGCATCCAGACCGACTACAACCGGCTGGTGAAGCTCTTCAACGGGCGCAACTACAAGGAGGACTATCAGATACTGCTGCGCTCGGTGCGGGCATGCGGATGCACCGTTCCGCCGCTGATTAACGCCTATATGAACCTCTCGCCCTCGATGCGGTCGTTCGGCACCTGTCCCAACCATCACCTCTCCGGCACCACAGACACCGGAATCCTCATCGACCTAAGCGACCTCTACGCCGACAAGCGGGCCCGCTACCTTGAGAGCTATACTGAGAAGAACCCGCGCTTCGACCGCCGTCGTCTCTTCCACATTGACATGAAACGTCTGCCGTGGTGGAAAAAGAACGATGACGAAGAGGAGCGCCACCTGCGCGAGTTGAGTGCACTGAAGTTGATGCAAAAAGAACGTGAGCAACTGCGCGACAAGGCCCGCGAGCTGCAGCTCGAGATGCGGAATATAAAGAAAGCACGACGTCGGACAAAGAATAACCACAACAATGACAATTAGAAGCGCTACATTCACGCTGAGCAGTCCCAACTACCGCAAGTGTCCCACCGACGGCCGGCCTGAATACGCCTTCATAGGTCGCAGCAACGTCGGCAAGTCATCGCTTATCAATATGCTGACCGGCGTCCGCGGTCTTGCCAAGACCAGCGGGCGTCCAGGCAAGACACAGCTCATAAACCACTTCCTCGTGGTCAGCGAGTCGGAACAGAGCGGGCAGAAGACGACAGATGAGTGGTATCTCGTAGACCTGCCTGGCTACGGTTATGCACGCACCTCTAAGTCCACACGCGACAGCTTCAGCCAGATGATACGCGACTACTTCCTGCACCGCGAGCAACTCACGAATACATACCTACTGGTAGACAGCCGTATTCCACCGCAGCGCATAGACTTGGATTTCATAAACTTCCTCGGAACTGAGGGCGTCCCCTTCACCATCGTATTTACCAAAACCGACAAGGAAAAGCAACGCGAGGTGATGGGCAACATAAAGCAAATGAAACAAGAACTCAGTAAGACCTGGGAAGAGTTGCCGCCGATGGTACTCACATCGTCGCTCACCGGCTACGGCAGAGACTCTCTGCTTGACCAAATTGCCACTATCACCTACTCCTTGAAAAAATGAAAAAGAACATAGCAACATACGGACTTGGACTATGCCTGATGTTACTCGGCAGAGGAACTTTCGCCCAAAGCACCCTCGAACTGGAACGCATCGTGAGCCAGGTCCGAGCCGACGACGCCATGCGCCAAGGCACACTGAGCGTGTGCGTATACAACATCAGCAAAGGCAAGACCATCTATGCCTCGCAGGCAGACCTCTCTATGACGCCAGCCTCGGTACAGAAACTCTTCACCACCGGCACCGCATTCGCCCGCCTAGGTAGCGACTTCCGTTTCCAAACTCGCCTCTACATGCGTGGCACCACAGACCGCGACGGGGTGCTACACGGGAACATATACATCTTCGGTGGTGGCGACCCCCTGCTCGGCTCGTACCGCTACCGCCAGACCGCCGCCGACTCACTCTTCGAAGGATGGACAATGGCACTGCGGAAGAAAGGCATACGCCGTGTAGACGGGCGCGTATGCTACAACACCGCCATCTTCGACGACCAGCCCCTGCACGACAGCTGGCAGTGGGGCGACGTAGGCAACTACTACGCCGCCGGAGTCAGTGGTCTCAACTTCCACGAGAACATGTATTTCGTATACTTCAACGCCGGACAGAAACCAGGTTTCCCCGCCACGGCCATAGGAACCAAGCCGAAGAACCTGGACCTGCGCGGCGTATGCGAAGTCACCACCGGCCCCACCGGAAGCGGAGACCAGGTGACTATTTACGGTACCCCCACCAGCAAAGAACGCCTCTACCGCGGCACTGTGCCTCTCGGCGCCTCGGCATTCTCCGTACGCGGTGCACTGCCAGAACCCGCTCGCACCTGCGCCGACATGTTCGCCTCACACCTGCGGGCCAACGGCATCGGCATTTCCTCGTCGTCAATGCAAGTCTATTCCACCCCCGACAGCCTGCGGCACCTGCTCGACTACTACAGCACCGACTACTATACCATAGCGCAGTACACCAACCTTACAAGCAACAACGTCTACGCCGAGAGCATCTTCAAATACCTCGGCTATAAGCAGTATGGGACCGGTTCATTTGAAAACGGGGCTCGCGCCGTGACAGAATACTTCGTTGAAAAAGGTCTCCACCCCAACGGGGTCCGCATTGTTGACGGCAGCGGTCTCTCACGCCTCAACCGCACCTCGACGGCCTTCCTCTGCGAGTTCCTCGCCGCCATGAACCGCGAACCGTTCTACACCGACTTCCGCCACTCCATGGCCAAGGTTGGCGAGAGCGGCACAGCACGCAACCTTCTCCCCACGCTGCCCGGTGGCATCAGCGTCCGCGTGAAAACCGGCACCATGGACGGCGTGAAAGCATATGCCGGATACATCACAGCTCGCAACGGCGACCTGCTCTGCTACGCCGTCATAGCCAACAACTACAGCTGCACCGACCGCGAAGCCGGCGAAAGGCTGTGCCGCATACTGCTCAAGATTGCAACCATATACTGACGCCACCCCATCCCGCGTCCACACAAAATGTAACAAAAACTTAACCGTTTCGTAACCGTTTTGTAACAATCATCGTGTACTTTTGCCGTCGGAAACAACAAGAGTACACGATATGAACATTACTGACATTCTGACAATTGCCATCAATTTCATCGGGGCCCTGGCCATCTTTCTCTATGCCATGAAGGAGATGAGCGAAGGCCTGCAGAAAGCGGCTGGCAGCCGCATGCGCGCCATCCTCGGCAAAATCACTGCCAACCCCATAAGCGGCATCCTCACCGGCACCGGCGTAACGGCGGTCATCCAGTCGTCGTCGGCCACCACAGTGATGGTGGTGAGCTTCGTCAACGCCGGTCTACTCACCCTTTCGGGTGCCGTGGCGGTCATCATGGGCGCCAATATCGGCACCACAGCAACAGCCTGGATCATAGCTCTCCTCGGCCTCGGCGAAGGGTCGGGCGGTTTCTCCCTCCCTATGCTGCTGGCCACCGTCAGCCTCTTCTTCCTATTCACCAAACGCGACAAACTGAAACCTGTCGGACAGACCGTCATCGGACTGGCTCTGCTGCTGGTTGGCATGGACCTCCTGCAGGGCGCCATGCCCGACCTGCAACAGTACCCCGACATTCTCGAATCCATCGCATCTCTGAGCGGCTACGGCTTTTGGTCCATCCTTCTATTCATTATTATAGGGACTCTGCTGACTTGCCTCGTCCAGTCCTCGTCGGCCATGATGGCCATCACACTCCTGATGTGCTACAACGGAATGCTCGGCATCGAGGTGGCCATCGCCCTCGTCATGGGACAAAACATCGGCACCACCATCACCGCCAACATAGCAGCCACCGTCGCCAACGCCGCCGGCAAGAAAGCCGCCCGCGCCCACCTGGTATTCAACGTGGTAGGCGTCCTGGTCACCCTCGCGCTCTTCCGCCCCATTCTCTCCCTCATCCAAAGCGTCTACCCCACCGACGTGCCCATGGCCATCACCCTCTTCCACACCCTGTTCAACGTCGGCAACACCCTGCTCCTCGTCTGGTTCATACCGCAAATCCTGTGGCTCGTGGACCGCATGGTGCCCGAGTCGGCCGACAACGGCAAGAAGGGCGCCGACGAAGAGTACCACCTGAGCTACATAAGCCGCGGCCCCGTGAGCACCGCCGAGCTCAACCTGCAGAGCGCCAAACGCGAAATACAGCTCTTCTCTAAACAGGTGATTAAGATGTACTCCCTCCTGCCCGAGCTGACGAAGGCCAAAACCACGAAAGACTTCGACGCCGTCGAGCAGCGCATCGAGCACTACGAGCAGCTTACCGACCGCATGGAGATGGAAATCACACGCTTCCTGACGGCCGTCGGCGGCGGAAACCTCAGCCCACACGGCTCCGAGCGCGTGAGCACCATGCTCCGCATCATCGACAACCTCGAGAGCATCGGCGACAGCATCCTGCAAATTGCACTCACCCGCAAGAACAAACGCCACGACGCAGTCCACTTCAGCGAACACCTGAACGCCAACCTGGCTCAGATGGACGCCCTCGTCGAACACGCACTCATCATCATGGACGGCAACCTCGTGGACTACGACCACATAGACCTCCACAGCGCCTACGACGCCGAGCACAGCATCAACAACTGCCGCGACAGGCTGCGCGCCGAGCACCTCGACGCGCTCAAAAACGGCACCTACGACTACGCCGTCGGCAACGCCTACAGCTCTCTCTACGCTCAGTACGAGAAGCTTGCGGACTACATCATCAACGTCAGCGAGGCCATCGACGGGTCGCACAGGCACAACAGCTAATCCCTGCCCGAATTTCTCCGCACCCTCTCTACCCCCTCTCTACCCCCTCTCTGGGTCCTCTCTACCCCCTCTCTGGGTCCCCTCTACC
>CAMVAA010000095.1 GCA_947165345.1 uncultured Bacteroidales bacterium
GGACCCGGAGAGGGGGTAGAGAGGGGGTAGAGGGGCTGCCACCGAACGCGCTGCCGACCGAGCCGATGGAGGCGGGTCGGAGGCATGCCGCCCTACGGGACGGGAGCATGCCGCGAGGACATGATGGACGAGACATCAAGGATTTAAGGGAACGAAATATGCGAATACTGCTGCTCACACCGCCGCTCACGCAGCTGAACACCCCCTACCCTGCCACGGCCTACCTCAAAGGGTACTATGTGGCTGAGGGTCATGAGGTGAGGCAGGTCGACCTCGGCATAGAAGTCGCCGACCGAGTCCTCTCGCGCGACTACCTTGCGGGCATCGGTCTGGAGGAGCAGGCACGCCTGATAGAACCCGTCAAGCGGTTTCTGCGCGGACAGGACGACACCCTTGGTCCGCGCATCGCCAACCGTTCGCTCTTGCCCGAGGGCGGACGCTTCGCGCAGCTTGACGAGGACAATCTGGAGTGGTCGTTCGGAGTGAGCGGCACCACCGACAAGGCGCAGCATCTGGCCACCCTCTTCATCGAGGACATCGCCGACCATATACGCGACCATGTGGACCCGCATTTCGACCTGGTGCGCTATGCCGAATATCTGAGCAACGACGCGCCCACCTTCGACCCCCTCTACGGCGAGCTGCAGCATCAGCCGTCGCCCGTCGACCGCCTGATGCTGAAGCTATTACAAGACTGTGTGTCGGACTTTGACCCCGACAGGGTCTGCATCACGATACCCTTCCCCGGCTGCCTCTACGGCGCGTTGCGCTGCGGCCAGTGGCTGAAAGCCCACACGCGTGCCCGCGTCGAACTTGGAGGCGGCTTTCCGAACACGGAGTGGCGCCAGCTGCAGGAGCCGCGCCTGTATGAGTTCTGCGACGAGGTGGCCATCGACGGCCACATGGAGGCCCTCGACCACTGTCCCGACTTCAGTGACCTACCGATTGACAAGTACCTCTCGCTCACAGAGATGAGCAATCCGATGCACCGCCTTTGGAGCCAAGGACGATGGAACAAGATGGTGATGGCGCAGGGCTGCTACTGGCACCGCTGCGCCTTCTGCGACACCACGCTGCCATACATTGGCGACTATCGGGCCCCTAAGGCCGAGATCGTGGTGGACCACATGGAGCGCATAGTGCGGCAGACCGGGCGCACGGGGTTCCACTTTGTCGACGAGGCCCTGCCGCCCAAGCTCTTGCGCGAAGTGGCGGAGGAGATACTGCGGCGCGGCCTGACGGTGAGCTTCTGGGGCAACATACGTTTCGAACGCGCCTACACTGCCGAGCTCTGCGACCTGCTGGCCGACGCCGGCATGGTGGCCGTCAGCGGTGGGCTGGAGGTGGCCAGCGACCGGCTGCTGAGGCTCATGGACAAGGGCGTCACCATCGGCCAGACCGTCGAGGCCTGCCGCCACCTGCGTCAGGCTGGCATCATGGTCCACACATACCTCATGTACGGCTTCCCCACCGAGACGCTGCAGGAGACCGTCGACGCCCTCGAGACCGTGCGGCGCATGTTCGACGAAGGCATCGTGCAGAGCGCCTTCTGGCACCGCTACGCCATGACCTGCCACTCACCCTCGGGCCGCAACCCCGAACACTACGGAGCGCGGCGCGTCACAGAGCGCCCGAACCCCTTCTGCAACAACGAGGTGGACTGGCTGCCCGTCGAGACGAAGGATGGACATGGCGCGACGGACAGACAATTCGGATACGACATCGACGCCGTCGGTGCGGCGCTGAGAATGGCCACATATAACTACATGAACGGGCTGGGTCTCGACCAGCCCGTCCGTTCGTGGTTCCCCATAAGGGTTCCCAAGCCTTCGATTCAATAGCTCAGGCGCAAGCCTGCCACCGCCGTACGGCCCGGCATCGGCACGCCGCCGTGGTCGCGGTAGAGAGCGTCGCCGAGGTTGTAGCCACCGACATATAGGGTAGCATGGCGCCATGAATACTCGGCCGAGGCGTTCACGAGCCATACGTCGCCGTAAGGCACGGCCACACCGTCGCCGTCGGCATAGTAGCCATCGCGCAGACGGTAGTGCACCTCTGCTTTGAGGCGGAGGTGGCTTGTAACATCGACGGAGACAGCGGCTTCCCCTTTGTGCCTGAGGTACTCCAGGGCATACTGCGAGAGAAGCGCCCCGGAGTGCTTGTCGATGTGGCAGAAAGCATAGGCGAGACGGAACGTGAAGGGGGCGAGGCTGTATGTCGCAGACAGGTCGGCCCCCATGGCGTCGACACGGGTGTGGTTCATGGAATACCAGACCTCCTCGTCGGCGCTGCGCACCCAGTCTATGATGTCGCTGCCCGTACGGCGGTAGAGCGCGAGGCTGAACGCCATGTTCCCCATCCGACCGCTGAGGCCGAGCTCCACGTTAGTCGACGCCTCGGGACGCAAGTCGGGGTTAGCCACCTGATTGCGGCTCTGGTAGTAGAGGTCGGTGAATGTGGGAGTGCGGAAGGTGCGCGAGGCGGCGAGGCGGACGCTAAGGCATGAGAAGCTGTAGACAGCGCTGCCCGACAGGCCGTAGTCGCAGCCGAACATACTGTTGTACTGCACCATGGCGCCGCCTTCGGCTCGCAGAGGACCGAAGCCGATACCGTAACCGCCGAAGAGGCTGGCACAGAGGCGGGAGGCCGATTTCGAGAATGGTGATTCGAGGGATGAGTCGGGCAGACCGAGGACGTTGCTTCTTATGCCATCGCGGCGCAGCTCGGCACCGGCGAGGAGCTCGCCCTTCCCTACCCTCTGCACCATACGGCTGCGGAGACCGGCGCTGCTGCCGAGGTGGTGATTGTGGCCTGTGTACCAAGATGGAGCCTCGGCATAGCCGTCGCGGAAAAGCTCGAAGCGGTCGCGGTGCAGACGGCCGTAGACGGCGCTCTCCAGCCGCAGCGTGGGACTAAAGCAGTGCACGTTGAACACCGAGGCGACGATGGTGCGTGTAGCCTCGTACTGGTCGGGGTAGGTGGTGCTGTAGAACCCTGCCCCACCGAAGCCCTTGGCCTGACCGCCGAGCTGCAGCTGCCAGTCGTCGGCGTCGGCGTGGCGTGCGGCCTGGAGGAAGAGACTCCCATGGCGATAATCCGTGTTGGGCATGTAGCCGTCGCTGCGATGGTAGGAGGCCGCGGCCGTGACAGCCCATGGGCCGGCTGCACGGGTAGCGAGCATGGAGGCATTGACGGTGCCATGGCTGCCGTAGCCAATGTCGGCCATAAGCCGTTCGGCATAGGCCTCGTCGACCACGATGTTCACGGCGCCGCAGAAAGCGGCGATGCCGCGGCCCATGAGCTGCGACGGGGTGAGCAGCTCGACACGTTGCACCATAGCGATGTCGATGGGCAGGTCGAGGTTGAAATGTCCGGTCTGCGGGTCAGTGAAATTGATGCCGTTGAGCATCACCACCATCTGGTCGAATGTGCTGCCGCGCATGGAGAGGTCGGCCTGCACGTCGCCCACGCCGCGGGTGCGCACATCGACACCGGGCAACATAGCCAGTATGTCGCCAACGGTCCGGACAGAAGATTGTTGAAGTTGCTGCGCGGAGAGGACCGCCGCAGGCTCGGGTGCGCCGAAGAGACTGTCGGCGCTGACAGTTACCTGCATCTCGGGCAGGGTCCGCGTCTCGCGGCCGTCGTCCTGTGCCATGAGGGAGGTGGAGTGCGAGAGGGCCAGCGCCAGTGCCGCCGTAGCGGCGCCTTTAGCCAGGCTGCAGTCGGCCACACGAGCCGCCAAACGTCCGATGGTTACCTCGCGGTGCATCGAACTATAGGCCGCCCACCCTTCACGGCAGAACCGCCGGAAGCGGAACGCGCGTGTGTGTTTTGACTTTTTGTACATGACTTTTGATTATTAATAAGGTGTTTATTATTCAGTATGCCTGTCCACGGGGCCTCCTGTCAGCCCCTTCAGACACCACCCAAACGCCCGTGCCAAACGTCCAGCGGGGTCGTTGAAATGACCACCCTGTTCCCACACGAGGGTGCAGTTGGACGCCCCTATCTGCCCCTGCAGACGAGCGTATTCGCCACGTATGCGGTCGCCGCTGCGAGCCATGGCCTTGTTCTTGGTGTGCTCCTCACGGTCGCCGAGACTAAGGTATACGCGCTGCGACCTGACGGGGTGCTGGTCGGCAAAGGCAGGCCAGTCGCCGGCCCAAAGCGATGGTGACGCCGCCGCGACAGCCACGAAACGGTCTGTCTGGCGCGCCGCCCAGAGGGCGAAAAGTCCGCCGAGAGAGTAGCCCCCGAGGACCACCGGAGCGTTGTCCGTCAGCGCCCTTGTCGCAGGGCAGCCACCACCGCAGATGTAAGGTAGAAGACTGTCGACGATATAATCCAATGTTGCCTGAGCACCGGTTCCGACCTCGGGACGGCGGCTTACGACCAACTCAGGCCAAGGCATGAGTTCCAGTTCCCAATCGACAATAGGCACCGCCGCCAGCAAAAAGGGGATGCCAGCGGATGCTATCAGCTCCACCTGACGGTCGAGTTCGTCGCACTGCCGTGGGCTCACCACCTGCACCAAGACCGTCTGAGCCATTCCGGCGGAGAAAACCGTGCACTCACGTCCGCCAATATTATATATCTGCTTGTCTATCGTCATGTTCCGCCGCTTATTGCCGACTGGTTGAGGAGTGCAAAGATACACAATTTTCCAGACATCGGCGTAGGACAAGTATGCCTGAGCACAAAAAAAGGCTCCGATAGGGAGCCTTTGTAGTTCGGATGTCCGATGAGTTGATTATTTCCTCTTGCCTTTCTTGGCGGGAGCCTTGGCGCTGTCGGCAATGCCGAGCTTGGCCTTGATGGCGGCGGGGATGGCATCCTTGTGGACCACGATATTCATGGTCTTGTAGCGGACGAAGGCCTTGCTGCAGAAGAAGTTGCCTCCGAACTCGCCGTTGTACTTGCCCCAGCTGTTCTTCACCATGTAGTACTCGTTGCCCATCTGGTCCTTGGCCTTGCCGTAGATGAGCATGCCGTGGTCGTCGGTGGTCTCCCAGTTGTCGTAGGCCTGCTGGCGCTCCTCCTGGCTGACCCAACGCTGCGGCGTGGGGTGCTTGGCGGCCTCGTCGGCGATGTCGCTGGCGCTCATGCCGCTCCACTTGGCCTGGTCGCTACCCACTTTGGTGGCCGACTTAGCATCGGTGGCGGGGAGGACGGCGAAGCCCTTGCGGGTGTAGCGGAAGCCCTGCTCGCTGACATCGCTACCCCAGGCAATGGTGTAGCCGTTGTCGATGGCATAGTCGAAGATCTCCATCATCTCGTCGATGGGCACATTGTAGCTCAGGCCCCAGCGCCAGTTGTCCTGGATCTCGAGGACGAACTGCTCGTAGAAGGGATGGTGGGTGTAGGAGGTGATGCTGACGTAGTCATCGGGGTTCAGGCCGAGGCTCTCGCCGAAGCTCTTGGGGGTGTACTCGACGCCCTTGTAGTTGAACTTCTCGGGAATCTTGCCGAGGTAGATCTCGTGGACGGCCTGGACGGCTTTGAGCCACAGGGGCTGGCCGTCGGGGCTGTACTGCAGTTTCTTCAGTTTGCCTTTGGCCACGGCCTCGACCATGCGGTCGGTCAGGGCGCTGAGCTCGGTGTGGTTGGAGAGGGTGTCGCCGTAGGCGGCGCCGGCGGGCATCACCTCGTCGGGCACCATGCCGTAGTGCTTGAGGCAGTAGATCACATCGTTGAAAGCGCCGCCCTGGCTGAAGCTGACGTCGCCGTGAGTACGCACGGCGGCCATGGCGCGGTCGTTGTAGGTCTTCTCGACGACGTACATCTCGCTGAGGTCGTACTCGCCCTTGCCGAGGCGGAGCAGCTCAGCCTCGAGGAATGCGATGCCGCTGTAGCTCCAGCAGGTGCCGGCGTTGTTCTGGTCTTTGACGGAAGTGACGGGGATTACCTTGACGGTGTCAAACTTGTAGCCCTCGTCCTCTTTCTTCTCCTCCTGTGCGAACACGGAGGTGGCGCAGATGGCGATGGCGCCAATCGTAAGAAATGCTTTTTTCATCTGTATGTTACTGTTATTTATTATTTGATTCCACAAAAATGCGGTGCAAAGATACAAACTTTTCACGACATAGAGAAATTTAATTTGGCCGCGTCGGAAAAAGTGCGTATCTTTGCATCCGATTTCATAAGGAAATCGTCGAAGCGTTATATCTTCGTCTTGC
>CAMVAA010000096.1 GCA_947165345.1 uncultured Bacteroidales bacterium
GAGGCCGTTCCAGAAGTTGCCGCTGACGGGGTTGAGGTCGCGGTAGCAGCCGCAGTCCTGCCGCCAGGGTGTGTGTGTGAAGGCGGGCTTGCCGTCGATGAGGATGGTGTTGGTTTTGGGCACGAACTCGTCGCCCTCGCCCCAGCCGCCGTGGCCGGTGCTGATGTAACGCAACTCGGCAGACTGACCGATGTCTTCAAGTCTGAATGTTACCGTCAGCGAGTCGGTGGCGAAGAGCTTTCCGTAGTTCTGCCCGGCCATTTCGAGGACATTGCAGGTGTTGAAGAGAGAGACGACTTCGCCGGGGAATTCACTCTCTTCTCCCGGTTCCTCCCACACGTAATCGTTGGGATACGACTTAATATCCACGGTGACCCGATGGCCGCCGGCGTCGTAGTTGCCAATCCATATGCCGATGCATACACTCTGGTCATCCATGCAGCGGTAGTAGAGGTCGGTAATCTCCTGACGGTAGAAAGTCTCGTCGCGCCAGTCGATGCCGTAGTCTGCCATGCGCTCGTTGAAGTGGCCCACGCCGAAGGGGGTGAAGAAGCGCACCAGCTCGATGGGGGGCTGGTAGCTGCCCTTGGCCATCATGCCCTGGTAGCGCTGGCCGTCGCGGCCGGTGAAGACAGGCAAGCTGTCGGGGTGGTTGTTGATGCCCTCGAAGAAGCCTGGCGTGACGATGAAGAGCGACCCCGTGCGGTCGTAGGCATCGCCATTGCTCTGCTGGTGCAGCTCCACGAAGTGCTGGTAGTGGTGCGGCAGGTGGGGTAGCTCGACGCGCTTGAGGATGAGGGTGCCGCCGGCATAGTGCAGCACGGTGTCAAAGGGCACCGCAGCGTACCCCTCCACATGGTTGTTCTTCTTGCCCCAGCATATCTGCTCGTGGTCGAAGATGCGGGTGGTGACCACCAGACGGTCTTTCATGATGCGGTCCAGATCGCGTGGTGAGACGCGACGAGCGGAAAGTGGAAGGTGGAAAGTGGAAAGATTTGCAGCCGCACCCTCACTTTTCATTTTCACCTTCTCGGCCTTGGCCAGCACGAGGCGTTTCTGCCCGTTGCGGGTGAAGGAGCGGAGTACGCCCTTGTTCAGCCCGTAGTAGGGCAGGGGGTTGACGCTGACTTGGGCGCGCTTGTCCATTTCGAATGTCAGCGTGTTGCTGTTGACGAAGCAGGTGTGGCGGTCGCCCTCCACTTTCCACTCCATGTCGTTGCGCGAGAATGAAGTGCGGTAGTAGAAGACGCTATCGGGGTAGGTGGCGGTGACGGTGATGCTGTCGGCGGCATAGTCCACGCTGGTGACCGTCTGGCAGTAGCCGGGGATGAGCTCGCCTTTGGGCTGCGGGGTGCGGATGACGATGGAACCGTCGGGGTTGCGCTCGACGGTGATGACAGTGGTGTCGGTCCCCTCGTTCCTGTACTCAAACTGCCAATAAGTAAACAGGTTGGCGTTCTTGGGGATTTTGACATTCTGGGCTGAGGCTGTTCCTCCAAGCAGGAGGGCCAGCAGGACAAAGAAATATCTGCTATAACTCATAAATAGAACGTGACACTTAACACTAAATGGTTAACACACAATTAGAATCCCATGCCGAAGAGTTGCCAGTACTGGCTTTCCAGCTCGGCCCATGCGGCCACGGTGCCGTCGAATATCTGTTTGGTGTAGGCGTTGAGCTGTTTCGAGGCCTTTGAGGGGTCTTTCATGCCCTTGATGCCGTCTTCGAGGCTCTTCAGACCGCTGAAGGCCTTGCCCTCGTGGTGGAGGACGGCGTTGAGGTGCTGCTTCTTGGTGCGCTGCCACTGCACGGTGGCCAGCTTGTTGGCGCGACGGAACTGCCACAGCCATGCTTCCGGGTCGTAGCTTTTCTGTCCGCAGCGAGCAAAGGCGGCCGGCAGCTCGGTGGTGCCGCAGAAGATGGGTATGCGTGGGCTCTGGCCAGGGTTGTCGACGGCCATCCAGCAGATGCCGCCTACGGGGTCGGGCAGCCAGTCGCGCAGCTGCGCCACGAAGGAGTAGGAGCACCACGCCACGCTCACTGTGCGTTTGAAGCTGATGGTGCCAGGGGCTAGCATGTTGAGGGTCTGCTGCATGGTGCCGGTGAGCCAGGGGTTGGCCACGGGGCTGACGACGGTGTCCTTGTAGGTGCTGCCGTCGTCGCGCTTGCGGTTCACCACCACCTTGAGGTTTTTCGTCATGTCCATGTCGGTGCCTTCGTATGTGGAGCGGAGCAGACGCATGACGTCGGTGACGTCGACCGGCGAGTCGGGGCGAACAGAGAAGGGCAGTTCGGCCATGTCCATGGTGAAGCCCTGCGAGGGGGCCAGGCTGTTGAAGATGAACCATTCGCGTTCGCGGAAGTTGCGGCCGTTGGCGTAGCTGGCGTTGAAGGCCTTCCACCACACGAATTCGCCCTCGCCGTCCCAGAGGTAGTAGCGCAGTGCGGTGGCTTCGATGCTGTCGGAGCAGAGGAAGTAGTCGGGGTTGTCGCGCTGGAGGCGACCGATGCGGGGAATGTTGCAGGAGACGGCCACGTGGTCGTCGGGCACGCGCTGTGCCACCCACAGGCCGCCTATGCGGGTGCGGCCGCATCCGATGATTTCCATCTGCCAGACCTCTTTTTTGTCGGCGATGGTGATGCACTCGCCGCCGTCGGCATATCCATACTTGGCCACCAGTTTGCCGATGAGGTTGATGGCTTGGCGGGCGGTGGTGCAACGCTGCAGAACGATGCGCTCCAGTTCTTCGATGAGGAACATGGCGTTGGGGTTGACCAGGGTGTCCGGGCCGCCGAAGGTGCTCTCACCGATGGCGAGCTGGCGTTCGTTGAGGCAGGGGTAGGCCGTATTGAGGTAGGCGAAGGTGTGTTCGGCTTCGGCTATGGTGCCGGCCGTGCGGACCCCTGTGGTGTCGGAGGGCGACACGGTGTGCATGGTTCCTTTGCGGACCTCGTGTTTTGTGCCTTTCTTGTGGTCGGCGGCCGGTTCGATGGTCATCCAGGTGCGGTAGCGTCCGTCGCAGGTGTGCGAGGTGATTACGCTTCCGTCGGTGGAGGCCCGCTTGCCTACCATGATCGAGGTGCAACTCTCTTTGCTGACCCCTTGTCCCCACAGCGGAGCAACGACCAGCATAAGGCTCAGAACAGCCAGATTAAGTTTCAGGTGGTGATTCATATTCTATTGCATATTACGATTTGACATGTTAAGGTATCATAGCTTCCACGATGTGGTCTGCCACTAATTTGCGGCCGGTCTGGTCGTAGTGTTCGGTGGGATAGTCGGGTTCGGAGAAGGAACTGTGTGGCAGCAGACCCTGATTGTCCACCACCGTCACGCCCATGGCCGTGTAGCGCTCCTTCACGAAGCGGCCGTTGGCCCGCAGCATTTGCACCAGATTAGGTCCCACGAGGTGGGCCATCTGCTCCTCGTCGTCGGGCAGAATGTGCATTATCAGGCGCCAGCCGCGCTTGTTGCAGAGCTTGACGATGCGGTCCAGGTCGCGAATGCGCGGGTTCGTCTCGTCGATGACGGTGCTGAAGCACTTGATGTAGTGGCATGTCATGGCAATGGTGTCGGGGTTGGCACCGCACCTCCAGAGACTGTCGGCCATGGCGACGTCCCATGCCCTGGCATTGGCATAGGGCGGCGGGGCGGCCTGTCGGCGCAGGTGTTTTACGATCAGTCGGTCGCGCTCCTTCTCGTCCCAGCGGGGGTAGTCTTTGAAGACCAGCTGCGCCTTGCGCCACAGGGCGGGGCCCCGTCGCAGCAGCAACTGCTGCTTGCGCAGAGGTGTCTCCAGTTTGGAGTAGATCCATTCGGCTGTGAACGAGCGCATGTTCACTGTCACGACGGCGGTGTGTATGTTGCTCTTGTGTGGCAGGCGGTTCATCATGTCGTAGAAGACGCCGGCGTGGGTGGCGGCCGAAGCCATGTCGCACACGCGGGGCCCGTCCAAGCTGTCCGCCATCATGCGGCAGATGCTTCTGTGGTCGCTGTCGTAGCTGGCTACGGTGAAGTCCGATGACTCGCCAAGATATATTATCTCGGCGTTGGATTGGACGGCTTCGTCCACCAACTCCATCAATTCGCAGTTCTTCGCGATGTCCTTAGGGTAGACGGTGTAGCGATAGATGACAGCCACCGCCGCGACAAGGGCCACGACAAGTACAATGTAGAAGATGGGATGTGAACGTTGTTTCATCTATGAACTGTGAGGGCTTAGAATTGGAAATAGATGAACGGATGTTGCTCGACGGAGCCGAAGGCAATGATGGCAAACACGATTGTGCCGTAGAGCAGCCAGCGCAGGGGTCTGGGTAGGGTGCTGCACCAGATGTCGAAGCGGGAATTGCGGGTGGCGATGTCGATGGCGACGAAGGCTGCCAAAGCGATCCATACCTGCGGTGCGAGGTGCACCGCTGCGGTGCCGCCCCCATGGAACAGTGCGGCATAGAGGCTGTGCAGGTCGCCGAGGGAGGGAGCGCGGAACAGAGTCCACATGAGGGTGACGACGAAAAAAGTCACGGCTATACCCCCGAGTCTGCTCCATAAGGAGCCAGCCTGCCGAGAGCGGTGGATCAGTTTGCTCAGCACCACGAGCACCCCGTAGGCCACGCCCCAAAGCAGGAATGTCCAGTTGGCCCCATGCCATATACCGCATACGGTGAATACCACCAACGTGTTCAGCATCCAGTGTGGGACGGAGACCCGGTTGCCACCGAGAGGGATGTAGATATAGTCGCGGAGCCACGAAGAGAGGGAAATGTGCCATCGCCGCCAGAAGTCGCCAATGCTTTCCGCCAGATAGGGGGCTTTGAAGTTGTCCACGAGGGAGAACCCCATCAAGCGGGCGCATCCGAGCGCGATGGTGGAGTAGCCGAAGAAGTCGCCGTATATCTGCATGGAGTAGAGAGCCATGGCAGTCACGATGCCCACGCGGCCGAAGTCAGCGGGCGCGGCGTAGACCGCATCGACAGCGGCCCCGATATTGTCGGCGATCACGATTTTCAGGAAGAGGCCGTAGAGCACCAGGCGCAGACCGTGCGTGATGTTTTCGTGCTGGAGCGTCTTCTCCTCATGCAGCTGACGCAGGAGGTTCTGGGGGCGTTCGATGGGACCCGTCACCAGCTGTGGGTAGAACATGACGTACAGAGCATAGTAGCCCAGGTGGCGCTCGGCGCGCTGGCGGCCGCGGTAGACCTCGATAACGTAGCTCAGGCTCTGGAAGGTGTGGAACGACAGGCCGATGGGCAGCGCTATGTCCAGTACCCTCTTAGGGTGGGCCCATCCGAAGTGCTGAGCCAGCGCCACTAGGTTTTCGCTGCAGAAGTTCAGGTATTTGAAAATGAACAGCACCGCGCAGGTGCTCACCACGCTTGCCAGCATACACCACCGTCGATGGACGGGCTTGTCGGACCAGCGCTCCATCAGCAGGGCGGCGCAGTAGTCGATGAGGATGGTCACCAGAAGTATCAGGATATACTTCGGGATGAACCACATGTAGAAGAAGCAGCTGGCGGCGAGGAGCCACATCCAGCGGAAGCGGTGGGGGAGAAGGTAGAACACCGCCGTCACCACCGGTAGGAACACCAGGAACTCTATGGAATTGAAAAGCATCCGCGTCCTGTCTGTCTAAGGATAGAGTCTGATAGCTTACGGATTACTTCTCGAACAAGGCCTTGGCGGCGTCCATCCTTGCCGGAATGTCCACGCCGAAGGGGCAACGGCTGAGGCAAGCACCGCAGTGGGTGCACTCGCCGGCCTTGTGGTCGAGCATGTTGTACTGAGCCTGCAGCTCGTCGGTCAGCCCGTCGCGCTCGGCTTTGTCGAGCAGTTCGTTGACGCGGGCGATGGGGATGCCCTGTGAGCAGGGCGAGCAGTGGTTGCAATAGGTGCAGTCGCCGCCGCGGGAGGGTTTTTCGCTCTGAGCGACGGAGGTGTAGTCCTTCTCGGCCTCGGTGGCGTGGAGCCAATGGAGGTCGCGCTTCAGCTCGTCGAGGTTGTCGATGCCGAGGATGCAGGTGGAGA
>CAMVAA010000097.1 GCA_947165345.1 uncultured Bacteroidales bacterium
CCTCTCTGGGGCCTCTCTGGGGCCTCTCTACCCCCTCTCTACCCCTTCTCTACCCCCTCTCCGCCCCTTCGACTCTCCACTTCTCCCCCATGTCAGAAAAAAGTGCTATCTTTGCATCTGTCGGCGACCCTCGTCGCCAGCCCGCAACATATTGGTTTTGAAAAATATAACATCATGAACATCGTCCTCATATCTGCCATTTTGCCCGTGGTGCTGCTCCTCATCTTCATCTATCGCAAGGACAAGAACGACCCCGAGCCCATTGGCAAGCTCCTGCTGACATTCTTCGTGGGCTGCCTCAGCGTGCTGCCCGCCAGCCTCCTCGAGTCGCTCCTGATGCCCCTCGCCCCCTCGGCGGCCCGCTTCCCGGTGCTCAACGGCATCTTCGACGGCTACCTCGTGGCCGGCTTCAGCGAGGAGCTCTGCAAGCTGCTCCTCCTGATGTGGGTCATCTGGCGCAGCCCTCAGTTCGACGAATACTTCGACGGCATCGTCTACGCCGTCTACCTCTCGCTGGGCTTCGCCTGTGTCGAGAATGTGAGCTACGTTTTCGGCAGCGCCGACGCTCTCTCCACGGCCTTCATGCGCGGCATCCTCGCCGTCCCGGCCCATTTCCTCTTCGCCGTGGCCATGGGCTACTACCTCTCGCTGGCCAAGTTCGACCCCGCCGGCCGTCGGCGCCACCTCCTCCACGCCTTCCTCTATCCCATGCTCCTCCACGGCACCTACGACGCCCTCCTCATGGTCTCCTCCAACCTCTCCGCCGGCAGCGGCGACGAGAACACCGTGGCCGCGCTCGTCTGCTCCGTGCTGTTCGTCATCTTCGTGGTCTTCGACATCCGCCTTTGGCGGCGCGGCATGAAACGCATCAAAACCATGCAGCAGCGCTCGCGCCAACAGGGCTTCAACCGCCTGCGCCCCTTCGACGGCTTCACATGGAACGTCTGATATACAGCGTTGTGGAAAATATTTTGCAAAAAAATTTGGTCAGTTCGAAAAAAGGTTGTACTTTTGCACCCGATTTCGAGAGAAACGAATGGGGTATTAGCTCAGTAGGCTAGAGCGCTTGCATGGCATGCAAGAGGTCATCGGTTCGACTCCGATATACTCCACTAAATGAGGGTCGCAGAGATACGGCCCTTTTTTGATACCAACGGGGTAGTAGCTCATCTGGTAGAGCATTTGGTTCGCAATCAAAAGGTAGTGGGTTCGAGTCCCATCTACTCCACAGCAAAAGAAAAGGAGAGCATTTCGGCGCTCTCCTTTCTTGTTATCGTATTGGCATGTAGATGTGTACCTTGCGTTCGTCCGTTGGCGTCGGCGCGGCCAGCCCCCCGCACAGCCGCACCGGGCTGCGCAGTATCCGCACCTCGTCATACAGGCCGCTGGCCAGGAAGGCGTCGAGTATCTGCCGCCCGCCTTCCACTATGACGCTCTGTATCTTGCGCTCGTAGAGCGCCGTTAGAGTCTCGCCCACGCTCTCGGTCTGCAGGTGCAGCCAGCCGCTCGGCACGTCCTTCAGTCGTCCACGCCGGTCCAGCACCACGGGTTGCGGCTGCGGGCCAAGGTAGTGGCGCGCCGTGAGCGCCGGACGGTCACGTAGGTAGGTCTCCGACCCAACTAGTATCGCGGCCTCCTCCGTGCGCCAGCGGTGGTTCAACCGGTTCTGGTCCTCGGTGCTGAGCCAGTAGCTCTTGCCCTGTCCAGCCACCGCGCCGCCGGCCGCGGCCGCGGGTGCCATATAGCCGTCGGCGCTCTCGGCCCATTTCAGTATCACGTACGGCCGCCCCTGCTCCATGTAGGTGAAGAAGCGCCGGTTCAGCCATCGCCCTTCTTCTTCCAGCACTCCGCGCACCACCTCTATCCCGGCCGCCTCCAGCTTCGCGAAGCCACGCCCCGCCACCAGCGGGTTGGGGTCGTCGTTGCAGCACACCACGCGCCCTATGCCCTTCTCCACTATCAGGTCGGCGCAGGGCGGCGTGAGGCCGTAGTGCGAGCAGGGCTCGAGGTTTACGTATAGCGTGGCCCCTTCGTAGGCCCGCGCTCCCGCGGGGCTGTCGGCGCCGCGCAGCAGGGCGTTGCGCTCGGCGTGGTTGTGGCCGTGCTCCTGGTGGTAGCCTTCGCTCACCACGCGGCTCTTCCCGTCCGCTCCGCGGCCCACCACCACGCACCCCACCAGCGGGTTGGGCCGCACTCGCCCCAGCCCCTGGGCGGCTATCTGAAGGCAGCGCCGCATGTACTGTGTGTCTATTTCGTGCTGTGTCATCTCTTCCTTTCGGTGTGCAAAGTTACAAAAAAAAATGCGATTGCCTTTTTTTGTGTATATTTGCATCTGCTTTCCCACCCCGTCCGGCCCTCCCGCCGCGCGCGGAAAAGCCTCTTAACCAGACCATAATGATAACATTACCGAATAATGACATCAAAAACCCCGTAGGGGTTTCATCTAAATCCAATTTATAGAAAACCCCAATACCAATCCGATGAAAACAAAATCCACGTCCCCCGCATCCGTCGCCCGCCTGGCGCTTCGGCTTTTTGTAATGCTCTTGCTGGTGGCTCCGCAGCTCGATGCGGTGGCGCAGAAGTCCAATCCGCCGCAGCGGATGGAGATCGTCCAGTGTGGTGAGGACGAGGAGTACGAGGTGTTCTACGTCCCCCGCGACGGTCAGAACCACTACTACCTCTCCGTCGGACGCCCCGGGCTCGGCAACAGCACGGTCCAGGTCTACCTCGACCCCGCCTCGGAGCTCTTCGTGTTCCTCGGCTCGTCGTTCGAAGAGGCCGTCGAGTCTCTCTCCCGCCTGAAGGCCTTCTGCAAGGAGCCCAGCGGCACCGCCATGCAGGTGGAGGGTTGCGTCTCCATCGCCTTCCCCAAGCTGGAGACCGAGCGCGTCACCGTGGTCGCCCATCGCGAGCTGCTCGGGCGCCGCCTCGACTTCAGCGTCGAGCGCGACGGCTATATCCGCATGGCCTCGGCTTCCCGGAGCGACATCTCTTCGCTCCTCTCCGGCCTCAAGTTCCACCGCAAGCTCCACCCTAAACTGAAGTAGCCTCCAGTCATGGCGGACAAAGGCACCAAGAAGACCAACGCGGCCCGCCTGTTGGACCGCATGAAGATTGCCTACGACCTCGTCCCCTACGAGGTCGACGAGTCGGACCTCGGGGCGCAGCACATCGCGTCGCAGCTCGGCGAGCCCATCGAGAGGCTCTTCAAGACCCTCGTCCTGCGCGGCGACAAGATAGGCCTCTTTGTCTGCGTCATCCCCGGCGCCGCCGAGGTCGACCTGAAGAAGGCCGCCCGCGTCACTGGCAACAAGAAAGTCGAAATGATACACGTCAAGGAGCTGCTGCCGCTCACAGGCTACATCCGCGGCGGCTGCTCCCCGATAGGCATGAAGAAAGACCTCCCCACTTGGTTCCACGAGAGCATCATGCTCTACGACACCGTCTATTGCAGCGCCGGCATGCGTGGCTTGCAGTTCTGCCTTGCCCCGGCCGACCTGGTCCGCGCCGCCCGCGGCACCGTCGCCGACCTCATCGTATAGGTCGGGCTAAAGCACCGCTCCGGCAGCCTCCATCTCGATGAGCCGCCGCTTCCTCTCCACTCCGTACGCGTAGCCTGTCAGCCGTCCCTCGGCCCCCACCACCCGGTGGCACGGTATGATGATGGCTATCGGGTTGCGCCCTATGGCCTGCCCTACGGCTTGTGCCGAACGGCAGCCCACCCGCCGCGCTATCGCGCTGTAGGTGGCGGTCTGTCCGTATGGTATCTTCATCAGCTCCTGCCACACTCTGTGTTGGAACGCCGTCCCCTCGGGTCGGAGCCTGGGCGGCAGGTCGGGCGCCTGGCCCGCGAAGTAGAGGTCGAGCCAGCGAAAGGCGGCCTCGATGGCCGCACCTCTCCCTCGGCCCCTCTCGGCCCCCGTTTCCACAAAGCGCAGCCCTCTCAGCGTCGTCGCGTCGCCCGTCAGCTCTATGTCGCCAATGGGCGAAGTGTATATGGCCCGCAACACTGTCAGCAACTCTACAGCCGTCCTTCCACCACCGTCCAGTCCACAATCTGCCACAGGGCGCCCAGGTAGTCGGCGCGGCGGTTCTGGTAGTCGAGGTAGTAGGCGTGCTCCCACACGTCGAAGGTCAGCAGCGGCGTGAGCCCCTCCGTGACGGGGTTCTCGGCGTTCTTCTGCTGTGTGATGACGAGCTTCCCATCCTTGTCGGCGCTGAGCCACACCCAGCCGCTGCCGAACAGGGTGGCCCCCTTCTGCTCGAATTCTTTCTTGAAGGCTTCCACGCTGCCGAAGTCCTTCTCGAGCCGGGCGGCGAAAGCGGCGCTCATGGGACGTGCCGCAGGGCTGAACTGCTCGAAGTACATGGTGTGGTTCAGCACCTGGCCGGCGTTGTTGAACAGGCCGCCCTCTGCGCGGCGCACCACCTCCTGCAGCGCGAGCCCCTCCAGCCCGCTGCCCGGAAGCGCCTTGTTCAGGTTGTCCACATAGGCCTTCAGGTGCTTGCCGTGGTGGTACGACAGGGTCTCTTTGCTGATAACGTCGCCCAGCGCCTCGTAGGGCAGGGCGGGCATGGCGAACTGGCCGCCGTTTGGCATGATGTCTTTCATATCTTCCTTGTGTTTTGGTGTGTTAATATGTTGTTTCCCGTTTGCAAAGGTACGTACATTCTGCGACGTGGCAAAATATTTTTTTGCCACGTCGGCTATCTTTCGTATCTTTGCAGCATCAAATCAATAGACAGCAACCATGTTGGTCAAGACATACGGCAGCGCCATTATAGGTGTCGGCGCAGTGACGGTCACCGTGGAAGTGACCGCTACCCCGGGCGCCGGTTTCTCCATTGTCGGTTTGCCTGACAGCGCCGTGAAGGAAAGCGGTCAGCGCATCTCCTCGGCTTTCCTCGAGTCCGGATTCAAGGTCCCTAACGAGAACTTCGTCATCAACCTCGCTCCCGCCGACCTCAAGAAGGAAGGCACCGCCTACGACCTCACCATCGCCGTCGGCATCCTCGGCTCCGTCGGCATGATGAAAAGCGACGACCTCGACCGCTATGTCATCATGGGCGAGCTGGGTCTGGACGGCAGCCTGCGGCCCATCAAAGGGGTCCTCCCCATCGCCATCGAGGCCCGGCGACAGCAGTGCAAGGGCATAATCGTACCCAGTGCCAACGCCCGCGAGGCCGCCATCGTGAACAACCTGGAGGTCTACGGCGCCGAAAGTCTCAGACAGGTCGTCGACTTCTTCAACGGGGCCGCCTCCATCGAGCCTACCGTGGTCGACACCCGCGCCGAGTTCGCACGCTCCCTCAGCCACTATGAGTACGACTTCGCCGACGTCAAAGGGCAGGAGACCGTCAAGCGCTGTCTCGAAATCGCCGCCGCCGGCGGCCACAACGCCATCATGATCGGCCCCCCGGGCAGCGGCAAGAGCATGCTCGCCAAGCGCATGCCCGGCATCTTGCCGCCCCTGACGCTCAGCGAGAGCCTCGAGACCACTCAAATCCACTCTGTGGCGGGCCTCATGCGGCGCGAGGACTCTCTCATCGCCGTCCGTCCCTTCCGCGCTCCTCACCACACCATCAGCGACGTCGCCCTCGTGGGCGGCGGCGCCAACCCCAAGCCCGGCGAAATCAGCCTGGCGCACAACGGCGTGCTCTTTCTCGACGAGCTGCCCGAGTTCAAGCGCACGGTGCTCGAGGTGCTGCGCCAGCCCATGGAGGAGCGACGCGTCACCATCAGCCGCGCCAAGATGACCATCGAATACCCAGCCTCGTTCATGCTCATCGCCGCCATGAACCCCTGCCCCTGCGGCTACTACAACCACCCCACC
>CAMVAA010000098.1 GCA_947165345.1 uncultured Bacteroidales bacterium
CGCGAGAACGTAGGGAAAAAGGATGCTAAGGCTCTGCGTCGCGACGCCAAGGTGCCTTGCGTGATGTACGGCAAGGGCGAGCAGATCCTGTTCAGTGTCGACCAGACTGCCTTCCAGCGCATTCTGTTCAACCCGGAGCCCTGCTTCCAGAAAATCACCATCAACGGCACTGAGCACATGGCCATGCTGAAGGACATCGAGTTCCACCCCGTGACCGAGATCGTGTACCACGCAGACTTCTATGAGCTGACCGACGACAAGCCCGTCGTGATGTCCATTCCCGTCCACACCACCGGCACGAGCAAGGGAGTCATGAAGGGCGGCAAGCTGGCCTATAAGCAGAAACGCCTCAACGTGAAGGCTCTGCCCGCCAACATGCCCAGCGAGGTGCTCCTCGACATCACCAACCTCGATGTCAACCAGCGCATCCGCGTGCAGGACATCGCCACCGACAACTACTGCATCCTCAACCCGAAGAGCAGCGAGGTGGTCAACGTCCTGAGCACCCGTGCCAGCGCCACCGCCGACGACGGCGAAGAGGCCGCTGCCGAGTAATGGAACAGCAATGACATGAAACAACCGAAGAGGTATCCGTGGAAACGGATGCCTCTTTCTTTTTTTACGAAAGGGGCTATATACAATATGAAAAGATTGGCAGCAATGTGTGCGCTGCTGGCGTTGGCGGTGCTGCCGCTGAGGTCGCAGCCACACTTTGACGGAGGAATGATGATCCACACGGGCTACCTGTCGGCCACGCTGCCGGCGCAGGCCTACGCGGCGTCCGGCATGCCGTTCGGCATCGGCGGCACGATGCGGTTCCACGTCGGCAAGGTGGTACGTATTGGTGGAGAGGGTTTTATCTCGACGCTGAACCTGATGGGCAACGGCAGCTATGTGCGGATAGGATGGGGCGGAGTGGTGGCCGAGGCGCGGTGGCAGCTTGGGCGGTGGCACCCGTTTGCCGGTGCGACGATAGGCGGTGGGACGGCGGCCACGCTGCTGGTTTTCGACGGCGAGGCCGAGGACTGGACGGCCGAGCCGAACACCGTCTTCCACAGCGAAGGGTTTATGATTGCCGACCCGCATTTGGGGTTAGAATACGCCCTGACGGAGCGTATCATGCTCACGTCGCGTCTTTCGTGGCTTCTGCCGTTCCGCGAGGTCGACGTGCCGCTCGGGCCGAGGGTCTTCGTAGGGTTTGTCTTCAGGCACTGACCAATAGTTTGGGCCAGGCCCTCCCCCACCCTAACCGACAGCCGACAAACATTATTCCTTATACCTCACATATTCCCAGTCGACGGGCGTGAAGTCGGAGGTGTTGTCCTTGTAGTCGGGGTCGGGCATGTACCACCAGAGACTCTCGAAGTATTGGCGCAGGCGCTTGTCGCGGAACACGTGGCCGCGGTTGGCGTAGGGCAGGTTGCGGACGACGCGCTGGCGGAAGGCCGGGTCGGCGGGTACCTCCTGCATTCCCTTGTAGGGCCCCCAGTTGATTCGTGCGGTGCGGTCGTAGGTGCCGCCGGTGATGCACTGCCGGTCTACGTAGCAGCCGTCGACTCCCACGGCGCGGATGCAGAGTTCGGCCTGCGGAGCGAAGTCGGTGGTGTGGAGTGTGATAGCGCCGTTGCGGAGGCTCACCTCGGCGCATGGGTCGCCGTAGCAGGTGGCGCGTCGCGTCTTGCCCATGCCCTCGCTGACGGCGAAGGGTGTGCCGGCAAACGCGCTGTCGAAGACATAGAAGTGCTTGGCCGTGCTGTCGGCGCGGATGGTGAGTGTGAAGTCGCCAATCTTGCCTCCGGCCCAGCGGGCGGCGGGCGTCAGCTTGTATTCGACGATGAACGGGCTGCCCACGTTGGTCGACATGCGGTAGACGTAGGTGTGGCGCACCCGGTTGAGGCCCGGCTGGAAGTCGGCGTCGAAGTAGTAGACGTAGGCGAAGCGGATGCCGGCATCGTAGTCGAGTGGGTCCTTGTAGTCGGACTTCGGGTCGGCGTTGGCGGTGTCGTAGAGCCAGTTGTTGTCCCACATGTAGTAGCGTTTCAGGTCTTTGACCTTCGTCAGCGGCAGCGTGTCGGCCACGCATACGGCGTTGCTGTACGCCAGCTGGCGGCCGTTCATCTCGACGGTGAAGAGGCAGATGCTGGGGTGGCGGCCGTCGGGGTGGAACTTGTAGTCGTAGTTGTAGGGCGGGTCGGCCTCGAAGCCCATGGTGAGGCGACGGGCGGGGCCGGGGTTCCAGAATTCGTACTGCACATCGACGCGGGCCATCCCGTTGTCCATCAGGCTGATGGTCAACACCTCGCGCCGGACGCTGATGTCCGTCTCCTGCAGTGGGACGAGCTGATTGCCACGGGTGTAGAAGGTGCCGTCGTTGGCCGCGGCAGGTAGCGATACAGCCATGCAGAGCATGGCCAGGATACATAGTTTCAGAGTTTTCATAGATTATTGTGTAGATTAGAAACGATGCAAAGATACGGAAAATATCCGATATAGCCCCGAAGGGGGCAAAAGCATCGTTTCCGAACGAGGGTTTTGCCCTTTCAGGGCGTGGGTTGCCAGGGCTGCATCTATAAATTGGATTTAGATGAAACCCCTACGGGGTTTGGGGGTATAATAATCAGGTGGTTGCTATTGATATGAAACCCCTACGGGGTTTGGTGGCATAATAATCAGGTGGTTGCTATTGATATGAAACCCCTACGGGGTTTGGGGCTATAATAATCAGGTGGTTGCTATTGATATGAAACCCCTACGGGGTTATCTATAGATGTCACCACTATTCTGTGGGGCTATCGTTTTTTTTTGTATCTTTGCATGGTCTAATTGGGTTACGTGTTATGAAGAAGTTGCTGATACTCACGAAAATGAAGAAGGTAACCACCGCGGGCCAAAGGTGCCGATACGACGACCTGTGCGTCTCGGAGACAACGGTGTTGGGCGATTGATGTATTCACCTAAACTACAGACTACTTAACCACTAAAAAAGAATGGAAACAATCAAGAAAATCTACAAGATAGGCCTCGGACCGAGCAGCAGCCACACCATGGGGCCCCACAGGGCGGCCACAATGTTCGCCGCGCGCACCAAGAATACCGCTTCGCGCTACCGCGTCACCCTCTACGGCTCCCTCGCCGCCACGGGCAAGGGACACCACACCGATGTGGCCATCACGCGCGGCCTAGCGCCCAAGGAGGTGGAGATCGTCTGGCGGGCGGACGTGGTGAAACCGTTCCACACCAACGGCATGCTCTTCGAGGCGCTGGATGGCGACGGCGGTGTCGTCGACCACTGGCTGGTGTACAGCGTCGGCGGCGGCTATCTGGCCACCGAGGAGGGCGAGGTGCCGCTGGGCATCACGCCGGAGGGCGAGGTCTACCCGCACAACACCATGCGGGACATCATGGAGTATATCGACCGTGAGGGGCTGAGCTTCTGGGAGTATGTGGAGCAGTGCGAGGATGGGACGCTGTGGATGTACCTGGAGGAGATGTGGCAGCAGATGCAGCAGACCATCGAAGAGGGGCTGCAAGATGACCGCGTGATAGCCGGAGGGCTGCACCTGCGCAGCAAGGCGCACCAGTATTTTGTCCGCGCCAGCGGCTTCAAACCGTCGCTGCAGAGCCGCGCCCTCGTCATCGCCTACGCCCTGGCCACCAGCGAGCAGAACGCCTGCGGCGCCAAGATTGTCACCGCCCCCACGTGCGGCAGCAGCGGTGTACTGCCGGCGGTGCTGTACCACCTGAAGAAGAACCACGGCTTCAGCGACCGCGAGATACTACGCGCCATGGCCACGGCGGGCCTTTTCGCCAATGTCATCAAGACCAACGCCACCATCAGCGGCGCCGAAGCGGGCTGCCAGGCCGAGGTGGGCAGCGCCTGCGTGATGGCCGCCGTGGCCAGCAACCAGCTCTTCGGCGGCAGCCCCAAGCAGATAGAGTACGCCGCCGAGATGGCCATGGAGCACAACCTGGGCCTGACGTGCGACCCGCTGTGCGGCCTGGTGCAGATACCCTGCATCGAGCGCAACGCCATGGCCGCCCTCCGCGCCCTCGACATCAACATCTACGCCATGATGAGCGACGGCCGCCACATCATCAGCTTCGACAAGGTGGTGCGCACCATGAAGCTCACCGGCCACGACCTGCCGAGCCTCTACAAAGAGACCTCGCTGGGAGGGCTGGCGCTGGACGACTGAGTGTATTTGGAGACCCACAAAAGGTGATTGAAGTAACCTGTATTAAAATAAATTTGGTTAGTTGAATAATCTTTTGTAATTTTGCATTCGTTTTCAAAAGATAAAAAATGGAAAGTTTGTTCAGGAAACACAAGATGCTAGTATCTCAGGTTACGACAGATATTGTCCGTGAACTGATGAATACTATTAATTGGGAGAAGCAATTGGTCGCGATTCGAGGCTCGCGGGGCGTGGGCAAAACAACGCTGATGCGCCAGTATGTGAAGCAGAAGTACGGCACCGATGCCGGCGAGGCGCTATATTGTGTGATGGACAGCATGTATTTCACCAACCACACATTGATTGGTTTGGCAGAACAATTCCACATGATGGGCGGCAAACATCTGTTCTTGGACGAGGTTCACCGCTATCCCACATGGAGCCGTGAGATAAAAGAAATTATCGACCTCTATCCCGATATGAAGATAACCTTCACCGGATCCTCACTCATCCAGATTCTCAATGCCGATGCCGACCTCTCCCGTCGTGTGTTAAGTTACACCATGGAAGGTCTTTCTTTCCGCGAGTTTCTTTTGTTCTATAAGGGAATACATATCCCCGTCTATCCCTTGGATGATATTTTGAGTCGTTATGATGACATCTGCGGTGAAGTGAACAGACGTTGCCATCCACAGGCTCTTTTTGAGGAATACCTCAAAGTGGGTTACTTCCCTTTCTATGATGGCGACGAAGAAGAATACTACAGCCGCATCGAGAATGTGATTGACTTTATCGTCGACCAGGAACTAACACTCTTTTGTGGAGTCGACACCGCCAATACGCGCAAAGTGAAGGCTTTGATACAGTTTATTGCCGATAGTGTTCCATATGAGCTGAATGTCGCCAAACTCTCGGCCCGTCTTGAACTGAATAAGCATACCGTCCTATCGTATATTAACAGCCTTGGTCGCGCCGAATTGCTTCACCTGCTCTATTCCGACAACAACACCATCACGCGGTTGCAGAAACCCGACAAGATATACCTGCACGACCCCAATATGTTCTATGCACTTGGATATGGAGAGAAAATTGGCACCATTCGTGAGTGTTTTTTTGTCAACCAACTGTCCGTCAACCACGCTGTGGAATATGGCAGAAGCCAGGGCGACTTTGTCATCGATGGCAAAACCACCATCGAGGTCGGAGGCCCCGACAAATCCTTCGAACAAGTGGCCGACATCCCCGATTCCTTTATCTTTGCCGATCGGATAGAACTTCCAGTCGGCAAGAAACTTCCCCTCTGGATGGCTGGGCTGACATATTAATGCCGCCATCACTGGTGATGTCTGTATCCCTAGTCGATTGTTTTATAATACGCTGCAAATATGGCAAAAGTTTTTGGAATGAAATCCAAAAACTTTATATTTTTGCATAAAATGGGAATTTGTTCCTATTTTCATCCTGAATAAGAGACCTCGCTGGGAGGGCTGGCGCTGGACGACTAGATTCAAACGACAACATTGACAACTAAAACAACATTGGCTTCTTCCGTGCACCAGCATCT
>CAMVAA010000099.1 GCA_947165345.1 uncultured Bacteroidales bacterium
GGAGGGGGTGGGGGGGGGGGGGGGGCGGGGGTGGGGGGGGGGGGGGCGGGGGGGGGGGGGAGAGGGGGGGGACTGGTTCCACGGCTTGGGGTCCGGCACACGGCGGTTCGACGGGCGGGATACGAGGTGTCGTTCCGCGGGTTCTGTCCCCTACCCCAGGCGGCAAGATGCCACGTGGAATCTTTTTTTGCTTCCATAAAGAAAAAAAGACGTATCTTTGCAGCATGAAAAAGATAACCGTTACCCTTTTGGCAGCAGGGTGTATGCTGCTGAGTTCGTGCGATGTACTCACCCAAGTCGCAGACCAGTTCTCCAGTGTGGCCAATCTGGCAAACTGTGAATTCAACCTCAAAAACGTCTCCAATGTGAGCGTGGCGGGAGTCAATGTGAAGAGACTCACCAAGGGCAACCTTTCGGCCGCCGACGTGGTGAGGCTTGTGGCCGCCTACCAGACCAAGCAGGTGCCGCTGGCGATGGACGTGAACGTGGACGTCAAGAACCCGACCACCACGCAAGCCGCCATGACAGCCCTCGACTGGATTCTGGCCATAGACGGTACCGACATGGCTAACGGCGTGAATACCAAGAGCTATACCATCAAGCCCAGCGCCACCACCACCGTGCCGTTGGGGGTGAACACCGACCTGGCTGGCCTCTTCTCGCAGAAAGGGCTCGAGGCTTTGAAGACCTTCGCCAGCAGCTTCACGTCCGAAGGAATCTCGTCGAAGGTGGGGCTGAGAGTGAAGCCGAGCATCTCGGTGGGGACGGTGCAGGTCCCCTTCCCGAACTATATCAAGCTGGAAAAGAAGACGGGCAACGGCTGACCTGACCGGCCGGTCAGGCTCCCGTAGCCAAGCGAAGGAACAGACGGGCCGCCGGTTCGATGAGCGCATCGGGGAAATCGTAGTCGGGGCGGTGCAGTTCCGCCTGGCTCTCGCCGCTGCCCATGCCGAACATGGCCCCTTGGTATTCCGACAGGTACTCGGCGAAGTCCTCGCTCCAGCGATTGGGCTCGACGCGGCAACAAACATCAAGCGACAGACTCTCTGCCGCTTTTCTTATCTCCTCGACACATTCGGCAGTGTTCTCAGTGGCACGGAACGGCTCCACCAGCGACCGAGTGACCGTCAGGCCCCAGCGAGCCGCAATCTCGTCCACGGCCTTGTTGGCGTCGGCCAAGAGGCGCTGCATCACGTCGTTGGAGAAAGCGCGGAGTGTGAACATCACCTCGGCATGGCCCGCCGAGGTGCCGAAAGCCGGCGAACCAAGGTTAACACAAATCAAGGTGCTCTGGCGGAATTCGGCATCCTGCACGCTGCTGCCGTTGAAGGCATCGAAACGCTCTATCATGGCGGCCACTGCTCTTCCGGGGTTGAGCCCGAGTTCGGGGGTCGAGGCATGGGTCTCGCGCCCGTCGAGGTGATACACCACCCCCGTGGAGGCGGCGGCGAATGTGTGTGGACAGAGGACGACGGTTCCAACAGGGTAGCCCGGCAGGTTGTGCAGGGCATAGAAACGAACTATGTTGTATTGCTGCAGCACGCCACTTTCCATTACCGCCCGCGCCCCTTGCCCCGTCTCCTCGGCGGGTTGCCACAGGAGGAGAATGTTGTGGTTAGCGATGAGTGACGAGTGTTGAGAGGCTGATTTGGCTTCGTCAACCAGCTCAGCGAGGCGCATGAGAATGGTGGTGTGGCCGTCGTGACCGCAGCGGTGGCCTATGGGCAGAGCGTCGGTGTCGGCGCGGAAAGCCACGGTGGGGGTGGTGTCGGGCTGATTAGACGTATGTTTCTGTCCTCCTGCAGCTTCCCATACGGCGACGATGCCCCATCCACCCACGTGGGTAAAGACACGGTCGGGGTGCAGCTGTTGCAGGTGGCGCACGATCATGTCGTGGGCATAGTTCTCGCTTCCAGCCGTCTGCGGGTGGTTGTGCAGATCGCGCCTGATTGCGGTGTAGTCAGTCATAGTTCCATTATCTTTTGTCTAAAAAAGTCGCCACGCTCCTCGAAGTTTTTGAAGGCATCGTAGCTGGCCGCTGCCGGCGAGAGGAGCACCGTACCGCCCTGGGGCGTGTGCATGGCACACCATGGCACGATTGCAGCATAGTCGTCCTCAACAATGACATTCGCAGCCGGCGGTGTGTCGAACGACGAGAGGATACGGCGTCCGGCAGCACCGACGAAGACAAGGTTACGGATAGTATGTTCAGAGAGGAACCGGACCAGGGGCATGTAGTCAATGCCGCGGTCGAAGCCACCGAGTATGAGCGTGTCCACACGGCCAAGAGCACGCACAGCGGCTATAGCAGCCTCGGGGATAGTCGAGATGCTGTCGTCGTACCATGTGATACCAAACTTCTCTCCCACCCGCTCCATACGATGCCGGAGGCCGTGGAAACTTGAAAGCAAAGAGCGGAAATCGGAAAGCGGCCGGTGCGACACAAGGTGTGCCACTCGGCATGCCACGAGAGCATTGCTTCGGTTGTGTTCGCCTGCCAACGGGCAGGACGCGAGCAAATCACTCTCGTCGCGCGAAATGTCGTGCACACTATATGGATGCACCGTGCTTTCCAGTTTCCGCGCTCCACCTTCCACCATGCTACGCAACTCAGCATTGTCGACACAGTAGAAGAAATGATCGTCCGCGCCCTGGTGCAAGGCGATTTGCATCTTGGCCATTTTGTAACCCATATAGTCCTCGTAGTGATCAAGATGTTCCTGAAAAAGGTTTAGCAGCACTGCCACATGAGGCGAACGGTGCAGTACCTCGAGCTGGTGACATGAGAGTTCGGCTACCACCACACTCCCAGGCTCCAGACTATCGAGGATGTCGAATAGGGGTATACCGATGTTGCCGGCCAGTACAGAACCCGGCAGCAGGTGGTGTATAAGGCTGGCGGTGGTGCTTTTGCCCTTGGTGCCGGTGACACCAACAGTCATGTCACCGTATACCTGCAGAAAGAGGTCCGTGAGGCTAGACAGTTGAAAACCTAAAGTTGGAAACTGAAAGGTTGGAATGCCGGGCGACTTGATAACCATGTCAAAGGGCCATTTTTCGCTCCACTCGCCGGTCTGCGAACGCCAGCGGCCACCATCAACCTGCGTAGCCACAGTGGCCCGCGCCTCGGGCAGGAGTTTCTTCAGCAGCCGTTCGGCACTCTGTCCTTCACGCCCATAGCCCGCAATGAGTATTTGCCGTCCAGCAAGGAGGGCTTTCAGCTGTTCTTCTCTATACATGCCTGTTGAAGAATAGTTCTCTCTTCGGTAGTGAGGTTACCGATAGGGGATATTATTGCGAGATTCTGGTGCACCGTTACCATCTCGACGCCGAGACATGGGACAACCTCTTTCAGCAGAGCTGGCGGGTTCTCGCCATACCAGCGGCTCAACGTCATGGCAAGAGCCTGGCGCACTTCGCCCACAGTGCCTACACACTCAAAGGGCTTGGTCTCGGCCATGCCGCAAAGCTGCATCATCTCATGCCGCAACGCAAGGTCGGCAAGCATGGACTTGCCAAAGATGGCATCAAGACGCGCGGGCTCTATGAACGGCGAAAGTATGATATACGCAAAGAGGCACTTGGCGCAATGGCCACACCAGATGTCCTGCTTGCTGCCCACGTTGCACGAGCGGAAGATGTCGTGGTAGGCCGTCTGACGACTGAAAAGCATGGCAATCTGCAACTCGCTCAGCGGCCGCAGGAAGCTGAAATAGCGGAAGCGTCCCTCGGGCAATAGCCGTTCTGCATAGCGACGGAAGTCATCCTCAAACTCAAGGCTCTTGGAATACTGATGGTTCACCGTCGATCCCGGCACCGTACTCTCGTTGGCCGAACTCTCGTTGCTCAGCGCCACGTTGGCCACTCCCGAAAGGACCGAAGCCAGCATGGTATAGAAAGCCAGCATCGCCGAGAAGGGGGTGTGACCGTTAAGGTACCCCTGACGGTTCAACTCCAGGAGCGTAGGGTCGATGGTGCGGCGGATAACAAGAACCTCGTCAATGGGAAATCCGGCGGCCTCGGCACACCATGTAGTGGCCCCTCGGGGGTTCATGATGAGCGGCCGCACAGGGCATCCGGCCCTGCGCAGCAGTTCAAGCGTCACCACCGAGTCCTTGCCGCCACCTATGGGCACCAAATAGCCCTCCCGGCTTCGCCGACCGCTGACCGCCGACTCACGTCCCTCCCGGCCGACCGCAGCGGTGATGCGTATGTCCATGAAGTCGTCTTCCGTGGCCTCGATGGCATTGGTATAGAAGAACTCTCCCAGCCCGTTCCAGTAAAGCTTGCGCCAAAAAGCAGTGTCCACCCCGTCGTCGGGCGCACACAGCACCGACACCACCGGCGGACATGCGCACTTCCAGTAGCTCACCAGCTCTACCATGCCAATCTCAAAAACCGTGCGGTCTATAGCGGCACTGTCGCCAAAGTCGAGGAACGGGCGCCGCTCGACGAGGGCCGTGGGGTGGAACTCCACGTCGCCCATCCTGAAATCGAAACACAGACGCAGCCCTGCCTCGTCTGTGTTCCAATGGTATCCGGTGTATTCAAACACCGCATGTCTGCGCCGCAGCGCAAGATACTTCTCGTTCTGCATCGTCAGCCCTTGTGCTCCGTCAGTCGTTTACTTCGACAGCTCGCGATAGCGTTCCACCTCGCCCTGCTTGGCGTTGACGCTCTCCTGCGTGTCGCTGACGCGCTTCTCGGCGTCCGACTTCTTGCCGGTATTCTTCTCTATCCTGGCTTCCAGCTCCTTGATGTCCTTCTCCAGGTCCTTTATTTTGCCCTGCAGCTTGGCTATCTCGTTGCGCTTGTCGGCAATCTTCTTCTGGTCCGAGGCAATGTCCTTCTCGAGGTCCGTGAGGGCCGAAACCGCGGCCGCGGCAGCCTTCTCGGCCTGTTTCAGGTTCTTCTGCTCTGCCTGCATGTTCTGGCTGGCCTCGTACTTGCCCATGTATGTCGGCAGCCCTTCAAGGTAGCTGCGCACATTGTTGCGCATAAGCGACTGGTCGATAGTGAGGTCGGTGGTCAGCGCACAGACCGTCACCAGCGTGGTACGGTTCTTGCGCTTGCCCTGCTCCTCGACTTTGACGTACACGCTGACCGGCACCGTGGCTATCTCGGGCATCATCTGCTCCAGCACTGCCGTATATCCGTCCACATTCTTGGTCTTCAGCTTGGCATCTTTGAAGCGCTGGGCCACAGCCTCCTGCACCGTCTTGGCCTCTTTCTCAAGTGTCATCGTGTAGGCCGGCACCGTCAGCGACCCGACCATCGCCGTGGTCTCCTGCACACTCTGGGCCATTAAGTTCATTCCCATCAGCACTGCAAATGCTGCAACAAATACTTTCTTTACCATAATATTGTATATTTTAACGGTTTGCACAAACGTGGCATCTCAGTGCCACGGTGCAAATATACGCATTTTATTCAATTCCGCCACCCTCATTCCTAAAAAAAACTTAAAACACCATCTCCCCTCCCTCTCCCACCCCGCCTCCCATCCACCCCACCCTCTCTACCCCCTCTCTACCCCCTCTCTGGGTCCTCTCTGGGTCCTCT
>CAMVAA010000100.1 GCA_947165345.1 uncultured Bacteroidales bacterium
GTCCTCCCCAACGGCGACACTGTCACCCTCGACGTTCCCACCTGGGAACCCTTCATGCAGTCTTGCCCCGACCGCGCCCTCCGCGAGGAGGTGTGGCACGCCTATGCCGACCGCTGCCAGGGCGGCAAGTTCGACAACACCAAAATCATTGACACCCTTGTCAACCTCCGCCTCGAACGCGCCAACATCCTCGGCTTCCCCACCCATGCCGACTACGTCCTCGACGACTGCCTCGCCAAGACCCCGGCCAACGTCTACAGCTGCCTGATGGACATCTGGGCGCCCGCCCTCAAGGTAGCCAAACAGGAGCGCGACCTCTATCAGAAGATGCTCGAGAAAGACGAGCCCGGTGCCAAGCTGCAGCCCTGGGACTGGCGCTACTACGCTGAGAAATACCGTGTGGAGAAATACGCCATCGACGACGCCGAGGTGCGCCCCTACTTCTCGCTCGACAGCGTGCGCGAAGGCGCCTTCATGGTGGCCAACAAGCTGTACGGCCTGACCTTCACCGAGCGCACCGACCTGCCCACCTACGACAAAGAGGCTCGCTGCTTCGAGGTGCGCCAGGGCGACAGCACCGTGGGCATCCTCTACATGGACTTCCATCCGCGTGCCAGCAAGCGCAGCGGCGCCTGGATGACCGAGTTCCGCGGCCAGCACCGCGACCGCAAGACCGGCGAGAACGTGATGCCCATCATCCAGGTGGTCTGCAACTTCACCAAGCCCACCGCAAGTGCCCCGTCGCTCCTCAACTTCGACGAGAGCGAGACCCTCTTCCACGAGTTCGGCCATGCCCTGCACGGCCTGCTGAGCAAGTGCACCTATCCCTCGCTGGCCGGCACCAACGTGCCGCGCGACTTCGTAGAGCTGCCCTCGCAGGTGATGGAGAACTGGTGCCGCCACCCGCAGGTGATGAAGATGTATGCCCACCACTACCAGACCGGCGAGGCCATCCCCGACGCCCTCATCCAGAAGATTGCCGCCGCGCAGACCTACGGCCAGGGCTTCATGACCACCGAACTGCTGGCCGCCTCGCTGCTCGACATGGACTACTACTCCATCAAGGAGAAGCAGACCATCGACCCCATCGCCTTCGAAGAGGAGCACATGAAGAAGATAGGTCTCATACCGGAAATCATCAGCCGCTACCGCAGCCCCTACTTCCAGCACATCTTCACCACGGGCTACGACGCCGGCTACTACAGCTACACCTGGACGGCCATCCTCGACGCCGACGCCTTCGAGGCCTTCGCCGAGAGCGGCGACCTGTTCAACCCCGAGCTGGCCAAGAAGTTCCGCCACCTGCTGGAGAGCGGCAACACCGTCGAGCCCATGGACCTCTACCGCCAGTTCCGCGGCAAAGACCCCAGCCCCAAGGCCCTGCTGAAACGCAAAGGGATGCTGTAAGAGAAGCTGCAGGAGCGACGCGCCCCTGCCACTACTGTTGTTGAGAGATGAAAGCGAAGCCCATATATGCGCTGCTGGCGGCGGTGGTGATAGTGGTCGTGTACCGCGCGACGGCATTCACCGGGCATTTCGGCTACGACGACATGCAGTATGCCGGGATAGCAGCCCGGATGCTGAACGGCGAGGTGGACTTCGACGACCACTACACGTACCGGTTCACAGTCAACGCGGCCACGTTCATCTCGTACAAGCTGTTTGGCGTCAACGACTTTGCCTCATCGCTGCCGGCGATGACGCTAACGGTGCTGACCCTGTGCCTGATATACCTCGTGTTGCGGCGCAAGGGCTTCTGGCCGACAGCGACGGGGCTGGCCATGACGCTGGCCTCGAGCTGGCTGCTGTTCTACTCCAACAAGCTTATGCCGGACATCTATGTAGTCTTCTTCACGATGGCGGCGGTGTATGTGTACTACCGCCAGCGGTATGAAGCGCATGGGCGGACGGTGGGGCGTGCGGCCCTGTTTGCGGGAGCGCTGCTGCTCGGCTTCATGTCGAAAGGCAGCGTGGTGCTGCTGGTGCCGTGGCTCGTCTATCTGTTTGTAGCGGACTGTATCGCGCGGCGCGGCAGGAAGTTCTGGACGTGGGCCATCGCCTTCGGGGCGCTGTACCTCGCGGTCTACTTCGCCGCCATCTACCTGCTTACGGGCGACTTCCTGTACCGCTTCAAGGCCATAGCGCAGAACAGCTACCTGAACACCTGCAGCTACGGCGAGCAGCCGCTGCGGGTTCTGCTGCAGCGGGTGGCGTACGACTTCTTCGACATGACGATAGCGACGGGGATGGCGGTGCCGATGGTGTTTGCAGTGGCAGCCTTGGCGGACCGGAATTGGCGCAAGATGCTGGCGCTGCCCGACCCGCTGTCGTACTTCGCCCTGTCGGCGACCGTCATGTTCCTCTCGTCCAACTTCATGACCATCTCGGCGACGTCCTACTCGCCCATGTGCGTCGACCCACGCCACTATCTGTTCTTCATACCCGTGGCGGCCGTGAGCGCGGCCCTGCTGCTGCAGAGAGGGCCCACAAAAGGGCAGACGGTGGGCATGGGCGTGGCGCTGACGGCGCTGAGCGTATACACCCTGTTCGGCAACCGGACGGTGTTTCTGCAGACCTACCTACCGGTCACGGTGGTGATGGCGGGCGTGGCAGCGGTCTCGTGGAAGAGGCCTGAGGCCGCCACGTCGCCGCTTGCCAAGGCGGCCCTGTTGGCGGCCCTGCTGGTGCAGCCCGTGGCCACCATGGCCGACGGCACGGGCGGGTACACCGGACGGCGGGAGGTGATAAAGGAGAACGTGTGCGGACAGGACGACGGCAGAGTGGTAGTCTCCGACCCGGTGTGCACCCGCGTGATGCAGTACTACGACGGCTTCGGGAACAACGGCCGCTACCTGGACTATGAAGAATACGAGAGCCTAGCGGCCGCCGGCGGCACACCGCAGCGTGTGACCCTCGTGCTCAACGACCACACCATGGGGCTGAGCGGGACGGCGTACAGCGACCTGCCGGACTTCGCCTACAGCGCCCGCCAGAGGCGGAAAGCGGACACCGAGAGCGGTGGCGTGAGGCTCTACCAACTGGAGGCGGCCGATCTGGCGCCCCGGGCGAAAGACACGCTGCTCTGTTCGAGCAACGACTTCGAGGGCGCGGTGCCCGAGCACTGGCGCAGCGGATACACGCTGTCGCAGAGAGAGAGCCACACCGGAGCGGCGTCGAACAAGACAGACGCCTACTCGGCCACCTTCGAATATCCCGCAGACTCGCTCCGGGCCCTTGGGCACGAGAGGATCGAGATACGCGTTGCCGCCAGCTGCAACTGCCTCTCGCAGACCGACTGCGTCTTGGCGGTCTCGGTAGAGGACGGGAGCGGCAGCCTGAGCTGGAACTCCTCCGGCGTGTCGAAGAGCATGGTGGCGTACTCCCACTGGTTCAGAGTGGCCTACAAGCAAGACATCGACCTCGCCACGCTGCCGGCGGGGTGCAGGATAGTGGTGTACTTCTACAAGAGCGACAAGGCCGAGGTGTACGTTGACGATTTCAGCGTATGCTTCGTGGAAATTGATAATTAATTAGGGGGAAGTGGTTGGTAGACAGTAGGCAGTAGTTAAGTAGTTAAGCCGAATGTACAGGGGGAGGTGAAAGGTGAAAGGTGAAAGGTGAAAGGTGAAATGTGAGAGGTGAAAGGCGGGAGGTATTAGATTTTGGTTGCATGTGTAGCATATCGGGCCCAGGGCGTTGCCGTGGGCCCGGGGAGTGTTTTGCCCTTACAGGGCGAGTTTTATGGGCTCATGTTTCCCAGGGTGTTGCCCTGGGCTGTTTGGTTTATGGCCTTTCGGGCCATTTTATACGGTACATCTTAGGGGTTGGACCCAAACAGGCCGCTTTACGGGTGCCAGCGTTAGATTTGCTGCATGACTTGGCGGGCGAGTTCGTTGGCGCGGGTTTCGGTGGCGGCTTCGCTGTAGATGCGGATGATGGGTTCGGTGTTGCTCTTGCGAAGGTGGACCCATCCGTCGGCGAAGTCGATCTTGACGCCGTCGATGGTGGTGACCTTCTCGACGCCGGCCATGCCGGTGTAGAGTTTGGCGACCTTTGCCAGGAGTGCGTCGACGTCCATGTCGGGCGTGAGGTCGCGGCGGTTCTTGGTGATGATGTACTCGGGGTAGGTCTTGCGGAGCTCGCTGACTTTGCGGCCGCTCTTGGCCAGGAGGGTGAGGAAGAGGGCGACACCGACGAGTGCGTCGCGGCCGTAGTGGAGCTCGGGGTAGATGACGCCGCCGTTGCCTTCGCCGCCGATGACGGCATGTGTCTGGCGCATGAGTGTGGTGACGTTGACTTCGCCGACGGCGGCGGCGTTGTATTGGCAGCCGGCGTAGCGGCGCGTGACGTCGCGCAGGGCGCGGCTGGAGGAGAGGTTGGAGACGGTGTTGCCTGGTGTGTGGCTGAGCACGTAGTCGGCGACGGAGACGAGGGTGTATTCCTCGCCGAACATGTCGCCGGTCTCGCAGACGAGGGCGAGGCGGTCGACGTCGGGGTCGACGACGATGCCGAGGTCGCAGTGGTTCTGACGGACGCAGTCGCTGATCTGTGTGAGGTTCTGCGGTATGGGTTCGGGGTTGTGGGCGAAGTGGCCTGTGGGTTCGCAGTTGAGCTCGACGATGTCGTCGACACCGAGGCAGCGGAGGAGGCGCGGGATGGCGAGGCCGCCGGTGCTGTTGACGGCGTCGACAGCGACGCGGAAGCCGGCGCGGCGGATGGCGTCGACGTCGACAAGCGGGAGGTCGACGACGCGGCGGATGTGGCGGTCGATCCAGTCGTCCTCGACGGTGACGGAGCCGAGCGAGTCGACGTCGGCATAGTCGATGTCGGCACTTTCGGCGAGGCGCAGGACTTCTTTGCCTTCGGCGTCGGAGATGAACTCGCCGCGGGCGTTGAGCAGTTTGAGGGCGTTCCAGTGTTTGGGGTTGTGCGAGGCGGTGATGATGATGCCGCCGTCGCAGTGGCCGTCGATGACGGTCATCTCGGTGGTGGGTGTGGTGGAGAGGCCGGTCTCGAGGACGTCGACGCCCATGCCCTGCAGGGTGCCGACGACGAGACGGTCGACCATGGCGCCGCTGAGGCGTGCGTCGCGGCCGACGGCGATTTTGAGACGACGAGACGGTTGGTCTTTGAGACTTTGGGTCTTCAGGAAGGTGGCGAATGCCGAGGTGAATTTAACTACATCGATGGGGGTCAAGCCCTCGCCGGCGGGGCCGCCTATGGTGCCGCGAATGCCGGAAATGGATTTGATAAGGCTCATATATTTAAGTGTTAAGTGTTAAACGGTAAGGGGTTAGTAGGCAGTAGGCAGTAGACAGTAGACAGTAGTTAAGTAGTTAAGTAGTTAAGCCGTATGTACGGGGGAGCGGTCAGCGGTCAGCAGGTAGCGGTCAGCTTTATACTTCCAATTTTCTACTTCCAATTTTCTACTTCCAATTTTCTACTTCCAATTTT
>CAMVAA010000101.1 GCA_947165345.1 uncultured Bacteroidales bacterium
AGGTCGTCCATGCAGTGGTCGAGGGCCCAGCGGACGCAGTATTTGATGAACTCCTCCTCGAGGGCCGTCAGCTCGTCCATCTGGTAGAAGGCCATCTCGGGCTCGATCATCCAGAACTCGGCCAGGTGGCGCGGGGTGTTGCTGTTCTCGGCGCGGAAGGTGGGGCCGAAGGTGTAGATCTTGCCCAGCGAGGTGGCACCCAGCTCGCCCTCCAGCTGACCGCTGACGGTGAGGGCGGTGAACTTGCCGAAGAAGTCCTGCTCCCAGTCGATGGTGCCGTCCTCCTTGCGGGGCGGGTTCTCGGGGTCGAGGGTCGAGACGTGGAACATCTCGCCGGCGCCTTCGCAGTCGCTGGCGGTGATGAGCGGCGTGTGGAAGTAGAAGAAGCCGCGCTCGTGGAAGAAGGTGTGGATGGCCATGGCCATGTTGTGGCGCAGGCGCATGACGGCGCCGAAGGTGTTGGTGCGCAGGCGCAGGTGGCCGATCTCGCGCAGGAACTCCATGCTGTGGCCCTTCTTCTGGAGGGGGTAGGTGTTGGGGTCGGCCTCGCCGTAGACGACGATGCTCTCGGCCTGCACTTCGACGGCCTGGCCCGAGCCCTGGCTCTCGACGAGCTTGCCCTCCACGCCGATGCAGGCGCCGGTGGTGATGCGGCGCAGTTCCTCTTCGAACTTCTGCGGGTCGGCGACGACCTGGATGTTATGGATGATGGAACCGTCGTTGACGGCCAGGAAGGCGACGTTCTTGTTGCCGCGCTTGGTGCGGACCCATCCCTTTACACATATTGTTGTGCCCAGGAGGGCGCTCACGTCTTCTTTCAGCAGTTGCTTGATCTCGTAACGTTTCATGTCAGTGTTATTTTTTGTTTTTCTCTTTTATCAGTGTGTCGATTGTGTTTATCATTTCTTCGGCCGGTTTGATGAGCGGCAGCACTTGCTTTTCGGTGAGGCCGAAGGTGTCGCCGTAGTCGCCGGTCTGGCGGAGGGAGAAGAGCTGGCTATACAGCGTGCCGTATTCTCTGTTGAGGATGTCGGTCTTGATGTAGTGCAGGCCGAGCATCTGGATGATGCCGTGGTGGGTCTGTACCGAATGGCCGTCCTGTAGAAGCAGGGCCGAGACGGCGTAGTAGACAGCGTAGTACAGGCGGTTGGCAATCATGTCCCAATAGGCGAGAGGGACAATGCTCTTCACCTGTTCCATTGTGTTGTGTGCCTTCTCCAAGCGGTAGCTTACGAGGGCGAATCTTTCTTCATCGGATAGGCTCATAGTGCAATGCGGTCGTTGGTTACGTTTTTATAGAACGGGGTGAAGCTGCTGGCTTCCCAGTCTTTCTTTGTCAGCAAAATGGGGCTGACCATGGCGTCGATGTCCCAACCGGCTTCGATGAACGGGTAGGCGTAGGAGGCGAAGTCGGTGTGAAGCAGGTCCTCTTTGGCGAGGATTACGAGCACGTCCCAGTCGGAGTCGCGCTGTGCGGTGCCGCGGGCCTGCGAGCCGAAGAGCCAAGCCTCGGCGTCTTCTGGTAATACCCTTCTGGAGACTTCGGACAGCCGTTTTATTTTCTCTTCCCGTGTCATGGTATTCATTTTTTGTCGATGAGTTTTTTCAGTTCGACGTCGCTGGCGAAGCGGAAGACGAGGTCTTCGTTGCGGCGTCGGCAGACCATGAGGGTGTCGTCGCTGGCGGCGACGATGTAGCCGTCGAGGCCTTCGAGGACGACGGTCTTGGTGGGGTCGTTGGGGATGACGACGAGGCAGTTGCGGGAGTCGTAGGTGAATACGTTGCCGCTGATGACGGCGTTGCCGTTCTTGTCGTGGTGTGCCACGTCGTAGAGGGAGTCCCAGGTCTCGACGTCGCTCCAGCCGAAGGAGGCGGTGAGCACGTGCACGTTGTCGGCCTTTTCCATGATGCCGTTGTCGACGCTGACGGCCTCGCAGAGGGAGTAGACGCGTTCGAGTTCGGCGGCGGGGGTCATGACGTTGAATCCGAAGAAGCTTTCGGCGATGGCGGGCAGGAAGCGGTGGTAGGCCTCTTTGAGCACAGGCAGCCGCCAGACGAGGAGTCCGGTGTTCCAGAAGAATTCGCCGCTGGCGATGAACTGTCGGGCCATTTCGACGGGTGGCTTTTCGGTGAAGGTCACGACGGGGTGGAGGTTGGCGGCCTCGGGTGTGGAGGGTTCGTCGTGGAACTGTATGTATCCGTAGCTTGTGTCGGGCCTTACGGGCTGAGCGCCGAGGGTGATGATCCAGTCGTGCGAGGCCACGGCCTGGACGGCCTGCCGAAGGTCGGCCTCGAAGCGATCCTGGTTGAAGATGGCGTGGTCGGCTGGCGAGACGACGAGTGTGGCCTCGTGGTCCATGTGTCCGATGACGGAGGCGGCGTAGGCGATGCAGGGGGCAGTGTTGCGGCGCAGGGGCTCGGCGAGGACCTGGTGAGGCAGGAGACCGGGCAGTTGTTCGCGCACGCGAGCGGCGTACTGTTCGCCGGTGACGATGACGATGTGGTCGCGCGGGCAGATGCGTTCCATGCGCTCGAAGGTGAGTTGCAGCATGGTGCGGCCGACCCCCATGACGTCGATGAACTGCTTGGGATTGTCCGTGCGGCTCACGGGCCAGAAGCGGCTTCCGATGCCGCCGGCCATGATGATGCACCAGGTATGTTTGTTGTCTGTCATTCAGTCTAATGTATTGTCATTTGTTTTCCCAATGCTTATTTATATTGTCGAACCATTTTCTGCGGTCGCCAATCTTACTGATTTCCTCTTGGTAGAACACATCAATCCTTTTGCACAGTTCCAGCATCCACTGTTTTCTGTCTGTCGGTTGGTCGAAATGCAGTATGTTGGCGTTGGCAATCTGTATCTGACCCCATCCCAGGGCGCCAAAAGTCAGGCAGTCCCAAGAGAAGGACTCTATCGGTTTGAAGTAGCAATGGGTATATTCTAACTTGTCGCCATTCACGCTGTATTCCACAATCAGGATGCAGAAGGTGTTGGTGTCGTTCTCGTAGAACTTGGCCAGTCGCTGCACCGAAATCAGGTTGGGCATGTTGAAGGCAGTCTGCTTGTTGTGGGTCTTGCAGTCGACGGCGAAGTACTTACTGTCGACAGAATAGAAAGCCATGTCTTCCATGGAACGCCTTTCGAAACCGCTCTCGAACTGCTTCAGGAATTCTTTGGGAAGGCAGGTGCACAGCCCATTCTCGGAGGCCAAAAATTCCTGGACAGCATCGCCTACCGCACGCGGTGAGTTGACAGAATGGCTGCTGAGCAGAGAGGTCCCTTCCCGTTTCAGCAAATCCAGCACGCGTCCGGCTGTATTGTCCAGTATGGTGTATATGTCTGTCGTTGTTTCAGCCATAGAGTATTATTGTTTGGTTGTCGGTGGGCGTTGTTCTCGGTCTTGTCTTCTTTTGCTGGGGCGTGCTGTTTCTCTCCCAGAAGACTCCGTCGGAGAAGCCCTGTATGGTTGAGTCGGTGGAGGCCATGGCGAGCCTTTTCTCGGCCCAGCAGCAGTAGTCGGTGTTTATCTCGACGCCGCAGAAGTGGCGTCCCAGTTTTTTCGCCACCACGCTTGTGGTGCCGCTGCCGAGGAAGGGGTCGAAGACCATGTCGCCCTGGCGCGAGGATGCGAGTATGAGTTTCGCGATGAGTTTCTCGGGTTTCTGAGTGGGGTGGTCGGTGTTTTCGGGCATCGACCAGAAGGGGACGCTGATGTCGTCCCAGAAGTTGGAGGGGTAGGTGGTGCGGTAGTTGCCGTCGTCGGTCTCGTCCCAGTCTTTGGGCTTGCCGCCGACGCGATAGGGTGCCACGACGCGGCGTTTCATCTTGACGGCTTCGACGTCGAAGTAGTAATGCCTGGGGTCTTTGACGGCGAACCAGATGTCCTCCATGCAGTTCTTCCAGTTGTTCAGGGCGCCGCGTCCTTTCTCGCGCTGCCACGTGATGCGGTTTATGATGTGGAGGTGCTCGGAAAGCGCTTCCTGCAGTGCGGCGGTGCATTTCCAGTCGCCGCAGAGGTAGAGGGAGCCACCATCCTTGAGTTTGGCCACGACCTGTGGCAGCCACTGCCGCAGGTAGGCGGCGTAGTCGGCCTCGGAGCGCGAGGTGAACTTGTTGCCGTTGAAGTCTTTGGTGAGGTTGTAGGGAGGGTCGATGATGACAAGGTCGGCAAAGTGGTCTGGCAAAAGTGGCAGAGCGGCCATGAGGTCGGCGTTGACGGTGCGGTCGGTGAAGGAGCCGTGGTCCGCCAACTGCTGCAGGTCGACGAGCCGTTGCATGAGGACTGCTTTCTCGTCGGGGGAGACGGAGAGGGTCCTGTTGCGGGGTGCCGGTTTTTTGTCGGGGGTTGTCATACGCTCACTTCTCCTTTGATGTGGGGGTAGGGGTTGTAGTTTTCGAGGGTGAAGTCTTCGTAGTGGAAGCCGAAGATGTCTTTCACGTCGGGGTTGATGCGCATGGTGGGCAGGGGCCGCGGGTCGCGTGTGAGCTGGAGGTGCACCTGGTCGAGGTGGTTGCGGTAGATGTGGGCGTCGCCGAAGGTGTGGACGAAGTCGCCGGGCTGTAGGTCGCAGACCTGGGCCATCATCATGGTGAGCAGTGCGTAGGAGGCGATGTTGAACGGGACGCCGAGGAAGATGTCGGCCGAGCGCTGGTAGAGCTGGCAGCTGAGGCGTCCGCCGTCGACATAGAACTGGAAGAGGCAGTGGCATGGCGGGAGGGCCATGTCGTGGATTTCGGCAGGGTTCCAGGCCGTTACCATGAGGCGTCGGCTGTAGGGGTTGCGTTTGATTTCGTCGACGACGTTGGCGATTTGGTCGATGGTGCCGCCGCGGCCGTCGGGCCAGGAGCGCCACTGCGAGCCGTAGACGGGGCCGAGGTCGCCGTTGGCGTCGGCCCATTCGTCCCAGATGGATACTCCGTTGTCTTTCAGGTATTTTATGTTGGTGTCGCCACGGAGGAACCACAGGAGCTCGTGAATGATGGAGCGCAGGTGCAACTTCTTGGTGGTCAGGGCCGGGAAGCCGTCGGCCAAGGGGAAGCGCATCTGGTAGCCGAAGACGCCGATGGTGCCGGTACCGGTGCGGTCCAAGCGTTCGGTGCCGTGGTCGAGCACGTGTTGCAACAGGTCTAAGTATTGTCTCATGCCCTCTTTAACGCGGCATTGTAAAAAATGTTGTACACGGAAATAAAATAAAAAGCGGGGCTTCGGTGTGGTGTCGAAACGACGGGTTTAGAGGTGTC
>CAMVAA010000102.1 GCA_947165345.1 uncultured Bacteroidales bacterium
CCATCGCCTCGGCCAGCTCGATGGCGAAGCCCCAGTACTCGCCCGTCTCCGGCTCGCGGAACGACAGCGGCCTGTAGTCGCCCGTCGTGCCGACCAGCAGCGTGCCCCGCTGCTCAATGCGCTCTACTGTAGGCCGCCCCGCAAGGGGCTGCTCCTTCTCGCTGCACGCCGCCAGCACCGTCCCCGCCAACGCCAGCAGCGCCACGAGCAACCATATTTTGACCCTGTTTTGCTTCATAAGGCTGTTTGGGTTATGCTATTCCGTGTATATTATTTCGTGGTCTTAAGATTGGCGAACGTCGTGCGGCCGGCGAAAGTGGCGATGTAGGTCCCGTGAGGCAGCCCTTCGAGGCTGGTGGCGGTGGCGCCGTTCACCGCAACGCTCTTGATCACTTTCCCGTCCGTCGAGTATATGGTGAGCATGCCGGGCTCCTGTCCGTTCGTGAAGGTCAGCACCACGCTGTCTCCGATGCGCGTAAGGGTGGCGGTGGCGTCGCTGTCTACGGAAGTGATGCCGGTGTATCCGCGAAGCGTGGCGTATTCACTGCGGGCGGCGGCGACCAGCGTCTGGAATTCCGGCTCGCTCTGCAGGCGCACAAGGGTGTAGGAGGCCAGCAGACGCCCGGCCTGCACGTCGGAAGCCCAGTGGTAGCCGGCTATGACACGGCTGTAGCCGTAATCGAAGCCACGCTTGAGTATGGCGTTCATGCTGTCGGGCGTCAGCTCCACCATCGCCAGCGACAGACCCCAGCCCAGGTTGGAATGAGTCGAGGGGTAGGACGAATCGGTGGATTCCTCCTCCTCGTCGTCCGGTATGAGCGTCGTCTCGCCCAACTGGGCGTAGGGACGACGGCGGAACACGCTGTTTTTAAGCCGGCGCGACTCCGCGCGCAGTTTCGTGGTCACATAGGAAAGATAGGCCGTGATGTTGGGAGCAACGGTGTTGTCAAGCGTCATGTCAAGACATGCCGAGAATTGGCTCAAGAAGTAGGCGATACTTTTCGAGTCGTCGGCCACAGCCTGCGTGCCAAGCGGTGTATTGCGCAGGCTCTTGGCGAGCCAGTGGGCCGCCACATCGCCGTAGTAGCGGTATGATGCCGTGTCGCTGGGCGGCGGCAGGATGCGCTGGCTGTTGGGGTAACCCACCTCGCCCGGTGTCTCGCCGTGCCACAGCAGGTATTCGGCACGTGCAGCGGCCAGGTCGGAGCGGTATTCCGGACTGGCCTGGAGGCGCGCCACACAGCTGCTGGCAGCCAAGCGGGCTGCGTCGACATCGCTCTGCCAGTGGGCGCCGACAATGACACGGCTCTCTCCGTACTCCCATCCGCGACGCAGGATAGTGTCCTGCTGCTCGGGGGCCATCTGTGCCAGAATCAGGGCTGTGGTCCATCCCAGCGAGGTGTGCCCCGACGGATAGGAACCGTTGCCGCGCAGGTGCTCCTCGTCGTCGAAGGCTCCCGCCACATGCTCGTTCATACGGGCAAACGGGCGCTTGCGCATATACCTCACCTTGGCCCTGTCTACAGCCTGGGCTGCCGTCTTCTGCCCGCGCGACACCAGCCGGTATATAGCCGGGGTCGCCGCCTTGCTGACCTCGAAGCCCATGGCATCGCCATAAATCTGGCACATACGTTCAACGCTGTATTCCGACTCCCAGCTGGCACGCTGCCCACGCGAGGTGGCGCGCATCGACTTACCCCATATCCACTGCTGGAAGTCGTCTATAAAGAGCAGACTGTTCGTGTCGGGTGGAGCCGGCAGATAGACACCCGCGTCGGGCATCTGGTTGTCAGCATAGTAAGGTACGGTGTCCAGGTCTTGGGCCGAAAGGTGCATGCACAACGTGCATACAGCAAAAGCCAGTAGTATCTTCTTCATTGTATTACAGTTTGGATAGTATTGTTTTTATTCAGTTTCATCAGTGTCTTGCCATATTCAGAATGCAAAAGTACCACTTTTCGCCGGACTGGCCAAATCTTTTACAACCCAATCGCGAAAACCTTGGTTGTCAGCCGAGCTGACGGCACACCGCTGATTGGGAACACTAATCGCCGAATGCTCTGCCGCGACGAGTGCCGGGGCAATAATTTGCAGCATTCCAAGTTATCCTGTCATGGTGAATGCAGCCACACAACCGAGCGAGGCCACCCTTCGTGCCGAGGTCTACGACATTGTCCGCCAGATACCGCGTGGACGGGTGCTCACCTATGGCCGTATCGCCGCCCTATGCGGCTGGCCCAATCATTCCCGCCTCGTGGGCCGCATCATGCGCACAGCCCCCGACGCCACTCTCCCCTGCCACCGCGTCGTCAACGCCTCCGGCCGCCTCGCCCCGCACTACCCCACCCAAGCCTCCCTCCTGACCTCCGAAGGCATCCACCTCACCCAATCAGGCAAAGTCCCCCTAAAAGACTACCTCTGGAATCTTTAATCCTCGGCGGCCATAGGCAATTGGTCGTCCTCCTCGGTGGGGTAAGGGATAGGATGGTGCTTGTATATCGACAGCAGATTGTTGTTGAGCAGTAGTTCCACCTCGCGCATCGTGCGCTCTATCTTGTCGGGCTTCAGTTGGCACTCCCACACAACAATCACTTGCCACCCGTTCTCCTGCAGCAGAGCGTAGTTGCGCTTGTCCCGCTCCTGGTTGCGGCGTATCTTCTCCACCCAGAAGCTGCGGTTGGTCTGTGGAATCTTACAGCAGGGGGAACTCGGTATATATTTATTCTCCCGCTCGCGCTCCGCGCTTGCGAAATCTTGTAAATCTTGACTTCGTCTACACTCCTTCATCTCGGCATAACTCAAGCTTGCTTGGCTCTGCTCTCGACTTTCGGAGCTTCGTAGATTATTTCCGCTTCGCGGTTCCTCTGATTCACGCATTAACGCATTCCCACATTCACGCATTTTTACGTTGTGTCCGTGCCAGAAGCACCCGTTAACGAATATTGCCGTCCTGTAAGTCCTCAACACGATGTCCGGCTTCCCCGGCACACTCTTGACATTCAATCTATACCGATACCCGTGCCTCCACAGCCACCGCCGCACCAGCAGCTCCGGCTTGGTGCCCTTGCTCCGTATGTGCGACATACACCTATGCCGCTGCTCCGGTGTCATAGTGTCGGTCATTGCTGTTGTAATTGTTTCAGAGTTGTGTCTGAATAGATGTGTAGTATAGTGAGCGGAATCATTCGGTAGTCTTGGAACAAATGGCGGGCAAACTTAATGTTGAATGTGATACGCAGTTTGTCGTCGGTATTGCCTTTGACCTTGGTGGCTGTATGTATCTTGTGCACTTCGTATAGGTCTCTGACTCCTTTACCAGAGAGGTAGGGAGCGAAGTAGTCAATACCATCAAGGTCTATGGTGGAAGGGAAAGTATCGCCAGAGTAGTAGACGGTAGCTGTGCCATCCTTGAAGTTCTCATACTGAGGGTTGTCGGGCTTGACAACACCGACGAGGACACGATTCTTCACTTCGAGCGTGGTGCCTTTCTGCGGGATTACCTGTTCGACGATTTCCACGGCGTGTTTTTCTAGTAGTTCAGCGATGAAATCCGAGAGCAGTTCGTGCTGGTTGTCACCAGGACGCATAGGGAATGCTCCGATATTCACCTCGTCGATGCTGCGACGGAATCGCGATGCCTCGTCCATCCTTCCGGGGAAGAGTATGTAACCGCCGATGACCTCCTTCTTGATTTTCTCGTCGTGGTGCTTATTGTTGTAATAGATAGCGTCGCGGTAGCGGTGCATTTGGTTGATGGCGTCGTCGGGTGGCACATCATTGTTGCCGTCCTTCTCCAACCTGTATTTGGCATCGAAAAGGTAGGTGAGTTTCATGCCTTCCTGCAGGTCGTCCTTGGTCAGCTGCAGCACGATGTCGGGCTTTTGCGGCACAGTCTTCGACTCCAATTCGCCAATACCTTTCACGTCGTCTTTGTCACTATGACGTGGGTTATATACAAGCTCTGCAAGCGTCACATCATCTTTCTTGAAGATAATCTTCGAGTGCTCACCTTTGCCGAGACTGTAGGTGAAGAGCCCGCTCATCTCCGTGCGACTCTGCTGCTCGGGTTCGGTGTCGGTCAGTTCTTTGACTACCTTTTCCACCTGGATGAAGCACCAGATCTCGTACAGGGTGGCAATGTCTTTGGTCTCCATGCGGTAGAGGCCGTCGTTGAGACTGAAGGACTTTTGCAAGATGGCGAAGATGCAGAATACCTTTGAATAGTTCGTATCCTTTTGTAGAATGAGCGACTCCTGCTTGATTCCGTCGAAGGGGCCCACAGTGCGGAAAAAGGGATGTCGCGACAGGCGGTTCAGCTCGTCGCGGATGCAGGCTATTCTGTCCCGGTAGGTGTCGGCCATACGGGTGTCCTGCAGGAGAACTCTCTCTGCGAGGGCAGAATAGCGTTTTTGAACCGTCAGCAGGGCATGCTTCAGGAAACGGTTCTCGGGGGTGTTATAGGTGTTTTGCTGTTCCTCCACGTGGTAAAGTCGTTGCTCCTCCGTGCGATGTTCGGCCAGTTGCTGCTCCAGCTGAGGGGTGAAACGGCGTATCTGATCGGCGCGCTTATAGGTCTCGAAGGCTTTCAGACGGTGACGTGGGCGGTCGATGATATTGTGTATTGTGCGGAGGAAGTCGGCTTGCAGACCGCCGAAGATGTTCCACCAGTTGATGTCGTAAGATTCTCCTTGCTCTTCTTTGATGCCGTGGTAGGTGCGCCGCAGGTAGTCCAGCGACAGCATGCGGTACTCCTCCTCGATGTCCTGCAGGATAATCTTCCAGTCTTGATGATAGTCCAACTTGGCTGAGATGACATCGTAGGAGAAAACAAATTTTTTCTGCACTCCGTTCACGGTGTAGCATATCGGCATGTCGGCACGGCCAACCTCGTTACCGTAGTTTAGGAATCCTGCCAACATCTGCTTGCTCCCTTTCCAAGAGAAGCGGTCGTTGACATCCTTCCTTGGGCTGTCGAACCATGCTTTTGTCACCTTGGAATTGGTGAAATCCACCCATACGCTGTAGTCCGTCTGTTCGAAGAAAACAGCAGGGACCTCGGCATCGTCCTGCACAATCTCACGTTCAACATCCTCTTTCACCAGCACCACTTTCTGCACCCCCTCACCCCATTGGTATGAGGAGGTCAACTTCTCCCTGCCGAGGATGCGACTCCCCTTGTCCCACATTCGTTGGAACTGGGTACTCTCCACCGTCAGGATGAAGTCGTCGTGT
>CAMVAA010000103.1 GCA_947165345.1 uncultured Bacteroidales bacterium
AGTCCGTTGGCGGTGTAGATATGCACCACGGGCTCGGTGGTGTACAGGCGCATGCGGCGTCCGCTCGTGGGGTCGTACACCTCGGCGGCACAACCGCCCTTGCGCGCTTTCTTGCCCAAGACGAACGAGTGGTCGTAGCCCCGCGTCACATTCAGCTGCTCGTCGTCGCGGTCTATGTCCTGCCCTATGGGCTTGGGCTTGGCGAAGCAGAAGGGGTCGCTCTGTCGGGTCGTCTTCCTGAACTTGCCGTCCAGGTTCTTGTTGGCGTCGAAGGTGGCTATCTGCTTGCTGTCCACCCACAGCAGCTCGTCGGTTATCGCCCGGTCGTGCTGTCCGCTCAGGTTGAAGAAACTGTGGTTGGACAGGTTCACCACCGTGGGCTTGTCGGTGGTGGCGCGGTACTCCATCGACAGACTGTTGTCGGCGCCTAACGTATAGGTCAGGTCCACGGTCAGCGTGCCCGGAAAACCGTTCTCGCCGTCGGCCGACACATAGCGCAGGGTGAGCGAGCTGTCAGTCTGTGCCACACAGGTCCACACCTGGTCGGCGAAGCCCGGATAGCCGCCGTGCGAGATATTGCCGCCTCCCGTCTGCTGCAGATTGTAGTCCTTGCCGTCGAGGGTGATCTTCGCCCCCTTGATGCGGCCTATGTAGCGGCCCACGGTGGCGCCGAAGTTCTGCCGGTAGTGGTGGTAGTCGGCCACATTGTCGAATCCCAGCACCACATCCTCCAACCGGCCGTTGCGGTCGGGCACCATCAGCGACACCAGGCGCGCGCCGTAGTTGGTCACACAGGCCTCCAGTCCGCCGGCGTTGCGCAGTGTGTAGAGCGCGGTGGCCTTTCCGGTCACCCGTCCCTCGAAGGCTTCCGGCCGCAGACCTGAGCGGGTGGTGCGGTCCGGGCGGAGCGACTGTATCAGCACCGCCATGTTGCGCAGGAACGCCTGTGTGCTGATGCCCTTTACACTCTCGTCGGTATAGGGCGAGGTGTCATACTCGTCGCCCACCATCGTGCTGATGAACTCCCGGCTGTCGCTCTCCGCCGCCATCGTTTTGGGGATGGCCTTGTAGGGGTGCGACACCTGTCGCAGCGGTGTGAGCCAGTAGCCCTCGTCGTTCAGACTGCCCACTATCTGGTCCACACCCGGCGGCTGCGGTCCGCGGCCCGTGAAACTGCCACGGTCGAAGTGGTAGGTGGGGTAGTGGGTGGGCGCATTGTCGAAAAACTGGTTGCGCAGCAGGTCCTTCTGGTTCAGCTGCCGTATGTCCTTGAGCCGTTGCCGCATGGCGGCGGGATTGCACACCATAAACGAACTGTAGTGGGCGATGGTGCCGTGCGGATTTTCGTCGGTATAGTAAGTGCCGTTCTGCACATTGCCGCCTTTGCGGTGTACATAGAGCGGACGGCCCGTCTCCGGCACGATGAAGCGCGGCAGCAGAATCTCGCCCTCTTGGAGCGGCGTGCGACGGACCTCCTTGGCCAGTGAGGCTGGCAGCTCGAGGCTCTCTAAAAACTGGATGGCCTCGGGCAACCGCTGCAGGTAGCTGGTGTCGCCCGTCATCTCATAGTAGCGCAGCATCTGGTGAAACATCGACACCGTGGTGCCTGTGTTGATGCTGCGCGGCTCATACGAGCGGGCGTGGGCCGGCTGCAGGTCGTCGGGGGTGTACTGGTCGGCCCAACCCGCCAGGGGCAGCGGCTGCTGCAGGTCGCGCAGCAGGTGCATGGCCCTGAGCACAGGCTCCTTCACTCGCTCCAGACCCAGCATGCCGTAGCAGTTGGCCAGGAACCGTATGTTCTCCGGCGTCACATTGTCGTTCAGCGTCACAAAGGGCGTGTAGTCGGCCTTACCCTTGAAGGGGTGGTCGGTCTTCAGCGGGTAGCGCTGCGGCCATCCGCCGTTGTCGTACTGGCTCTCGAGCATGAAGTCCACCACGCGCATCACGGCGTCGAGCACCTGCCGGTCGTCCTTCCGCTCCATGTAGTAGCGCAGCAGAAACTGCGCGCAGTTGGCCGTGGCCTCGTCGTCGAAGGTGGCGTTGCCGTAGTAGTGCTGAAACTCCTCCAACCGCCATGCCTGCCGGCCGATGGTGGCATACCACTGCCGCGTCTGCTCCTCCGTGCCGAAGTCGATGAGGTAGTTCCATCCGCCGCAGGGCAACTGTCCCGCCATGATGCAGCGCGCTATGCGTCCGGCGCACTCGTAGTAGTACTCGTCGCCCGTGGCGTGGTAGGCGTCTATCATCAGCTCGCCCATCTCCGGTGTACTCGGGCTCTGCAGCCACACCATGGTGGGCGACGCCTCCAGCTCACCCCACCGTCGCGAGTAGTCGGGCAGGTAACTCCATACGAAGCCGTCGCGGTAGGCCGCCCGGTCCATCATATAGTGTGTGGCGCGCAGCATCGTCTGCCGCACCTCGCCATCGTCTGCCGCCCGCAGGCCCGTCGTCAGCCCCACCAGCAGAGCGGTAAGGAGCACCCTCAGCCTCATAACTCGGTGTATTTGAAGTTTTCAAACTTGGCGAAGCCCTGACCCTCGCAGAACACGCCCGGCAGCACGCTCTGGAAGTCGTAGAGTGTGTTGTGGTTGAATCCCGACACCTCCTGGCCCCACGTCTCGCGGTTCCAGGTCTTGCCGTCGGCGCTCCACCAGGCCGTCACCACATGGTTGTCGTTGCGCAGGCGCAGCCACTGCTTTGTGCCCGCACTCTTGCCCACACCGTTGGCATGGTCGCGGCGGTAGCGGTAGCGGCGGTCCTTGTCGAATCCCGTTCCCACGTTGAACTGCGCGTTGTAGTAGAGGCAGAGGCCCGCTTTCGCATCGCCGTAGACTGTCACCTCCGCCTCAATCTCGTAACTATGGCAGCCCGCCACGAACATCAGCGGAGCCGAGGCGCCCAGACTGTTTCCTCGGCCCTCGAGGGTGAGGGCGTTGTCTTTGATGTGCACCCGCTCCGGTATCCACCGCTTGTAGAAGCGCCAGTCCAGTCCGATGCGGAACTCATTCAGCCGTGCGTGGCGGTCGGTCAGCAGCTGTGTCTTCAGCGGCAGCGGCATCGCCTTCGAGGCGTCGCCCCCGTCCGCCTTGATCCATCCGTCGGCGGTGAAGTGCACCGGCTCCATCAGTGTCTGGCGGCCCAGACCGGTGAAGTCCTTCTCATAACTGTGATACACGCAGAACCACCGCCCGTCGGGCGTGTCGATGAGCGAGCCGTGACCCTTCGACCACCACCGCTCCGTGGCGCTGTAGGTATGGATGAGCGGGTTGGTGGGCATGTTCTCCCACGGTCCGTCGATGCTCTTCGAGCGCGCCACCACCACCATGTGGCTGGTGGGAGGACCCGCCGTGCCGCCCTCTGCGCTGATGTAGTAGAACCAGTCGCCTATGCGGTAGAGTTTCGGCCCCTCCAGACAGAAACCCTCCGTGAGCCACTCCTCCGGATACTGCCATCCGTCGTAGAAATGAATCTTCGAGTCTTTCACCACCGACAGTCCGTCGTCGGCCAGCGTCCATCGGTTGCCCCCGCTCATCACGAGGTAGCACTTGCCGTCGCCGCCCTCCACGAAGCACGGGTCGATGTCGCCTATCTCCAGGTCCACGGGGTCGCTCCACGGTCCGTAGGGTGAGTCGGCGGTCACCACGCAGTTGGTGCGCCGTGTGCCGTGCACGGTGAAGTAGATATAATATTTTCCGCGGTATTTCTTGATGTCCGGTGCCCAGATAGAGCCTAAGTATGTCTTCAGCGCATAGCTGATGGGCTCCCAGTGCACCAGGTCGCGCGAGTGCCACACCACGAGTCCCGGCACATAGTCGAATGCCGAGTGCGTCATGTAGTAGTCCTCCCCGTCCCGCAGTATCGTCGGGTCGGGGTAGTCACCCCCCAGGATAGGATTGGTGAAGGTCGTGGCGGGTTTTTGAGGTTTTTGAGCCCCATAATTCTGTTTCTTTGCCAAAGCCGGAGTCTGCATGCCGAAGGCAAAGATGATAGATGTAATCAGTAGTTTGAAGTTCTTCATAAGTAGTTGTTCCTCAATATCTTTTGTTTAGGTTTAGATTCTTCTCGGCAGCCGCACGATGCGCACGTCTCCTTATAAATTTATAACGGATAGTCGTGATTAATATTGCATGTGTAAAGATATATTATACAGAGGTGTGGAATCTATAATTTGGAGTGCCCACCGTGTTCAAAAATCTAACAAATATCATTAAAATACCATTCTATAGTTCGTTTTAGTCCTTCTTCAAAACACATAATTGGAGTATAACCGAGCATGTTTTGTGCTTTTTCTATACTAGCCAATGAATGAGGAATATCGCCATTTCTATATGGGCCATGAATGGGCTTAATATTCCTGATGGAACAATCTTTATCACTTAAAATAGACTGGATTAATTCCGTCAAATAGTTTATGGTGGTTCTTTCACCTCCAGCAGTATTATATATTTGGTTAACTGCTTCTGTCGATTTTGTTTCCATAGCAAGCATATTCATGTGGATAACATTATCAACGTAGGTGAAATCCCGACTATAATCACCTTTCCCGTTTATTATAGGTTGTTTATGATTTATGAATTGTTTGATGAAGAGAGGGATTACAGCAGCATACATACTATTAGGATCCTGTCTTTTTCCAAAGACGTTGAAATACCGTAAACCAATGTATTCTATACCATACGTTTTGGCAAAGACTTCCGCATAGAGTTCATTTACGTACTTAGTAAGTGCATAGGGAGACAAGGGTTTTCCAATTCGTTCCTCTATCTTGGGTAGTTCTTTGTTGTCTCCGTATGTAGAACTGCTGGCAGCAAAAATAAACCTTTTTACATTGGAGTCACGGGATGCCACCAACATATTCAAGAAACCATTGACATTAACATCATTGGTTGTTATTGGGTCATTTATACTTCGTGGTATACTT
>CAMVAA010000104.1 GCA_947165345.1 uncultured Bacteroidales bacterium
CTACCCCTTCTCTACCCCCCAGCCCCCAAAAACTAAAACTTAAAACTCCCCCCAAAAACAAAAACTGAAACCAAAAACTAAAACTTTTTCCCCCATCGCACAATATTTGCTTTTTTTTACGTTAATGAGGTGTTGTAAAACCATATAAAAGAGATGAAATTATCACAGTTCAGATTCAACCTGCCCAAAGACCTCATCGCCGAAAAACCCACCCGCAACCGCGACGACGCACGACTCATGGTGGTCCACCGCGACAGCGGCGAACTCGAACACAAACACTTCAAAGACTTCATTGACTATGTCGACGAGGGCGACGTCGTGGTGGCCAACAACACCCGCGTCTTCCCCGCCCTCCTCGAAGGCGAAAAGGAAAAAACCGGCGCACGCATCGAGGTGCTCCTGCTGCGCGAACTGAACGAAGAAATGCGACTGTGGGACGTCATCGTCGACCCCGCTCGCAAAATACGCATCGGCAACAAGCTCTACTTCGGCACCAACGACGCTCTCGTCGCCGAAGTGGTCGACAACACCACCTCCCGCGGCCGCACCATCCGCTTCCTCTTCGACGGCACACACGACGAATTCATCAAAATCGTCCGCGGCATGGGGCGCACCCCCCTCCCCGACGAGCTCCGCCGCCTCCGCGACATCGAGAAGCGCGACGCCGACGACTACCAGACCATCTACGCCAAGGTCGAAGGCTCCGTGGCCGCCCCCATCGCCGGCCTCCACTTCAGCCGCGAACTGCTGAAACGCTTGGAAATCAAAGACGTCAAGTGGCTCGAACTCACCGTCCACTGCGGCATGGGCGAATTCAAGGGCATCGAGGTCGAAGACCTCTCCAAACACCGCGCCGACGCCGAGGAAATGCACCTCAGCGAGGCCGTCTGCAACGCCGTCGAAGAAGCCAAGGAGAAAGGCCGCCACGTCTGCGCCGTCGGCACCACCACCATGCGCGCCCTCGAAAGCGCCGTCACCATCCCCGGCAAGATATTCCCCTACGACGGATGGACCAACAAATTCATCTACCCTCCCTACGAATTCTCCATCGCCGACATGATGGTCACCAACTTCCACCACTCCATGAGCACACAGTTCATCATGGTCAGCGCCTTCGCCGGCCCCGAACTCGCCATGCACGCCTACCAGACCGCCATCAAAGAAAAATACCGCTTCTCCACCTACGGCGACGCAATGCTGATTGTCTAACCTCCCCGCCTACGGCGGTAATCCATAAATCCACTATAGAATAGATTTATAGATTACGCCCGCAGGGCGGGAGTGTAAAAAAAAGTAATGACGCCATTAGCAGAGATACTGAGGCCCACGTCCCTCGACGAATACATCGGACAACAGCACCTGATCGGACCGGGTGCTGTTCTTCGCACATTGATAGAAAGTGGCCAGATTCCAAGCATGATCTTCTGGGGCCCCCCGGGCATCGGCAAGACCACCCTCGCCATGATTATCTCCCACACCCTCCAGCGCCCCTTCCACACACTCAGCGCCATCAGCAGCGGCGTCAAAGAAGTCCGCGACGTCATCAACAAGGCCCAGCAGGAAGAAGGCGCCATACTCTTCATCGACGAAATCCACCGCTTCAACAAGGCCCAGCAGGACTCCCTCCTCGGCGCCGTCGAACGCGGCACCATCACCCTCATCGGTGCCACCACCGAAAACCCCTCCTTCGAGGTCATCAGCGCACTCCTCAGCCGATGCCAGGTCTACGTCCTCAAGGAGTTCGACGAGCAGGACATGCGACAGCTCATCGCCAGCGCCGTCCGCTACTACGCCTCCCAGGGCATCACCGTCGACGTCCGCGAGGCCGAAGCCCTCATGCGCATCAGCGGCGGCGACGCCCGCAAACTGCTGGGGGCTATCGAACTGGTGGTCAACCGCACCGGCGGCACCAACATCGTGATCGACAACAAGAAGGCCACCGACGTGGTGCAGCAGAACCTCGCCTTCTACGACAAGCAGGGCGAGATGCACTACGACATCATCTCCGCCTTCATCAAATCCATGCGCGGCAGCGACCCCAACGGGGCCGTCTACTGGCTCGCACGCATGATCGAAGGCGGCGAGGACCCACTCTTCATCGCACGACGCATGCTCATCTTCGCCAGCGAGGACATCGGCAACGCCAATCCCAACGCACTCCTCCTGGCCAACGCCACCTTCGACGCCGTCAGCAAAATAGGCTACCCCGAGTGCCGCATCAACCTCTCCCAGTGCGCCTGCTACCTCGCCTGCTCCGCCAAGAGCAACGCCACATACATGGCCCTCGCCAACGCTCAGGCGGCCGTCAAGCAGTGGGGCGACCTGCCCGTCCCGCTCCACATCCGCAACGCACCCACCAAGCTGATGAAAAACCTCGGCTACGGCGACGGCTACAAGTACGCCCACGACTTCGGCGCCAACACCGCCCTCGGCGGCTTCGCCGAACAGGAATACCTCCCACAGGGCCTCGAAGGCACACGCTTCTACGAGCCCGGCGCCACACCCCGCGAGCAGGAAACCCGCAACAGCCTCCGCGCACGCTGGGGCCAGAAATACGGCTACTGAAAGTAGTTTTTCACCGTAGTTTGCGTTATTTTCAAGAACGATCTTTCGAATGTTGCGCGGTCGAGGTATCCGCATTGATGTGCCAGACGCGACAGGTCGTCGGGGTCATCCAGATGGTAATTACTTTCTTTCTCATTCAAAAGAGTGATGGCATGTTCGATGCGGAGGGAGTCGATGTATTCAGCAAAAGAGGTTCCGTGCATACGATGTACGGCATCGATAATCTCATCCTCTGAGACACGGAAATGGTCGGCCAGCAGGAACACCGACAGGTCGGGGTTCAGGAAGGCCTTGTTGTCCGTCACATATTCGGTCAGATTGCGGCCAAGGAAGGTCATGTCGCGGCGTGGGCGCTCCATCAGACGATGTTTCTTCTCGTTGAGCATCTCGACCCCTATGGGCGTACGGAAAGCATAGTAGCCAATCATGAACATTACCACCGCCTGCAGGGCAGATCCAAAGGCTGTACCAACAACAGGTCGCGGACTATTGAAAGGATACATCACATAACTGAACACAACGAAGAAGCAATTGAGGGCCACAAAGAGGTAGGTGCCCAGAAGGTCGGCACGGTGGATACGGTTGACGGAATAGTACTCGTCGAGCAGACGGCTGAACCGGTTGATACGAATGACACTATAGGTGCCCACAAATGTTGTCTCGGCAACGATAAGTAGCCAATAAAGATAGTAGTGCACTACAACAATAAGGTTGTATCGCCAACTGCCGGCATAGAAATGGTGGGCAATGCCTTCGGCACCACGTTGTATCCACAAGCGATACATATCGGAACCGCCAATGATTATCGATACAGTCATAAGAATCACCACCACCACCGCCGGAATGATGAGCACATTGAGTCGCGACAACAGCGGACGCTTTTCTCCCGTGTCGGTCAAATTGGTGACTGCTGCCAGAATGAGCGGCGGAGTGAACATGGATAATACCATGAACATGACAACAAGCAGATACTCGCCTTTAAGGAAGCTGTTGAAAAAGGTGCTGTAGAGGATGACTGACAGTCCCATTGCCATCAATGCCGACATGATAAGCCACTGTGCCCCAAGCACACGGCGCTTGAAAAAAAGCGTCACAAAAGGCCAATAGAGCGCAGAGAGGCCCAGAAGAAAATAAATCAATGCTATCGGTGTCATGATTCGAGGTTTTTAGTGCGTATACATTCAGCCAGATAGCGGGCATCATATTTCATGCGGTATGCCAGAAGGCCAGATAAGAACTGCACCACCGCCAGCAGCGTCGTGCCAACGATGAGCCAGTATTTATAGTAGGGCGGCCTCATATAGGCTGCATAGTATATCAAAGCAGCCAGCGGAACAAAAATCCAGACAATAATATTGTATTCACGCACGTTGAAGAACGGCAAGTTCATATCCTCGGCATAATAGCTGTTATACCGCTTTTGAAAGCGTCGTATCTTAAAGGTGGCGATAATTACCAATATAAACGAATATAGGATGAGCACTGTCGGGAAGACCCCATATTTCCATATAGTCATGAAGTTCCAAGCCGCATCTTCTTTATTCCAAGAAATACCATACTCCCGGTAATAGCGGCACATCTCCTCATAGCGACGGGGGCCAAGCCAGAACACCGCGACAGTGAGGCCAATTATAAACAGCAGCGGAATCACAAAGACACGCCTCTGCTCGAGGGTTGCGCCACGGGCCTCGGTATGCGAACAGATGGCTAGATAATACATCGGTCCGCAAACCACTGCCAACACCTCGAACGTATAGGTATAGATGAAAATCTGCTCTTCCCGTCCCCGGAAAAAAACACCGAAGACTGTAATGGCGACGGCCTCTATCAAAAGCATCAGGCCCAATATCACTTGCGACCTTGTGGGTCGCCGGTATCTCATCACAATTACCAGTGCCCAAATTGCCGAAACAAACGCCGGCAGGTACATGATGTAACTCCACTTCATATCTTTCTATCGTTTTCTATGAATTTAACAAGTTCGTCTACGGCGTCCTTCTGGTCGATGTCGCGCTTGACGACGGTCTTGCCTTTGTAGAGGGTTATCTTGCCCGCGCCGGAGCCGACGTATCCGTAGTCGGCATCGGCCATCTCGCCGGGGCCGTTGACGATGCAGCCCATGACGCCTATCTTCACGCCCACGAGGTGCTTGGTCTTGGCCTTGATTTCTTTCAGCGCGCGCTGTATGTCGTACTGCGTGCGGCCGCAGCTGGGGCAGGCGATGTACTCGGTCTGCGTGATGCGGGCACCGACGGCCTGCAGGATGTCGTAGGCGATGGGCATCTCGGCCTCGGGGTCTTCGGTGAGGGAGACGCGTATGGTGTCGCCGATGCCGTCGAG
>CAMVAA010000105.1 GCA_947165345.1 uncultured Bacteroidales bacterium
AGGACCCAGAGAGGACCCAGAGAGGGGGTAGAGAGGACCCAGAGAGGGGGTAGAGTTGGGGTAGAGAGGGGGTAGAGAGGGAAGTCGGCAGACGGGCACGGTGTGGGTGTTAGTGCGAGAATAGGATTTCGCGGTATTTTGGCAGAGGCCAGAGTTCGTCGTCGACGATGAGCTCCAGTTGGTCCACGTGGTGGCGGATGCTTTCGAACCATGGCAGAACGGTGTCGTGGTAGGCGATGGCGCGGCTGCGTTCGGAGGCTATGCGGTTGGCTTGTTTGCGCGCTTCCACCATGGCGTCGACATCGTGTTTTATGCTGGCGATGTGTTCGGAGAGCTCTTCGATGATGGAGTCGTCGTGGGCCGAGAGTCGCAGGGCCTTCTCAGGCGGGTACACCTGGTGCATCTTGTAGACGTTGTCCAGCAGCGCCGACTGGTAGCGTGTGGCCACGGGGATGATGTGGTTGATGGCGATGTCGCCCAGCACGCGGGCCTCGATTTGTATCTTCTTTATATAGGTGTCCCACTTCACCTCGTTGCGTGCGGCCAGTTCGGTGTGGTTCATGACGCCCGTGCTTTCGAACATGCTCACCGACTCGGGGGAGGTGTAGGCGTCGTACATCAGCGGCACGCTGGTCTCGCAGTCGATGCCGCGGCGGGCTGCCTCGCGGCGCCACTCGTCGCTGTAGCCGTTGCCGTCGAAGCGTATGGCCTTCGAGTCGCGGATATACTGCCTCAGGGTGTCGAAGATGGCGTGCTCTTTCGACATGCCGTCGCTGCACTTGGCGTCCACGGTCTGGCGGAACTCGCGAAGCTGTGCCGCCACGGCGGTGTTCAGCGCTATCAGCGAGCAGCCGCAGTTGGCCGAGGAGCCTACGGCGCGAAACTCGAAGCGGTTGCCGGTGAAGGCGAAGGGCGATGTGCGGTTGCGGTCGGTGTTGTCCACCAGGACCTCGGGGATGTGTGCCACGCCCAGCTGCATGCGCCGCTTCTCGTCGAGGACGATGGCCTGGTCGCGGTCGGCGTTTTCCAGCTGGTCCAGCACAGCGGAGAGCTGGCTGCCGAGGAAGACGCTGATGATTGACGGCGGTGCTTCGTTGGCACCGAGGCGGTGGGCGTTGGTGGCGCTTATGATGGAAGCCTTGAGCAGAGCGTTGTGTCGCTTCACGGCCATCAGCACGTTGACCATGAAGGTCACGAACTGCAGGTTCTCTTCAGGGGTTTTGCCGGGGGTGAGCAGTCCCACGCCGCTGTCGGTGCCGAGCGACCAGTTGTTGTGCTTGCCTGACCCGTTGACGCCGTTGAAAGGTTTCTCGTGCAGGAGCACCTTGAAGCCGTGGCGCGACGCCACCTTGTGCATCAGGGACATCAGAATCAGGTTCTGGTCGTTGGCGAGGTTGGCTTCGCTGTATATCGGCGCTATCTCGAATTGGTTGGGGGCTACCTCGTTGTGGCGTGTCTTGCAGGGGATGGCGTATTTGTAGGCCTCGAATTCGAGTTCTTTCATGAAGGCTTGCACCCGCTGAGGGATGGCCCCGAAGTAGTGGTCTTCCAGCTGCTGGTTTTTCGCCGACTCGTGGCCGAGCAGGGTGCGCCCGGTGAGCAACAAGTCGGGACGGGCGGCGTAGATGCCCTCGTCCACGAGGAAGTACTCTTGCTCCCAGCCCAAGTAGGTGTACACTTTTTGGACCGACGGGTTGAAGAGGTGGCACACATCAGTGGCCGCGCGGTCCAAGGCGTGGAGCGACTTCAGTAGTGGGGTCTTATAGTCGAGGGCTTCGCCGGTGTAGGAGACGAAGACGGTGGGGATGCAGAGAGTGTCGTCGACGATGAAGGCCGGAGACGAGGTGTCCCATGCCGTGTAACCGCGAGCCTCGAAGGTGTTGCGGATGCCGCCATTAGGGAAGCTGGAGCCGTCGGCCTCCTGTTGGGCGAGCAACTTGCCCGAGAACTCTTCTATCACGTCGCCACCTGGCATGTCGGCATATTCTATGAAGGAGTCGTGCTTCTCGGCTGTGCCGTCGGTAAGCGGCTGGAACCAGTGGGTGTAGTGTGTCGCCCCCATGTCCATAGCCCAGTTCTTCATGCCCACAGCCACGTTGTCAGCGATGTTGCGGTCGAAGGGAGCACCATGGTCGAGCACATTGCAGAAAGCCTTGAATGTGTCGGCGGAGAGGTAACGCGCCATCTGTCGCCTACTGAAGACGTTGCGGCCGTAGTACTCGGTCATACAATGTCCTGGAGGCACCACGGCGACGGGTTTCTTGCCGAAGGCCTCCTGCAGTACTTGAAATCGTAGGTTGCTCATTTGGTGGGGGCTTTGTGTGTTTTACTTCTTTATGTACGACAGAAAGTCGAGATCGATACTCAGCGAAAAGAAGGGCTTTACGAGCCATGCCTTGGCCGTAATGTCGTCGATGCTGAGGCTTGTGCCGATGACGTCGCCATTGCTGTATCCGTCGACCAGCACTTGGTATTCGGCAATGTTCACGCCGACGGTGAAGTAGAAGAAGTCTACGAAGCGGAAACTCAAACCGGCGTAGAAATTCTTGAAGAGGTTGCTTCCGCCAAAGCCGACATAGATGCCAAGGTCGTAGGCGAAGTCCTGGTCGAAACGGCGAATCTCGCCGGCCTTCAGCTTGTGGTTGCGGTTGAAGAAGGGTGTGAGGTCCCACAGCATCACGGAGGCACCGGTGACGTAGTCGAACTCCACGTTGCCAGCGTTACGGTTGCTGATGTATTTGTCGTAGGTGCCCGGAGTGGCACCGCCTTTAAGGCGAATCTCCCAGGCTGGGGTGCGGTAGAAGCGCATGGCCACACCCTGTATGGGGCGGACCTTTTTCTTCTTGTTCGTGGCCGCCGCCACGCGCTCTTCGGCGGCACGGGCGCGCTCTTCGAGGTATCGGTTCTTCTCCTCTCTACGTACAGCCTCGATTTCAGCTATGCGCACGATGGCACGTAGCGAGTCCACCATGTGGATGTAGTAGTTGCGCTCGGCTTCGAGCTTCTCTTTGTCAACGCCGTTGGCGCTGAGTATCTCGCGGTAGAACACCTCCTTCTCCTTCATGGCCGTCAAGGCGGCTGTGTCGGCGATGCGGCGTATGACGGTATCGGTGCGCACAATGTATACCGAGTCGACCCGCAGCACCGTCAGCGTGTCGGTGCGGACAAGGTATACAGTGTCCGGCGCCTTGGCCTCGGTGGGCCTGTCTGTCTCGACGGCCTTGGTCGACCGTTCGGTCTGCTCGTCTTTGTCAGGCCACCACACGCCCACACCGGCGTCAAACAGGCTGTCGACCACCTGGGCGTCGATGGCAGCTGTCCACGAGAGCAGGAGGAGTGCTATGAGCAGCAGGCGTTTCATCGCAGAATATCTGTCAGGCTGTCTGTGCTGACGGTCTGCTGTGTACCGTCGGCCATGTTCTTGAGTGTGACTGTACCGTCGCGCATCTCGCTCTCGCCCACGAAGGCCACATACGGCACCCCCTTGCGGTTGGCGTAGTCCATCTGCTTCTTCATCTTGGCGGCGTCGGGGTAGATGAGCGTGGGCACGCCGGCGGCGCGTAGACGCGCTGCAATGGCCACGCATGCAGCTTGCTCGGCAGGGCCGAAGTTGATGAACATCACACGGGCGGCCTGCTCCAGCCCTTCGGGGAAGGCGTCGAGCTCGGTAAGTACGTCGTAGATGCGGTCGGCGCCGAACGAAATGCCCACGCCGCTTACGCCCGGCATGCCGAAGATACCGGTCAGGTTGTCGTAGCGACCGCCTCCGCAGATGGAACCAATCTGCACATCGCGGGCCTTGACCTCGAAAATGGCGCCGGTGTAGTAGTTCAGCCCGCGTGCCAGCGTGAGGTCGAGCTCCACGGCGCACTGCGGATTCGCAGCGTCGATGTAACCGAACAGGGTCCTGAGCTCCTCCACCCCCTGTCGGCCCACCTCCACGTTGGCGAACATCGCCGACAGGGCGTCCAGCTTCGAAGCCGTGTCGCCGACGAGGCCGAAGACGGGGTCGAGGGCCGCAATCTGCTCCTCGCCGAGCCCGCGCTCGCGCAGCTCGGCGCGCACGTTGTCGAGCCCTATCTTGTCCAGTTTGTCAATGGCCACGGTGATGTCCACCAGCCGCTCCGGCGCCCCTATCATCTCGGCGATGCCGGCCAGCACCTTGCGGTTGTTGATTTTCACGGTGACGCCTATGGCCAGACGGCTGAAGACCATGTCTATCATCTGCACCAGCTCCAGCTCGTTCAGCAGCGAGTCGGAGCCTATCATGTCGGCGTCGCACTGGTAGAACTCGCGGTAGCGCCCCTTCTGCGGCCGGTCGGCGCGCCACACGGGCTGCAGCTGGTAGCGGCGGAAGGGCAGCTGCACCTGCTCGCGGTGCTGCACCACGAAGCGCGCGAAGGGCACCGTCAGGTCGTAGCGCAGGCCGCGCTCGCAAATCTGCGGCGCCACCTTGTGGTAGTCCTGCCCGAAATCGACGCCATCCATGAAGTCGCCGCTGTTGAGCACCTTGAAGAGCAGCTTGTCACCCTCCTCCCCGTACTTGCCCATGAGGGTCGAGAGGTTCTCCAGGGCCGGCGTCTCGATGGGTTCGAACCCGAAAGTGCGGAACACCGAGCGCACCGTGTCGAAAATATAGTTGCGTCGCGCCATCTCCACAGGCAGGAAATCGCGCGTTCCTTTTGGTATTGAACACTTAACGTTGGCCATATGCAATGTATTTAGTCTGCAAATTTACATAAAAATCTTGATATATTAACGGACCCGCCAAAAAAAATCCTCCCTCCACCCGCTCCCCATTCCCTCCGCCCCCTCTCTACCCCCTCTCTGGGTCCTCTCTACCCCCTCTCTGGGTCCTCTCTA
>CAMVAA010000106.1 GCA_947165345.1 uncultured Bacteroidales bacterium
ATTTGTCCTTGATATTTTTGTACTCCTCGTTGAGGCCGGCGAGGATTTCGTCGGTGATGTCCATGGCGGGGTTGGCGTAGAGGACGGGAGTGTCGTTGAAGCTCTTGCGGAGGATGAGGTCGAACTGTTGGTTGGCGGCGTTGTATTCGCGGATGAAGGCGAAGATGGCGTTGAGGAGCTTGGTGTTCTCGGCCACCTGACGGTCAGCAACTTTGGCCATGAGTTCCTGCTCGAGGGTGGCCATGCGCTCGGCGCGCTGTTTGAGTTCCGCCTCTTTCTGCTGCTGCTGTGTGAGGGTCATGCTGGCCCCGTTTTTGAGGTAGTTCTGGTAGTCGGTCTGGAACTGGGTGGTCTGCTGCTGGTAGTAGCGCTCCTGCTGCTCCTTGTAGGCCACGAGTTCCTGCTCCATGTCGATGGCGTACTGGTATTTGGCCAGCAGGGTGTCGGTGTTGACATAGGCGATTTTCAGGCCGCCTTCTGCCACCACGGGGGCCGAGGCTTCGGCATTCTGTTTGCTGTTGGTGTTGTTGCAAGCCGCGAGGCCGAGAGCGACGGTGGCCACGACGGCATAGATAATGGTGTTTTTCTTCATATTGTAGGTCCTTTGTTATTCTGTGATAGGCGGGCGATTGGTCCGCGACAATTGTCAGCTCAGCTTCTCGATGGCCCTCTCCACGCGCCGGATGGTCTCTTGCTTGCCGATGGTGAGGATGAGGGTTATCATGTCCGGTCCCACGGTGCGGCCCACGACGGCGATACGCAGGGAGTTCATCACCTTGCCGGTGTTGAGGCTGTTGGCGGCAATGTATTCGTCAAGGAGGGCGTGGTGAATGGCGTCGTGTTCGAAGGGGACGGTGTTCAGGATGTCGATGACTTTCTGCATGTGGATGTGCATGTCCGGGGTCCAGCGTTTGGCGACGTCCTTCTCGTTGTATTCGGTGGGTGCTACGAAAAAGTAGGAGCAGGTGTCCCACAGCTCGGAGGGGAAGGTGATGCGCTCCTTCATCATGGCGGCAACGCGTTGCAGGTAATCGTGGTTTGCTGTTATGCCGCGCTCAAGCACCTCTTTCTCCAGTAGGGCGGCCACCTGTTCGTCGCTGAGCTGCTGGAAGTACTCGTGCTGGAACCATTTTGCCTTGTCGAGGCTGAATTTGGCGCCGTTCTTGCTGATATGGCTTATGTCGAAGAGGCGAATGAGCTCGTCCATGGACATGAGTTCCTGGTCGGTGCCTGGGTGCCAGCCGAGGAGGGCCAGCATGTTGACCACGGCTTGTGGGAGGTAGCCCTGTTCGCGGTAGCCGCTGGAGACTTCGCCGCTCTTGGGGTCGTGCCACTCGAGCGGGAAGACGGGGAAGCCTAAGCGGTCGCCGTCGCGCTTGCTGAGCTTGCCGTTGCCCTCGGGTTTGAGGAGCAGGGGCAGGTGTGCGAACTGCGGCATGGTGGATTCCCAGCCAAAGGCGCGGTAGAGCATCACGTGCAGCGGTGCGCTGGGCAGCCACTCCTCGCCGCGTATGACGTGGGTAATCTCCATCAGATGATCGTCGACGATGTTGGCCAGATGGTATGTTGGCATGCCGTCGGACTTGAAGAGCACCTTGTCGTCGAGCAGACGGGAGTTCATGGTGACGTCTCCGCGGATGAGGTCATGGACTGTGATGTCTATGTTTTCGGGGAACCGGAAACGGACTACATAGGGCTCGCCGGCGTCTATGCGGCGCTGCGCCTCCTCCATTCCGAGGCTGAGGCTGTTCTCCATCTGGCTGCGGGTGTTGCAGTCATACTGGAAAGTCTTCTTTTGGGCCTCGTATTCTTTACGTTTGGCCTCGAGGGCTTCGGGGCGGTCGAAGGCGTAGTAGGCCCATCCGTCGGCAAGCAGTTGGTCGGCATATTGGCGGTAGAGAGCCTTGCGGTCGCTCTGACGGTAAGGACCGAAGGGACCACCTATATGAACACCCTCGTCGAACTGTATTCCCAGCCAGTCGAGGGCCTCGATGATGTATTGTTCGGCACCGGGTACGAAGCGGGTCTGGTCGGTGTCTTCGATTCGGAGAATCATCTTACCGCCTTGTTGGCGGGCGAAGAGGTAGTTATAGAGGGCAGTGCGGACTCCGCCGATGTGGAGGGGCCCCGTGGGAGACGGGGCAAAACGGACTCTTACCATTTGTTGGATGATTGAATGTTTAGATGCTTTATTGTGTTAACGCCGCTGTCCTATTTTGCGAACGTGCCAAGGCGATAGCTCAAGCTGAGCATGTAGGCGCTGTTGTTTCCAGCGCTGATTTCGTCACTGATACGGTTGGCGGCGGTGGTCTGGCTGTTGTCTATGATGCGCAGTGGATCGCTCTCCTTAGATACTGGCAGGAATCCGTGGTCGACATAGAGCGAGAGTACCAGTGGTCCATGCTCGTAGCTTACACCTATAATGGCACTGACGTCGAGCCGGTTGATGTGATTGAAAGCACGTCGGTCGGCATCGGTGCCGTAGCGGCTGAGGTCGTAATTGACACTGCGGTCGGTATAAAATGGGTTAATCATACGTTCGGTATATGAGCCGAAAAGACCGAAACTTATTGCCGGGCCGAGAAATACGCCCACGATATGCCCTTCTTGCCGCACAGGCAGTTCCATGTGGACTCCGGCCAGGATGGGTAACTGTATGTACCATGCCTTGCAGTAGCCCTCGCAGTAGTGCAAGTTGTTATTCTGCTCAAGCACCTCCTCGAAGTTGCGGCCGCGACGCACAATGTTGAGCCCTGTTTGCAGATAGAATATCTCAGCCAGTACACTTTTGCTTTTTGCAAAGGTAAGATTGATATATCCACCGACGCCGACGCCGAGAATGGGCGACTTGGTTGTCAGGTTGTCGCTTACGGTGGCTATACCGAGGCTGCCTCGTACGCCGTAGTCGCTGAACTGGGCATGGCTCGTATTGCACACCAGTCCCATTAGGCCGATCAAGCCCAATAATAATATCTTTTTCATTGTCTTATAATTTTCTAAGTATGAAGTCGGTCATCAGTTGGTAGAGGTTGAGCCTCGTGTTGCCCGTAGCGTCGTAGATACTATGGTTTTTGTTGGGGTAGATGCGGAATTCGAACTGCTTGCCGGCATTCTCCAACCGCTCTACCATCTCTGCACTATTCTGGAAGTGCACGTTGTCGTCGCCCGTGCCGTGAATCAGCAGGTAGTTGCCCTGCAGGCGGTCGGCAAAGTTGAGCGGCGAGTTCTCATCGTAGCCCTTGGCGTTGTCTTGCGGCAGACCCAAGTAGCGCTCGGTGTAGATGTTGTCGTAGTAGCGCCAGTTCATCACCGGAGCTACGGCGATGGCGGACTTGAAGACATCGTTGCCCTTGAGCAGTGAAAGGGTACTTAGGTACCCGCCAAAGCTCCAGCCCCAGATGCCGATGCGGTCTTTGTCGACCCACGACTGCCGACCCAGCCATCGGGCGGCCTCGATGGCGTCCTCGCACTCCATGCGGCCCATGTCGGCATAGGTCTGCTTCTTGAAAGCTGCACCGCGTCCACCGGTGCCTCTGCCGTCGAAGCAGAAGACCACGTAGCCCTTATCAGCCAGCATGTGGTACCAGTAGTAGTCACTGTAGCCGTAGCTGTTGGTCACCTGCTGGTTGCCGGGACCACCGTAGACGTAGATAAGCACGGGGTAGCGCTTGTTGGCATCAAAGTCGGCAGGCTTGATAGTGTAGCAGTTGAGCTCGGTGCCGGTTGAGGTGGTGAAGGTGCCGAACTGCTTGTGGCTGGTGCCGTAGTCGGACATCTTCTTTTGCAGGTCAGCGTTGTCCTGCAGCACCTTGATCAGTTTGCCATTGGCGTCATGCAGCGTGTAAGCCGGTGCCATGTTGGCATTGCTGTAGGTGCAGATGTAGTATTTGCAGCCATCGCTGAAGGTGGCGTTATAGGTGCCGCCGCTTGTGGGGGCGTTAAAGTCTTTAGTGAAGGAGTAATCGGTGCCGATGAAGTTGGGGTATATGCTGATTATATTCGATTGGCTATAATTCAGGCATTTCTTCTTTTTGCCGTCGAAGCCTATGACGAAGAGACTCTTGTTGATGGCGCCGTGCTCGCGGCTGGTGTAGTAGAGCCGCTGGCTTTTGACATCCACGCCCGCCACCTCGCACACCTCCCACTCGCCGGTGGTCACCTGCTTGACCAGCTTGCCGTCCATGCCGTAGAGGTAGATGTGACGGTAGCCGTCGCGCTCGCTGGTAATCAACATTTGCTCCTGCGCCTTCTTGCCTTTGCCCACGGTAATGAACTGCCATGTGTCGGGCACCTCGACGTATGTGTCGCACTGTTCGTCGTATATGGTGGCGTCGGGCTCAGCGCCATCCTTGTCCGTGTTGATTGTCAGAATCTGCATGTGGCTCTGCAGACGGTTCATGCGCATAAAAGCGAGGGTATTGGTGTTGGCCCACTGGAAGCGGGGCAAGTACTCCCACTCGCCGCTCGTTGGTGTTCCCACCGCGTTCTCTTTTCCCGCCAGCAGGGGGTACTGGGTCTTGCCGCTTTCCAGTTTATAGATGCGTAGGCTCACCTTCGAGTTATCCTCGCCGGCCTTGGGGTATTTGTATTTGTAATCCTCTGGGTACAAGGCTCCCCACATCTGCATGTTGTATTCCTTCACCGCGCTCTCGTCGAAGCGCATGTAGGCTATTTTCTTCGAGTCAGGGCTCCACCGGAAGCCCCGCGTGATGGCGAACTCCTCCTCGTACACCCAGTCCGTGGTGCCGTTAATAATCTCATTCACCTTGCCGTCCGTCGTGATGGCGTGCTCCTCCAACGTCTCGAGGTCCATCCAGGAGAGGTTGTTGTCGCGCACGAAGGCCACCTTCGTGCCGTC
>CAMVAA010000107.1 GCA_947165345.1 uncultured Bacteroidales bacterium
CTCGCGACCCCGACCTTGGCAAGGTCGTGCTCTACCAACTGAGCTATTTCCGCAAGAGCTTTTTACGGCGCTTCCTGTCTTTCGAAAGCGGGTGCAAAAGTACAAACATTTTTGGAACTGGCAAAATATTTTTTCACTTTTTCGAAACAATTTTCTTTATCTCGTTCAGTTTGAGGAGTGCTTCGAGCGGTGTAAGTGTATCAATATCAATATCCAGAATGCGGTCGCGGATTTCGAGGAGCGTCGGGTCGTCGAGTTGGATGAAGCTGAGCTGATAGCCGGCCGGGGCGTCCGTTTTCGGGGTGGCGGGGGCCGTTTTTTTCATTTTTTTGCCGTTTTGCGCAGCGTCGGCGGCACTCTCTCCTTCGAGGCGTTTGAGGATGGTGTCGGCGCGGTTGACGACCTGCGGCGGCATGCCGGCGAGGCGGGCCACATGGATGCCGAAGCTGTGCTCGCTGCCGCCTGGGACGAGCTTGCGCAGGAAGATGACGCGGCCGTCGAACTCCTTGACGCTGACGTGGTAGTTCTTGATGCGCGCGAACTCTTTTTCCATGTCGATGAGTTCGTGGTAGTGGGTGGCGAACATCACTTTGGCGCGGGCCTTGGTGTTTTCGTGCAGGTATTCGGTGATGGCCCAGGCGATGGAGATGCCGTCGTAGGTGGAGGTGCCGCGGCCGATTTCGTCGAGCAGGACGAGGCTGCGACTGCTGACGTTGTTGAGGATGCTGGCCGTTTCGTTCATCTCGACCATGAAAGTGGACTCGCCGCTCGAGATGTTGTCGCTTGCGCCGACGCGGGTGAACACCTTGTCCACCACGCCGATACGTGCCTTGCGGGCGGGGCAGTAGGAGCCCATCTGCGCCATGAGGACGATGAGGGCCGTCTGGCGGAGCAGGGCCGACTTACCGCTCATGTTGGGGCCGGTGATAATCATGATTTGCTGCTCCTCGTTGTCGAGGGTGACGTCGTTGCTCACGTACTGCTCGCCGGGGGCCATCTGGGTTTCGATGACGGGGTGGCGCCCTTCGACGATTTCGATGCGGTCGCCTTCGTCGAGTTCGGGGCGGCAGTAGTTGCCGCCGAGGGCCACTTCGGCGAAACTCAGCAGGCAGTCGAGCCGGGCGACGAGCTGGGCGTCGTACTGAATCGGCTCGACGTGGGCGGCCACTTCGGCGGTGAGCTGTGCGAAGAGCTGTACCTCGAGGGCGAGCATGCGCTCCTCGGCGCCGAGAATCTGGTCCTCGTATTCTTTCAGTTCGGGAGTGATGTAGCGCTCGGCGTTGGTGAGCGTCTGGCGCCGCGTCCAGTGGGCCGGCACCTTGTCTTTGTGGGTGTTATATACTTCGAAGTAGTATCCGAAGATGTTGTTGAAGCCTATCTTGAGTGATGGTATGCCGGTGGCCTCGCTTTCTTTCTGCTGGAGCGCGGCGAGGTATTCCTTGCCTGAGCCGGCCATGCTGCGGAGGCGGTCGAGCTCGTCGCTCACGCCGTCGGCCATGACGCCGCCTTTTTCCACCTTGGCGGGCGGTTCTTCGCGCACCTCGCGGCCGATGCGTTCGGCGAGGGCGGGACAGGGGTTGAGCCTTTCGGCGGTGGAGGCCAGGGCCTTGCTGCCGCTTTGGGAGCAGAGGCGCTGCACCTCGGCCACGGCCTCGAGCGAGCGTTTGAGCTGCAGCATCTCGCGCGGGTTGATGCGGCCCACGGCGGCCTTGGTAATCAGGCGTTCGAGGTCGCCGATGGCCTTCACCTGAGACGCCAGAGCCTGGCGGAGCGTGGCGTCGCGCACGAGCGTGTCCACCACGCAGAGGCGCTCCTCGATGGGCGCCACCTCTTTGAGCGGCATCAGCATCCAGCGGCGCATGAGGCGGCTTCCCATGGGGGTGAGGGTTTGGTCGAGCACGTCAAGGAGGGTGCGTGCGTTCTCGTTGGGCGAGCCGACGAGTTCGAGGTTGCGCACGGTGAACTTGTCGAGCCAGACGTAGCGGTCGCGCTCGACGCGGTTGAGGCGTGTGATGTTCTGCGTGCGGTCGTGCTGCGTGTCCTGCAGGTAGTAGAGCACGGCGCCGGCGGCGACGATGCCCATGTCGAGGTCGTCGACGCCGAAGCCCTTGAGGCTGGCGGTACCGAACTGCTTCAGGAGCAGCTCGTTGGCGAAGTCGGGCGTGAAGACCCAGTCGTCGAAGGTGTTGCAGTAGTAGCGCTCGGCGAAGTGTTCCTGGAACCAGCGGAGCTTCTTGCGCTGGAGGACCACCTCGGAGGGGTGGAAGTTGCCGAGGAGTTTGTCGATATAGGCCAGGTCGCCTTGTGCGACGTAGAACTCGCCGGTGGAGACGTCGAGGAAGCTGACGCCGTGGACGGAGTCGGTCAGGTGCAGGCCGCAGAGGAAGTTGTTCTCCTTGACTTCTAGCACCATGTCGTTGTAGGCCACGCCCGGGGTGACGAGCTCGGTGATGCCGCGCTTGACGAGGCCTTTGGCGCTCTTCGGGTCCTCGAGCTGCTCGCATATCGCCACGCGCTTGCCGGCGCGGACGAGGCGTGGCAGGTACTGCTCGACGGCGTGGTAGGGGATGCCGGCGAGGTCGCAGTAGGAGCCGCCGCCGGAGGCTTTGCGCGTCAGCGTCAGGCCCAAGATGCGCGACGCCTCGCGCGCGTCCTCGCCGAAGGTCTCATAGAAGTCGCCGACGCGGAACAGGAGTATCGCGTCCGGGAACTTCTTCTTCATCTCGGCGTGCTGCTTCATCAGCGGCGACTCGGTGTCTGTCTTCTTGGCCATGCTGTGTGCTGTTGTATCCCCCCCCGGGGATTTTGGACGGCAAAAGTACACATTTTTCCCGACATGGGCGCCGACAGAGGAAAAATAATAACGTACGGCGCACGTTTTCAAGTGAAAAGTGGAAAGTTGAAAGTGGAGAGTGGAGAGTGGAAAGTGGAAAATGGGAAGTGGTAAGTGGTAAGTTTTGGGGGGCGAGGAGGGGGGATTGAAAATTGAAAATAGAAAGTTGAATATTATTTTGGGGGTGGAGGGGACCCAGAGGAGGGGTAGAGAGGGGGTGGTTGATATTGGCCAGTTCCGGGCGTTGGGGGAGGCGGAACATGCTGGCTGGACAGGGGGAAATTTATAGTATACTATACTTATATAAGAAAACAGGCACTGATGTTCAGTGCCTGTTTTGTACCCCGGGAGGGACTTGAACCCTCACGCCGTTGCCGGCAGCAGATTTTGAGTCTACCGTGTCTACCATTCCACCACCAGGGCAAAGGGCTTTCCACTGTTGGAAAGCGGGTGCAAAAGTACGCACTTTTTTCGAAGTGACAAAATATTTTTTGCCAGGTGACAGAAAAAGTGTATCTTTGCAAACGGATTTGGTGGAGAAAAACCGGTCCAAACAATAGACAAACAAACTATAAATCAACAGACTAATGGACAACAAATGTTCTGACAAGGTGTTCATTTTTGCCGGTCGTGCCACCGAGAACCTGGCACGTCGAGTGGCGGAGATCTATGGTATTCCGCTGGGCAATTCCACGGTTTTTCAGTATGCCGACGGCGAGTTCCAGCCTTCGTATGAGGAGACGATCCGCGGCGGCATAGTATTCATCATCCAGAGCACCATCCCCCCGACTGACAATCTGTTTGAACTGCTGATGATGATCGACGCTGCGAAGCGCGCTTCGGCAGAGAAGATTGTCGCCGTAATACCCTATTACGGTTTCGCACGTCAGGACCGCAAGGACAAGCCCCATGTGCCTATCGCATCGAAGCTTATCGCCGACATGCTTATGACGGCCGGAGTGGACCGGGTCATCACCATGGACCTCCATGCCGACCAGATCCAGGGCTTCTTCAATATTCCGGTGGACCACCTCTACGGTTCGAGCCTCTTCATGCCCTATATCCGCGAGAAGTTCGACATCGAGGATGTGATGTTCGCCAGCCCCGACATGGGTGGCAGCAAGCGCGCCGGCACGTATGCCAAGACGCTGAACAACAGCTTTGTGATTTGCTACAAGCACCGCAACAAGCCCAATGAGATTGGGGAGATGCGGCTCATCGGCAATGTCGAGGGCAAGCATGTCATCCTGCTGGACGACATTATCGACACTGGCAGCACGATCTGCAAGGCCGCGAGCATCATCAAGCAGAGCGGAGCCAAGAGTGTGCGCGCCATGATTACCCACCCTGTGCTCAGCGGGCAGGCCATCGAGAAGGTGGAAGCCTCGGAGCTTGAGGAGCTGGTGGTGGCCGACACGATACCGCTGAAGCGTGAGAGTCCGAAGATTCACGTTCTGAGCTGCGACTGGCTGCTGGCCGAGGCCATACGCCGCGTGGTGAACTACGAGAGTCTGGACAACCTGTACGAGACGACGCTGCACCACAAGGGGGTCATCAAGAGGATGAACGAGTAGGCAGCAGTCAGCAGTCAGCAGTCAGCGGGCAGCAGTCAGTAGACAGGAGACAGGAGTTAAGTAGGCAGGAGTCAAGCCGTTACAAGAAGGCGATTATCTTTCTGCTTTACGCAATAAATAAAGTATTAACAAACCAACAAATCAAAACAAAATGAGAGTAGTATCAATGAGCGGTTCTCTTCGCGAGAACGTAGGGAAAAAGGATGCTAAGGCTCTGCGTCGCGACGCCAAGGTGC
>CAMVAA010000108.1 GCA_947165345.1 uncultured Bacteroidales bacterium
GGTAGAGAGGACCCAGAGAGGACCCAGAGAGGACCCAGAGAGGGGGTAGAGAGGGTGCCTGTTTCGGGGTATGGAAAGAGGCAAAGAACCGACCGTGGACGGAGCGGGATGCCTCAACACAGGGGAGCGGCATTCCATTCGACCTATCGCATTCATATTCCGGACATCGGCAAAAAAAGCATCCACTATTAAAAAAAATAATAGTGGATTTCTTTTCATGTCGAGAATTATTCTTATATTTGCACTTTCAAATTGTGGCATACGCGTACCATAAGAGTGTGACGATTAAGGGTATAGCCACAGGACAAGAGACAACAATATAAAAATATAAATACTATGATACCTTCGCACATTGAACACATCGGCATTGCCGTGACGAACCTCGACGAGGCCATCCGCTATTGGGAAGACGTGATGGGCCTGAAATGCTACGCCATCGAGGAGGTGAAAGACCAGAAAGTGAAGACAGCCTTCTTCCGCTGCGGCGACGTGAAGATAGAGCTCCTGGAGCCGACGAGCCCGGAGAGCACGATTGCCACGTTTATAGAGAAGAACGGAGGCAAGGGTGGGATGCACCACATAGCCTTCGCCATGGAAGACACGGACAAGGCGCTGAACGAAGCCAAAGACAAGGGAGTGCGCCTGATAGACCAGCAGAGCCGACCGGGAGCCGAGGGGCTCCACATAGGGTTCCTGCACCCCAAGTCGACCCTTGGCGTGCTCACGGAGTTCTGCTGCAAATAACACACATTCAACAAAGCAATCAAACAACCAAACAATAGTTATTATGGCTTTTGAACAAAAGATAAAGGAACTGCTCGACAAGCGCAGCGAGGCCAAGATCGGCGGCGGCCAGAAAGGCATCGACAAGCAACACGCCCAGGGCAAACTGACAGCCCGCGAGCGCATCGCCCTGCTGCTCGACGAGGGGTCGTTCGAAGAGTTCGACATGTTCGTTACGCACCGTTGCACCAATTTCGACATGCAGAAGAAGTCGTACCTCGGCGACGGCGTGGTGACCGGCTACGGCACCATAGGCGGACGTATGGTATATGTCTTCGCGCAGGATTTCACCGTGTTTGGCGGTTCGCTGAGCGAGACGATGGCATTGAAGATATGCAAGGTTATGGACCAGGCCATGAAAGTCGGAGCCCCGGTTATCGGGCTGAACGACTCGGGCGGAGCCCGTATTCAGGAGGGTATCAACGCACTGGCCGGATTCGCCGAGATATTCGAGCGCAACATATTGGCCAGCGGAGTGGTGCCGCAGATCAGCGCCATCTTCGGACCCTGCGCCGGCGGTTCGGTATACAGCCCGGCCCTGACCGACTTCATCCTCATGAGCAAAGAGAACAGCTATATGTTCCTCACCGGCCCGAAGGTTGTGAAGACCGTCACGGGCGAAGACGTCACGGTGGACAAGCTGGGCGGAGCCATGGTGCACGCCACCAAGAGCGGTGTGGCCCACTTTGTGGGCGAGACCGAGGAGGCCACGCTGCAGCTTATCCGCGACCTGGTGAGCTATATTCCGAGCAACAACTTTGAGGAGGCCCCCTTCGTGGCCACCGAAGACCCCATAGACCGCTTGGAGGACTCGCTGAACAGCATAATACCCGAAAACCCGAACGAGGCTTATGACGTGAAGCAGGTCATAGGAGCCATCGTCGACGACGGCAAGTTCCTCGAAGTGCACGAGAACTTTGCCAAGAACCTCGTGGTTGGCTTTGCCCGCATGGGCGGCATGAGCGTCGGCATTGTGGCCAACCAGCCCAAAGCGATGGCTGGCGTGCTGGACTGCAACGCTTCGCGCAAGGGAGCCCGCTTTGTCCGTTTCTGCGACGCTTTCAATATTCCGCTGGTGACGCTGGTCGACGTGCCCGGCTTCCTGCCCGGCACAGGCCAGGAGTACAACGGTGTTATCGCCCACGGCGCGAAGATGCTCTTCGCCTACGGTGAGGCCACGGTCCCGAAGGTTACCGTCACCCTGCGCAAGAGCTACGGCGGTGCCCATATCGTGATGAGCTGCAAGCAGCTGCGCTCCGACATCAACTATGCCTGGCCCACGGCCCAGATTGCCGTCATGGGAGCCAGCGGTGCCACCGAGGTGCTGCACGGCCGTGCCCTGAAGGAAATCACCGACCCCGAGGAGAAGGCCAAGTTCATAGCCGAGAAGGAGAAGGAGTACAACGACCTGTTCGCCAATCCGTACAACGCCGCCAAGTACGGCTATATCGACGATGTGATTGAGCCGCGCAACACGCGCTTCCGCGTCATCCGTGCCCTTCAGGCCCTGCAGACCAAGAAGGACACCCTGCCGATGAAGAAGCACTGCAACTTGCCGCTCTAATCGGGAACAAGGATACAAACCAATCATTTATTATAATAACCAACAAACAAACATCAAAACAAAATGAAGAAAGTTCTGTTAACCGCTTTCGCCGCCATGGCCATGATCGCCATGACTGCCTGCAACAACAAAGCCGCCGAGGCTACCGAGGACACCACTTGCGCCGCCACCGAGCAGTGCGAGAAGAAGTGCTGCAAAGCCGAGGGCGACACCGCCATGTGCTGCAAAGCCGAAGGCATGGCCATGGACAGCACCAAGGCCTGCTGCAAAGAAGGCAAGGAAGGCTGCCAGAAAGCCGAAGGTGAGAAATGCTGCAAGGCTGAAGGCAAAGAGTGCCCCAAAGAGGCTGCCAAATAAGGCAAATCTCAGGACAACAATCCGGCGCACCGTCGGTGCGCCGGATTACCACTTGGTTTTGATGTTAAAAACAAAGAGATTAGTAGATGAAAACACTTGATAAACTGCTTGTCGCAGGTCTGCTGAGTATCGCTACGGTCACAGCGATGGCGGCGCCCCAGCCCCACCACGGTGGGCACGGCGGCCCCGATGCCGTGGCCGGTGCCCCCCACGCGCCACAGCAGGAGCCGCCCCATGCCGGATGCCCGATGCATGCGTTGACGCCCTCTGTGGACTTCCAAAGCGTGAAAATCTGCTATGCGCCCGAGCTCGGCGCCTTCGTGGCGATAGACAGTGTGGAGAATACGGTCCACCTCGTGTCTGTGGAGACGATGGACACCATAGCGAGCTACAAGACCGACGACACCTACAAACGCCACGACCTGAAGAACATACTGCGTCCTGTCAGTGTCTCGGCCATGGGACCATATATATTGGTGCTGGCTTCGGCCGTGAACGATACCGCATACCTGGCCATCCTCGACGCAGAGATGCACGAGCTGGCACGCCGCCCGTTCAGCAGCCCGATGTATGCCGTACACCGTGAGCACGGTGCATTAATTGTCGTCGGTCGCAACTCCTACGGCTACGACATCAACATCCTTCCGCTCCATGGTCTCGACTTCGAGAAGTTCGCCACCGGCGAAATCAGGACCCACCACTACCGTGTAGCCAAGCAGGCCGAGAAGATAAAACAGAGCGACCCCGTGGGTATCGGCCTCACGGCCGTAGCCGTGGCCGTAGTCTTCCTGGCCTTGGTGTGCATTGCCCTCATCCTTTCCGGCTCCGGCAAGCTGATGCAGGACATGGACAAGAAGAAGAAAGGCGAGAAGAAGAAGAAAGGCGGCGCCGCCATTGCCGCCGCCGCGCAGGCCGCCAACCAAGAGGGCGAGGTCTACGCTGCCATAGCCGCCGCAATCCACCTCTACAACAACGAACTACACGACGAGGAGGAGACGGTAATCACCATACAGAAGGTGGAGCGCGAATGGACACCCTGGAACGCCAAGTATTACAACATGAACCAGTATTTCAACAACAGAAGATAAGATGAAAAACTACAAACTTAAAATAAACGGCAACGACTATACTGTCGACATCAACGAAATAGAAGGCCAGGAGATTAAACTCGAGGTGAACGGCACGGAATATGTTGTCACTGTCGACCAGGAGATCAAGCAGCCCAAGAAAGCCGCCGTCAGTGCACCGCGTCCTGTGGCCGCAGCCCCTGCAACGGCAAGTGCACCGAAAGCCAGTGCTTCCGCCGCAGGCAGCAAGGTGACCACTCCCCTACCCGGCACCATCCTCGACGTGTTCGTCAACGTGGGCGACAGTGTGAAAGCCGGTCAGACCGTTGTCCTGCTCGAGGCCATGAAGATGGAGAACAACATCGAGAGCGACACCGCCGGAACGGTGAAGGAAGTGAAGGTCCGCAAGGGCGACAGCGTGCTGGAAGGCGATGTGCTGGTAGTGATTGGATAAAGCTATAGGTTTTTAGGCCGCAGGTTGCTGACGGACTGAAGAAGGATGTCATTTCGACCTGAGACTTAGGACTCAAAACTTAAAACTTACGGAAAAATGTTTAGTTTGTTATCGTCAGGTGGCTTCATGGAGTTCATGTCGACGCAGCTGGTCCAGTTTCTGGAATACAC
>CAMVAA010000109.1 GCA_947165345.1 uncultured Bacteroidales bacterium
TGACCGACGAAATCGTCAACAGCATCAGCGACCGCTACATCGAGCTCTACGAGCACATCACCGGCGAGCGCTTCCAGAAGGCCGACGACTGCGCCGACGTGGCCGCACGCATCGAGAAGAACGTCTCCGACTACCTCGCCACGCTCTGATGGAAATCGAGCGCAAATATCTTGTCAATGAAACACCATCCAATCTCGACGACTATCCTTCTGTAGAGATTGAGCAAGGCTATCTTTGCACGTCGCCCACCCTGCGCATCCGCCGGATGGGCGACGCCTATATCCTGACCGTCAAGGAGAAGGTGCGCTCCGCCACCTCAGCCATCGTCAACCGCGAGGAGGAGTTCGCCCTCTCGGCCGACAAGTACGCCGCCCTGCGCCGCAAATGCGACGGCCAGTTGGTCTGCAAGACCCGCTACCGCATCCCCGTGGGGCAGTACACCGCCGAGCTCGACCTCTTCCACGGCGCCCACGAGGGCCTGTGCCTCGTCGAGGTGGAGTTCCCCTCCGTCGAAGCCGCCGACGCCTTCGTCCCCCCGTCCTGGTTCGGCACCGACGTCAGCTCCGACCCCCGCTTCCGCAACACCCACCTGGCATTCAACGCAAACCCCTGCAATTCAGCCTCCTGATACTATGAAACGCATACCGCACACTTTTGTTATCGTCTTTGCCCTCATCGTGTTGGCGGCTGTGCTGACGTGGGTGGTGCCGGCCGGCGAGTATATGAGGAACGTCGTCGATGGGCGCGAGGTGGTGGTGGCCGATTCCTACCATCGCGTCGACGCAGCACCTCAGACGTGGCAGGTCTTCAGCGCCCTCTTCAACGGCTTCGTCGACAAGGCCGACATCATTGTCTTCATTCTCATTGTCGGCGGCGCCTTCTGGATTTTGAACAATAGCCACGCCATCGACGTGGGGGTGATGGCCTTTCTGCGACACGTGCAGCGCATGAGCCGCTACAGGCTGGTCCGCGCGCTCGGTGTCGACAATATCATCATCACCCTTGTCATGCTGCTCTTCAGTCTCTTCGGTGCCCTCTTCGGCATGAGCGAGGAGACCATCGCCTTTGTGGTGGTGTTCATCCCCCTGGCTGTCCGTATGGGCTACGACAGCATTGTGGGTGTCTGCATGTGCTATGTGGCTGCGCACGTGGGTTTTGCCGGCGCCATGCTCAATCCCTTCACCGTCGGTATCGCGCAGGGCATCGCCGGCGTGCCGCTCTTCTCGGGCTTGGAATACAGGATGTTCTGCTGGGTGGTGCTCACTGTGATAGGCATCGCCTTCGTGCTGTGGTATGCCCACCGCGTAAAAGCCTGCCCCGAGCGCTCTCCGGTCTACAAGCTCGACGCCTACTGGCGCGAGCGTCAGCAGGGTATTGAGCACACGCAGCTTAGCATTCGCCACGTTCTCATTCTCTTGCTGCTGTTCGCCACCGTGACGGCCCTCGTGGTCGGCGTGCTGGCGTCGGATTGGTACATCACCGAAATCTCGGCTCTCTTCCTCGCCATGGGTATCATCGCCGGCATCATAGACCGCCAGTCGGCCGACGATATCGCCAAGCTCTTCCTCGCCGGGTGCAAGGACATTCTCTCGGCCGCCATCGTGGTGGGCCTCGCCAGCGGTATCATATTCATTCTCAAGGATGGCCACGTCATAGACACTCTCCTCTACGCTCTCTCGAACTCGTTGGCGCAGACGGGCGAGGTGGTCTCGCTCGGGGCTATGTATCTCTTCCAGACTCTTCTTAACGTGGTGATGCCCAGCGGTTCCGCCAAGGCGGCACTCACCATGCCCATCATGACGCAGTTCGCCGACCTCATGGAAATCAGCCGACAGACCACCGTCCTGGCATTCCAGTTCGGCGACGGTTTCACCAATATGCTCACGCCCACCAGTGGCGTGCTGATTGGCGTGCTCGGCGTCGCACGCATACCCTACGGCACATGGCTCAAATGGGTGTGGAAGTTCATCGTCGCCCTTATCGTGATAGGTTTCATATTAATGCTTCCTACTCTATGGATAGACATGCCCGGCTTCTGACGTTTGCTTTTATCTTCCTTGGCCTCAGCGACTTGCTTGGTGCGCAGGACAGCAACTATGCCAGGCGTGTAGTCTGCGATCTCGCCTCGCCCGCTATGTTCGGCCGCGGCATGCAGAAGGGGGGCGACTCGATAGCCGCGGAGTATGTGCGCAACGAATTCCTCGCTAACGGGGTCAAGCCGCTTTGCGACAAGTACTTTCAGTACTTCCGCTTCCCCCAGACCCGGACCGTCCCGCCGATAGTCCGTGCCGGCTACCGTTCGCAGAATGTCTGCGGTTATATCCCCGGCGAGGTGGACTCCATGATTGTCTTCACCGCCCACTACGAGCACCTCGGCATGAGCGGCGACACCATCTTCCCCGGCGCCCACGACAACGCCAGCGGCACCGCCGCCGTGCTCGACCTGGCCCGTCGCATCAATCAGCAGCGCGGGCACTATACCTATGTGTTCCTGCTCTTCGGCGGTGAGGAAGCCGGGCTTGTCGGCTCTCGTTACTTCGTTGAGCACCCGCTGATTAGTATGGCTAAGGTGAAGCTGTTGATTAATATAGACCTCTTCTGTGGCGGAGACGAAGGCCTGATGGTTGTGAATGCAAACGACCGTTCAACCACTACTTTCGTTGATATGCTGCAACAGATTAATAACGAGCGTTCTTACGCCGCTGACATTCGGCGTCGGGACAATGCGCCCAACAGCGACCACTGGTTCTTCACGCCGGAGTGTCCGGCGATATTCATATACACTCTCGGCGGCCCTTACGGCGGCTACCACAGCCCGACGGACACCTGCGACGGCTGTGGCCTTGGGCATTACGAGGACTTTATGTCGCTGATTGTAACATTCTTGCAACATATAGAACCGTGACGTACACTGCCCTCGACAGCGAGTGGCGCCGCTATGGGCGCGACTTCGAAGCCTATCTTCGCCTCGAGCGCGGACTGGCCGAAAACAGTGTCGCCGCCTACATGCACGACTTCGTTCACATGGCGTCTTTTATGTCCGAGCAAGGCATTGCTCCAGTAGATGTTACGCTCGATGACCTGCAGTTGTTGTTAAAGCAGTTCTCGGACATAGAACTGGCCGCCTCGTCGCAGCGCCGCATGATTGCCGGGTGGCGTATGTTCTTCCACATGCTGGTCGTGGAGGACGCCATCAAGGACAGCCCGGCCGACCTGCTCGACCTGCCTCTGCGGTCCAAGCATCTGCCCGACGTACTCTCCGACGACGAGATTACCGCCATACAGAGTACCTTCGACCTTAGCCAGCCCGACCAGGCCCGCAACAACGTTATCGTGGAGATTCTCTACGGGTGCGGTCTGAGGGTGTCCGAGCTCGTGGCCTTGCGGCTGTCGAACGTCTATGCCGACGAGCAGTGTCTGAGGGTGATAGGAAAGGGAAACAAAGAGCGCTGGGTTCCAGTCAACGAGCATGCTCTCAGCATGCTCCTCACGTATATCCACACCATCCGCTCGCACATCATGCCCAAGCCGGGCGAGGAGAAGTATGTCTTTCTAAACCGTCGCGGCACCCACTTGAGCCGCCAGATGGTTTTCATCATGCTGCAGCGGGCCGTCGACGCGGCGGGTATCGACAAGCGGGTCAGCCCCCATTCGCTGCGCCACAGCTTCGCCACCGAGTTGGTCGAGAACGGGGCCGACCTGCGTGCCGTGCAGGAGATGCTGGGCCACGAAAGCATCTCCACGACAGAGATATACACCCACCTCACCCGCGACGCACTGCGCAACACCATCGAGGCCTTCCATCCCCACTACAGGAAGCAGTGAGTACGGCGTGTGCGTGGGCAAGCGTGTGCGGCAGAGCATGTTTTTTGCGCTATGTCTAAAAGTTTTCGTAACTTTGCAGCACTAACAGATAGAACCCCAAAAAACAAATGCCTTATGAAACGCATTGCAATCTTGACGGTTATGACCCTGATGGGTCTTGTGGCAACGGCATCGCCGATACGCTACTTCACGCAAAGTCAGGCCACGCGCACGGTGCGGCA
>CAMVAA010000110.1 GCA_947165345.1 uncultured Bacteroidales bacterium
GTCAGCGTGGTGCGCAAGGGCAAGAGCGGCGCCGAGGAGATACAGCAGATGATGCGCGACTACCGCTCGAATCCGCCCGCGGAGATTGACGGCGAGAAAGTGGTCTGCATCAAAGACTACCAGTGCCTGGAGAGCAAGGACCTGCTGACCGGCAAGGTGACCAAGATTGACTTGCCGAAGAGCAACGTGCTGCAGTTCTTCACTGACAAGGGCAACAAGATCACCGTACGTCCCAGCGGCACCGAGCCCAAGATCAAGTTCTACTTCTCGGTCAAGGACGAGCTGTGCTGCAAGGAGTGCTTCGACAAGACCAACGACGCCCTCGACGCCAAGATTGAAAGCATCAAGAGGAGTATGAAGCTGGTGTAAGCAAGAGTTAGTCCAACACTAACACGGCTATACGGTCAAAACTCCCGGACGGGGGATAGTGAATGCCCGTCTATGTAAAAGAAGGTGCCCCAAAACTTATGGGACACCTTCTTATGTTGTATAGCCGGTTGTGCGTGTCACTGCATCAGTTTGAGCAGGTCCTGGCCGATGTCGCGGCGCAGGTAGCAGTTGTCCCAGACGATGCTGTGGACGCGGTTGTAGCTTTTCAGCAGTGCCTCTGGCAACGACGGGGCCAGCGCTGTGGCGCAGAGGACCCGGCCGCCGTTGGTGAGCAGCTGTCCGTCGGCGTCGCGGCGTGTGCCGCAATGGAATATCTGTACATCGTCGGCGTCGGTTCCGAGGTCTATGGGGAGACCTTTGGCGTAGGAGCCGGGATAGCCGCCGGCCACCATCATCACGCAGGCCGCCGTACGGCTGTCGACGGTCAGTGAGCACTGGTCGAGGGAGCCTTCGGCGGTGTGTACGAAGAGGTCCACGACGTCGCTCTTCAGTCGCGGGAAGACGCTCTCGGTTTCGGGGTCGCCCATACGCACGTTGTATTCAATGACATAGGGGTCACCGTTGCAGTTCATGAGGCCGATGAAGAGGAAGCCCTTGTAGGGTATTTTCTCGTCGCGGAGGCCACGTACGGTGGGTTTCACGATACGGTCCTCGACTTTTTTCATAAACTCTTTGTCGGCGAACGGCACAGGGCTTACCGAGCCCATGCCGCCGGTGTTGAGGCCTGTGTCGCCTTCGCCGATGCGCTTGTAGTCTTTGGCGCTCGGCAACATCAGGTAGTGGCTGCCGTCGGTGAGGATGAAGACGCTGAGTTCTATGCCGCTGAGGTATTCCTCCACCACTACGCTGGCGCTGGCGCTGCCGAATTTGCCGTCCAGCATCTCAGCCAGCTGCTGCTTTGCCTCGTCAAGGGTGTCGATGATGAGCACCCCTTTGCCGGCGGCCAAGCCGTCGGCTTTGAGCACGTAGGGGGGCTGGAGACTTTCGAGGAAAGTCTGGCCATCGGAGAGAGTGTCGGGGGTGAAGGTGCGGTATTGTGCTGTGGGTATCTTGTGGCGCATCATGAAGGCTTTGGCGTAGTCCTTACTGCCTTCGAGCATGGCACCTTGGCGCTGAGGACCAATCACCTTCACATGGCTCAGCACGGGCGTCTCAGCGAAGTGGTCGGCGAGGCCGGCCACCAGCGGAGCCTCAGGTCCCACCACGACCATCTCGACGCGGTGGTCGATGACGAAACGGCCCACAGCCTCGAAATCCATGGAGTCCAGGTCGACATTCTCGCCCACGTTGGCGGTGCCAGCGTTGCCGGGAGCAATGTACAGCTTGCTGCAATGTGCGCTGTGTGCAATCTTTACGGCGATGGCGTGTTCGCGACCGCCCGATCCGATGAGGAGTATATTCATTATTGTACCCTATTTATGCTATGACAATACAGCGGCAAAAGTACGAAAAAAAAACGACATACACGGGAGGTGTGTGCAAAAACGTCTTATTTTGTCGCGTCGGCTACGATGGCGGCATGGTCGAAGGCCAGCGGGGGGAGCTGAGAGAGAGGCCACCAGCGCAGCGCTGCCGCGTCGTCGCCGGCCGAGGCGGCGATGGTGGAAGTAAGAGCGATGTGGTAGGCGGCGGTGACGGTGCGGCCGCGTGGATCGCGTCCCGGAGCGCTGTAGACTCCGACGAGCCGCAGCTGCCGCTCGTCGGCAGTGATGCCGGTCTCTTCTTGGAGTTCGCGCACGGCGCAGTGTTCTATGGTTTCGTCCATTTCCATAAATCCGCCGGGCAGAGCCCACTGGCCGCGGAACGGGTCGCGTCCACGCTGCACCAGAAGCACGTGTCCGTGGCCGTCGGTCACCACGCAGTCGGCGGTGAGCATGGGACGTGGATATTCGTAGCTGTACATGATGTGTCGGTATTCAGGTGTTGATTTTGCGGTTGTCAGCCGTCGGGTCGGCGGCGCGGCTCCGGTTCACCACCCATACGCCGGCGAAGACCAGTGCGGCGGCAGCCACCTTGGTCAGCGTCAGGCGGTCCATGCCGGTCTCTATGGCCACGGCGATAGCTATGATGGGCTGCAGGTAGCCGTACATGCTCACCAGGGTGGGCCTGATACGCTGTTGTCCGATGGGGATGAGATAGTAGGCGATGAAGGTGGAGAAGACAATCATGAACCCTATCTCCCACCAGACGCCCGAGGGGACTGCTCCGAAGTCGCTATGCGGCAGGTGAGGAATGGTGAATGGCAGCGAGAGCAGGAAAGAGAAGAGGAACATCCACTTCATGCTCGTCACTACAGAATAGCGGGCAATCGGCGGACGGCAGGTGCCGAGATAGAGAGCGAAGACGATGTAGTTGGCGAAGCAGTAGACAATGCCTATCGGCTCGGTCTCCGAGGCGCCGCTGCCGCCGAAGGTGCTCTGGAGGATGAGCCATAGGATGCCCCCAAAGCTCAGTGCCACACCGAGGGCCTTCTTCCATGTAATGGGTTCTTTCAAGAATATGGCGGCCACGAACATGGTGAAGATGGGCGTTGTGGTGCTCATCACAGAGAGGTCAACCGGCGTGGTGTGTGCTATGGCGTGGAGGAAGGTGAGTTGCGGTGTCAGCAGACCCAACACCCCTGCGCCCGCGAGACGTATCACGTCACGCAGGGGCACCCGTTCGCGTGGCGTCAGCAGCGAGACAAGCCAGAACAGGGCTCCGGCCACCAAGGCCCGCATGCTGAACAGCACGACGGGGTGCAAGCCGCCCTCGGTGGCTATGTCGCGACATACAACTACGTTGATGCCGAAGATGATATATGCTGCTGCACAGGCTATGTGGCCTGTTGCCGTCCGTCGGTCTATCCTCATGATAGAGGATAACGCCGTCGGGGTGGTTGTAGTATGGGTATGATGCTTTTTTTCCGCCGATTGCGTCGGCCAGGCACAATAAACGGGTGCGGTTGCCGTTTCGTAAAAAAACTACAGGATATGCATATCAAGATTGTCAATACCAGCCATCACCCACTACCGAAGTATGAGACACAGCAGTCGGCGGGGATGGATTTGAGGGCTTATCTGCCCGAAGGACCTATCACGCTGAAGCCGATGGAGAGAGGACTCGTGAAGACGGGGCTCTTCATGGAGTTGCCGGCGGGCTACGAGGCGCAGGTGCGACCGCGCAGCGGACTGGCGCTGAAGAAGGGCATCACGGTGCTCAACTCGCCCGGCACCATCGATGCCGACTACCGCGGCGAGATATGCGTCATCCTCATCAACCTCAGCAATGAGGACTTCGTCATCAATGACGGCGAGCGCATCGCCCAGATGGTCATCGCCCGCCACGAGCAGGCCGAAATCATAGAGGTGCAGGAGCTCAGCGACACCGAGCGCGGCAGCGGCGGCTTCGGACACACAGGGAGGAGTTAAGAGTTATGAGTTAAGAGTTATGAGTTATGAGTTAGGAGTTAAACGACTGGTGCTGTGGGTTGCAATATTCTCGCAACTTATTGTGTCGTGTGCGCATGCACAGCAGACGAGCACAATGCCGCTGCGCACGGGCGCCGAGCAGCTGATGGAGATAATCAACCATCCCACCGAAAGCACCGCCGACATGGTGCAGGAT
>CAMVAA010000111.1 GCA_947165345.1 uncultured Bacteroidales bacterium
GGGGGGGGGGGGGGGGGGGGGGGGGGGGGGGGGGGGGGGGGGGGGGGGGGAGGGTAAATTTTCGGTGCTGAGTAACAATGAAGTATGCGATTTGTTGCAAAAAAATTTGGCCGGTTCGGAAAATGTTCGTACTTTTGCACTCGGTTTCGACAGCGATACCGCCACAAAAAAATGCCGCATTCGTCTAGTGGTCCAGGACATCTGCCTCTCACGCAGAAGATCATCAGTTCGACTCTGATATGCGGTACCAACACAGCCGCCCGATGCAAACCGGGCGGCTTTCTTTTTGCCCAGACGGCACGGGAGGGGAAAAAAATCTGCGGCCGGGGTACAATATATATATTTAGCTTTGCGTTATAAAGGACGCAAACAAGCAAGATAGACTGTGATATGAAACGGATATTGACATTCATAGGACTGGCGTTGGCGGCCGCGGTGCCGTGCACGGCGCAGATGCAGGCACTGTTCGGCTACTCGACGTTCTACCTGCCGGGCGAGCAGTCGTCGTATGTGGAGACCTACCTTCAGTTCGACGCGTGGACGATGGCGTTCGAGCAGCAGGAGACGGGCGTGTACAGAGCCACCGTGGAGGTGACGCTGGTGGCGCGGACGGGCGACTCGGTGTGCTTCGCGAAGAAGTACGACCTGAACAGCCCGACGGTGGCGTCGCTGGACGAGCTGGACTTCAGCTTCCTCGACCTGCAGCGGTTTGCGCTGGGCAACGGGGTGTACACGATAGACATCACGCTGCGCGACAAGGGTAGCGAGGCACAGCCCGTGACGGTGAGCGAGCGGGTGGTGATAAACTACGACAACCGGAGGCCGTCGATGTCGTCGGTGCAGACCATGTCGGAGGCCACGCCCACGCAGGGCGAGGGCACCGTCTTTTCGCGCCACGGCTACGACATGGAGCCCTACGTGAGCGATTTCTTCCCGGAGCAGGTGGAGCAGCTGAACTTCTACTACGAGGTGTACAACATAGACCTCGAGGTGGAGCGCCGCCAGTTCCTTGCCATGGCCTACATAGAGCAGCAGGAGACGGGGGTGAGGATGGATGGCATGCAGACGATGAGCCGCAAGTACAGCGCCAAGACGGTACCGGTGTACGGGAGCCTGGACATCAGCGGCTTGCCGTCGGGCAACTACAACCTCGTGGTGGAGCTGCGTAACCGCGACAACCAGACCATGCTCTACAGCCGGCTGCCTTTCTTCCGCTCGAATCCCGGTGTGAAGGGGCAGAAGGTGAGCGACTTTGCGCTGACCTTCGCGGGCAAGTACAACGACGAGACGGAGCTCAACACCTACCTCGATGCGCTGTACCCCATAGCGTCGCCCGAGGAGGTGGAGGTGAGCCGGGAGCTCATACGCCGTCCGGCGCTGGAGGAGAAGCAGGCCTTCCTGTACCGCTTCTGGAGCGAGCGTAGTGCGACCCCCGAGGCGGAGTGGTTGAAATACAAGGAGCGGGTGGACTATGTGCAGGCCCACTTCAGCTATCCCCGGACGCCGGGCATCCACACGGACAGAGGCAGGGTGTACCTGCAGTACGGCCCGCCGGACTTCATACGCGACGAGAAGAACTTCGTGTCGGCCAAGAACTTCGGTGGGGCCATGCCGGTGTCGAACATTGCCGCGCGCGGCCAGTCGGGCACGGGCGGCGAGGTGGTGGACAACAGCAACAACGGCAGCCAGGGGCATGTGTACTACCTGCCCTACCAGCTGTGGAGATACAACAAGCTTGAGACCGACGACGCGAACAGAGTGTTCCTGTTCTGGGACGAGCACCGTTCGGGCTACTACACGCTGCTCAACAGCAACGCCAAGGGCGAGGTGCAGGAGATAGGGTGGGAGCGCCGCCTTTCGCGCCAGCAGCTGGCCGAGGGGGTGCTCGGCGAGGTGGGAGAACAGTTCAACCGCGGCTATTGATGTATATCCTCTCCGACATACTTTACTTGCTGGTGTACTATGTGGTGCGCTACCGGCGGAGGGTGACGAGGGGCAACCTTGACGCCTGCTTCGGAGACAGGCCCGTGGGGGAGCGGAGGCGAACGGAGCGTCGCTACTACCGCCACATGTGCGACCTGCTGGTGGAGGCGGTGGTGGGGCTCTATGCCTCGCCGGCGTTCATCAAGCGCCACTACCGCTTCGTGAACCGCCAGGTGGTGGACAGATATTTCGAGAGGGGGCAGACGGTGATACTGGCTTCGGCCCACTACGGCAACTGGGAATATATGGTGGCGTCGCTGGGCATGCAGCTGCTGCACCACGGGATAGGCGTAGGCAAGCCGCTGGACGACAAGTCGGTGGCGGCGTACATCACGCGGCGCCGCACGCGCTACGGCACGCAGGTGGTGGACCAGTACGACGTGCGCCAGCACGTGGCCTTCTTCGACGCCCACCACGTGCCCTGCGCCTTGATGATGCTTGGGGACCAGAGTCCGTCGAACCCCCACCGGAGCTACTGGACAACCTTTCTGGGCCGCGACACGGCCTTCCTATACGGCGCCGAGCACTTTGCAAGGCAGTACGGCTATCCGGTGCTGTACTACACGGTGAACCGCGTGAGGCGCGGCTACTACGAGGTGAGCTTCGAGACGCTGTGCGAGAGGCCGAACGAGGTGCCGCAGTACACGATAGTGGAGCGATATGCGAGGCGGCTGGAGAGGCAGATAGAGGAGCGGCCGGAGAACTGGCTTTGGAGCCACCGGCGGTGGAAGCTGACGCGCAACGGGCGCATACAGAAAGACGGCACAATCAAGATAATACCGCAATGAGAACAGCAGTCGTAATACTGAACTGGAACGGACGCGCGATGTTGGAGCGCTTCATGCCCTCGGTGGTCGAGAGCACGGCGGCCGACGTGGTGGTGGCCGACAACGGCTCCACCGACGACAGCGTGGCCTTCCTGCAGCAGCACTATCCCGGGGTCCGTCTGGTGCTGATGGACCGCAACTACGGCTTCGCCGAAGGCTATAACCGCGCCATGGCAGAGGTGGGCGGGTACGAATACTATGTGCTGTTAAACAGCGATGTAGAGTGTACGGCAGGGTGGGTCGAAGCCCTCGAGGGCATGATGGACGCCGAGCCGGATGTGGCCGTGTGCCAGCCCAAGCTGCTGATGTACGACCGCAAGGACACCTTCGAGTATGCCGGCGGAGCGGGCGGATTTATAGACAGTTACGGCTACCCCTTCTGCCGCGGGCGCCTGTTCAGCAGCCTTGAGCAGGACAGGGGCCAGTACGACGACGCGTGCGATGTGTTCTGGGCCACAGGGGCGGCCATGATGGTGAGGGCCGAGGTATGGCGACGGCTGGGCGGGCTGGACGGCGACTTCTTTGCCCACATGGAGGAGATAGACTTCTGCTGGCGGGTGCACAATGCGGGCTACCGCGTGCGCTACTGTCCGGCGGCGGTGCTGTACCACGTCGGAGGCGGCACCCTCCCGAAGAGCAACCCCTTCAAGACGCAGCTCAACTTCCGCAACAACTTGTCGATGCTCTACAAGAACCTGCCCGACGGGCGGCGGGGCTGGGTGATAGCCATGAGAATGTGGCTTGACCGGGTGGCGGCGCTGAAGTTCCTGATAGAGGGTCACAGGGGCGAGTATGAGGCTGTGCGCAAGGCACATAGGGAATACCGCGCCTGGAAGCCGCAGCTGAAGGCCAAGCGCGCCGCCATTGCGCCGAAGGCGGTGCCGTGCGTGTATCGTGGTCCGCTGCTGATAGACTACTACCTGTGCGGGCGCCGACGCTTCAGCGACCTGCGCGGGCGCTTCAGCGAGTGAGCTTCTGGGTGGGGGTGAGCGGTTAGAACGAGTTTTTTTTATACTTTTGGACAGACTTGGGAGGTGACGACCGACGTCTGCGAGAGGGCTTTTTGGGGGTCGCAAAAGGGTAGGGTGGGGGTAGAGAGGGGGTAGAGAGGGGGTAGAGAGGACCCAGAGAGGACCCAGAGA
>CAMVAA010000112.1 GCA_947165345.1 uncultured Bacteroidales bacterium
AAACCGGTACCAAAGAATAATATTGTAATAAGGTAAATTCCAATTTAGCAAACAACAAACAACTACCAATATGAAAAAAGTTATCATAATTTCAACCAGTCTCCGCCCGGGCTCGAACAGCCACGCGATGGCGGAGCAGTTTGCCAAGGGCGCGGAAGCCGCCGGGCATCAAGTGGAGTTTGTCTCGCTCAGAGGCAAGGAAATCAAATACTGCATCGGCTGCCTGTCGTGCCAGAAGACGGGTGCCTGCGTCATCAAGGATGACGTGCCGGCCATCATGGAGAGCGTCCTCAACGCCGACGTGGTCTGCTGGGCCACGCCCATCTACTACTACGAGATGAGCGGCCAGATGAAGACCCTCATCGACCGCATGAACGCCATGTACCCCAAGGACTACCGCTTCCGCGACATCTACCTGCTGACCACTGCCGCCGAGGACGACGCCAAGGTCCCCGAGCGCGCCGAGAGCGGCCTGCAGGGTTGGGTTGACTGCTTCGGCAAGTCGGCGCTCCGAGGGCACCTCTTCTGCGGCGGTGTGGGAGGGCCGAACGAGATAGCCGGAAATGCCAAATTGCGAGAGGCTTACGAGATGGGGAGGACGGTGTGAACCACCGCTGAAGGCGACCGGAGATGGTCGCTTTCGGCGTTCATAGGATAGGCGTGACGAGGGGGTGACTCCCACATGACTCCCACCTAACTCCCACACAACTCCCACACAACTCCCACGAGACCCCAGAGAGGCCCCAGAGAGGGGGTAGAGGGACCCCAGAGAGGGGGTAGAGGGACCCCAGAGAGGCCCCAGAGAGGCCCCAGAGGGGCTCCGGGGTGATACTGTAACATAACTCGTTCATGTGGAGCAAGGGTATTCGAAAGGGGTGTGCGGCCTCGAGGGTGTGCGGGATGAGCCCCGTCGATGGCCGCTTAGCTCTTGAGGTTCACGTGGAACGATAATTTTTTTGTCATATAAAATAATTGTCGTATCTTTGCCGCAAATTTTGTAGTAAAGATATGCTGACGCTTGTAAAGAATATCAAGGAGCTGGTGCAGGTGGAGACCGGCCGGCAGAGGCTGCGCGTTGAAGGCAGCGAGATGGCGCAGATGGAGACCGTGAAGGATGCCTACCTGCTTGTAGAAGACGGGAAAATCAAGGCCTTTGGTCCCATGAGCCACTGCCCCGAAAACGCCGACCGTGAGGTTGATGCCACTGGTCGCCTGGTGCTGCCCACCTTCTGCGACTCGCACACGCACCTCGTCTATGCCAACTCGCGCGAACACGAGTTCGTGGACAAGATCCGCGGCCTTTCGTACGAGGAAATCGCGAAGAGGGGAGGGGGCATCCTCAACTCCGCCAAGGCTACGGCGGCGGCCTCTGAGCAGGAACTCTACGATATGGCCTGCCTGCGCCTCGAAGAGGCTATGCGCCTCGGCACCGGTGCCATAGAAATCAAGAGCGGCTACGGCCTCTCGACGGAGAGCGAGTTGAAGCTGCTCCGCGTAATACGACGTCTAAAGGAGAATTCGCCGCTGACTATCAAGTCCAACTTCCTTGGCGCCCATGGCATCCCGATGGAGTATCGCGGTCATCAGGAGGACTATGTCGACCTCGTAATCAACGAGATGATACCGCGTGTGGCTGACGAAGGGCTGGCTGATTTCATCGATGTGTTCTGCGACAAGGGCTTCTTCACCGTCGACGACACGGCGCGCATCCTTGAGGCCGGCATCAAGCACGGCATGCGGCCAAAGATACATGCCAACGAGATGGCCGTCTCGGGCGGCGTGCAGGTGGGTGTGAAGTATGGCGCCATCTCCGTAGACCACCTGGAGCAGATGGGCGACGCCGAGATAAAGTGTCTGAAAGGCTCTGACACCATGCCAACCATTCTTCCCGGATGCGCCTTCTTCCTGGGTCTGCCCCTCTCGCCGGCACGCCGTATGATCGAGGCGGGGCTGCCGGTGGCTATGGCGTCGGACTACAACCCCGGAACATCACCCTCGTGCAATATGCAGCTCATTCTTTCGATGGCCTGCATCCGCTATCGCTTGACGCCCGAGGAGGCCGTCAACGCCACCACCCTCAATACGGCCTACGCCATGGGCGTGAGCGACCGCGTGGGTACCATCGCTGTCGGCAAACAGGCCAACTTCTACATTACAAAGCCGATACCAAGCTACGAGTATATGCCATACGCATACGGCGAGAACAAGGTGGAGCGCGTCTTCCTGAACGGCAAGGAGGTTTGAACGTACGGCAGCCTCTAGGGCTGCCCGCGCGACAATCCCAAGGATTATGATCAAAGCAGAGAAAATAAACAAGAGCTATGGTGCGCTGCATGTGCTGCGTGACATCTCGCTGACCATCGGACAGGGCGAGGTGGTGAGCATAGTGGGTGCCAGCGGAGCCGGAAAAACCACGCTGTTGCAGATACTTGGCACTCTGGACCGCCCCGACAGCGGCAGCGTCGTCTATGGTGATACCGACGTCACACGTTTGAAAGAGAAGGAGCTCGCCGCTTTCCGTAACCGGCAGATAGGCTTTGTCTTCCAGTCGCATCAGCTGCTGCCAGAATTCACGGCTGTCGAAAATGTGATGATACCGGCGCTGATAAAGGGCGACTCTCATGACGACGCCCGCCGCAGGGCCATACAGCTGCTCGAACGGTTGCACCTGTCGGACCGCGCTGACCACAAGCCCGCTGCTATGAGCGGTGGCGAATGTCAGCGTGTGGCGGTGGCGAGAGCGTTGGTGAACAACCCGATGGTGGTCCTTGCCGATGAGCCGAGCGGCAATCTGGATAGTCAGCATGCACGCGAGTTGCATAACCTCTTTTTCGAGCTTCGTAAGGAATTGGGACAAACCTTTGTCATCGTAACCCACAATACGGAACTGGCCGACATGGCCGACCGAAAGATAACCATCGTGGATGGTGCGGCGGACCTGTCGAACATCCCCTAACAATAACACATCGAAATCATGAATAAACAACAGATAGTATATGGCCTAAGACCAGTAATAGAGGTCATTGGCAGCGGTCGCCAGGTGGAACGGGTATTCATACAGAACGGACTCAATAGTTCCCTCCTGAACGAGTTGCGGACCAAGTTGCATGAGCGGGATATTCCGTTCCAGTACGTGCCGGTCGAGAAACTCAATAAGATGACCAGCGGCAACCATCAAGGTGTGGTGGCCACAATAGCGGCTGTCGAATACCGCAGTTTCATGCAGCTGATGGACGACCTTCAAGGGCAGGACACACAGGCGGCGCCACTGATAGTCATGTTGGACCATATCACCGATGTGCGTAACATGGGTGCCATAGGCCGTACGGCAGAGTGTACGGGGGTCGCGGCGCTTGTGGTGCCCGACCGTGGCTCGGCGGCCATGAACGAAGATGCTATAAAAACCAGCAGTGGTGCCCTTCTCCGTTTGCCGATTTGTCGGGAGCAAAACTTCAAAACCACAATCAACTTGGCCAAGCAATACGGCTTTCAGATTGTGGCCTCGACCGAGAAAGGAGCCGTGCATTACCGCGAAGTCGATTTCCGTCAGCCTACGCTCCTAATCTTGGGCAACGAGGAGACGGGTATCAGTCCTGAACTGTTGAGAATGAGCGATGTCAGGGCTAAACTGCCAATTGTCGGCGAGGTGGCGTCTCTTAACGTCAGTGTGGCCGCAGGAGTTATGATGTACGAGGCTCTCGAGCAAAGGTTGGGTAAGACTTGAGAGGATGCTGGTTATTAGTCCTTTGCGGAATATTTAATTTTTTTTATATAAAAATGGACGTCAGGTCCATTTTTTTGTGTAAATTTGTATCGGCAAAAATATGCCCCTAAAGGGGGGATTGTGTCAATATGAATGATTATAACATACTGAAAATAAAAGACTAATAAAAACGAAATAT
>CAMVAA010000113.1 GCA_947165345.1 uncultured Bacteroidales bacterium
AGATTATGTACGGCGAGCGCTATATGGACACCCCGCAGGAGAACCCCGAGGGCTATGAGGCCACCTCGTTGCTGAACAAGGCTAAGGACCTTGAAGGTCGCCTCCTTGTTATCCAGGGTGCTGAGGATAACACCGTGGTGCCGCAGCACAGCACAGAGTTCATCGAACGCTGCATCAACAACTTCAAGCAGGTGGACTACTTCGCCTATCCCCACCACGAGCACAACGTCCTGGGCCGCGAGCGCCTCCACCTCTACCAGAAGATGTTCCAGTACTACGAGGACTTCCTGAAGTAAAGACCATACTTACGGGCTGGTCTCTCTTCCGGCCCGGCATGTCACATTATGCAGACAATCGAACACCCGTTTGAACGCGGGTATTCGATTGTCTGTTTTAGAGTGAGCGGCCTTAGAGGATGAACTTGACGCGGAAGCCGCGTGAGGTAGGCTCTTCGACAATCTCGCGGCAAAGCGACGTCAGGGCTTCGCGCACCGTGGTGTCGGCGGTGGCGAGGAACGACTGCAACGAGCCTTCCTTCATATAGTCGATGGCGGTGATGTCGGCCTGTTCGCCGTATGTGAAACGCAGTGTGTAGGGGTGTAGTGTGGCGGCGACGGTCGTGGACATGGTGTCGATGATGCGGTCGGCGGCGTCACGCTTGTCAGCGATGTTGTATTTGTTGCAGAAGGCGGCGATCTGCGAATGCACGTCGAGCATGTCGAAGTCGGGACCGTCCACCTCGAAGACGAGTTTGTGGATGCGCTGCACGAACTGCTTGGTGGCGCTGTGGACAGGGTTCTCGAAAATCTGCTGAGGCGTGCCGTCCTCGTAGATGACACCCTCGTTCATGAAGAAGATGCGCGTGCTGACATCGCGTGCGAAGCGCATCTCGTGGGTGACGATGAGCATGGTCATGCCCTCGGCGGCAAGCTGACGCATGACGCTGAGGACCTCGCCCACCATGGTGGGGTCGAGTGCCGAGGTGGGCTCGTCGAAGAGGATAACCTCGGGGTGCATGGCCAGGCAACGGGCGATGGCGACGCGCTGCTTCTGTCCGCCCGAGAGATCGGAGGGCATGGCGGCGGCTTTCTCGGCCATTCCTACCTTGCGCAGAAGAACCCTGGCTTCCTCCTCGGCCTGTGCGCGGGTGAGGCCGCGCAGTTTCATGGGGGCGAAGGTGACATTGTCGAGGATGCTCATGTGTTCGAAGAGGTTGAAGCTCTGGAAGACCATGCCCATCTTCTGGCGCAGTTTGTTGAGGGGGTAACCCTTGGCGAGGATGTTTTCGCCGTCGAAGATTATCTCGCCGCCGGTGGGCGGGTCGAGCAGGTTGATGGCGCGCAGGAAGGTGCTTTTGCCTGTGCCCGAGGGGCCTATGATGCTGATGACCTCGCCGCGGTTGATGACGCAGTTGACATCCTTCAATACTTGCAGGTCTTTGCCGTCAGGGGTGACGAACCGTTTGCTAAGGTGCTTTATTGTAATCATTTCTTGTTGTTTTTAACGGTTAAATCGAGCAGCTTGCCCAGCAGCCATGCCAGTACGAAATAGATGACGGTGACGATGAGCAGAGGGAAGAAGGCGTCGAAGGTGCGGTTGCGAATCATGTCGCTGGCTCGCGTGAGGTCCTGAATGGCGATATAGCCGACGATGGATGTGTTCTTTACAAGGGAAACGGCTTCGCCCTTATACACCGGCATCACGCTGCGCAGGGCCTGCGGAGCGATGATGTAGAGGAATGTCTGCAGGCGTGTGAAGCCAATGGCAAGGCCAGCCTCGGTCTGACCGCTGCCAACAGAGGTGATGGCAGTGCGGAACATCTCGCTTACGTAAGCGGCGAAGTTGAGCGAAAAGGCCAGCACGGCCACGGCTATGGCGCTCATGCCAGTGCCGGAAAGGATGACGTAGAACATTATCATCAAGAAGACCAGCATGGGTATGCCGCGCATCAGGTCGACATACACCTTGGCGATGGAGCTCACCCAGCGGCGGCGGCTCATGCGCATCCAGCATACACCGGCCCCGAGTAGCGTGCCCAGCAACAGGGCGAAGAGCGAAATTTTGACGGTGACCCACAGGCCTTCGGTGATGTAGCGCCAGCGGTTCTCGACGATGAGGTTGTTGTGCACCATCTGCTTAAGCCACTGAACGAAACCCCGTTGCCCTTGGTCGGGGGTGTCCTTTACGAAAAATCCCTGATAGGCATAAAAGTGGACTGACGAGAAGTCGAGAGTCTTCTGCCGTTCCTCGGTGATGAAGATGCCACCGCCCAGCATGTCGACATTCCCTGCCTGAAGGGCAGCGACTGACGAACTGGACGGAATAAACACGTATTCGAACGGGATGCCGGCATAGCGCGAGAAACGCTCCAACAGTTCAGGCTCGAATCCGCGCCATTGCTTCTCGACGGGGAACGATGTCGGCGGCAGATTGGCCGAGAATGCGACTCGGACAGGCTTGCCCGCCGGCGCCGGACCCAACGGCGGCATCGCTATCCGTGAAGGCGTATCACAGTGGTACCATTTCTCGTACATCAGATCCAACTCGCCCGTGGACCGCAACGAGTCGATGAAGTAGTCCAGCCGCTTGCGCAGTGCGTCGTCGTTTTTCCTGAATGCAAAGGCACAGGCAAACTTCGTATCGCCGCGGAAAGCCAGCTTCAAGCCCAAGCGCTCCATCTCTTCGGGCGGAAGGAAGGTGTCGTCATCGACCAGAAGGTCGGCCTGTCCGCGAACGACGGCCTCTACGCAGTCGCTCTGCGAATTGAAACTGAGCTTCTCGATGTCGTCGCGTTTCGACAGGATAATGTCATAGATGCTGCCCGAGTTGAAGGCCACACGCAGACCCGCAATGTCGGCCTCGGAATGCAGCTCTTTGACATTACTGGTTGACGATGTGTTGCTCTTCTGGCATGAAACGAGCATCGCCGCTGCCAGACATAACAATAGTATAAATCTGTTTCTCAATGTGGTATGTTTTTTATAGTTGTTGTATATTTGTTGCAAAAATACAAAAAAAGGCCGAATACCGGGACTTTTTGTATGGTCGGTGCAAAAAGGCAAGCTGCAACACCGGCCCGTGTTGCGGAGAAGATGCTTTTTTTCCGGAGGCGAGGGGGGCGGGAGGGGGTAGAGAGGGGGTAGAGAGGCTTGGGGAAAACGCAGTAATATTCCCGAAAGACGCTAATTCTTGAAGTGGAAAATATACAGAACCAGGCACTTGGTGTGGAGGTGAGGAGGAGTGGACGGGGGACTTTGACGCACCTAAATTTGAGAATTGGAGAGGGCAATAAAGCACAGAATCGGCCGTTATAGACAGAAGAAGAAAAAGACAAAAGGAATATGTTCACAGGAATCATTGAAACGACGGCCCGTGTGGTCAAGATTGAGAAAGAGAACACCAACTACCATTTCACCCTCGAGGTGCCCTTCGGCGACGAGCTGGCCATAGACCAGAGCATGGCCCACGATGGCTGCTGCCTCACCGTGGTGAAGGTCGACAAGGAGAAGAAACAGTACGTGGTCACCGCCATGGATGAGACTATGCTGAAGACCAACCTCTCCACTTGGAAGGTGGGCACCGAGGTCAACGTGGAGCGCTCGATGCGCATGGACGGCCGCTTCGACGGCCACATCGTCCAGGGCCATGTGGACCAGACGGCCACCTGCACCAAGGTCGTGGACGACAACGGCTCGTGGCGTTTCTATTTCAGCTACGACCAGAAGAACGCCCCCAGCATCACCGTCCCCAAGGGCAGCATCAGCATCAATGGCGTCAGCCTGACGGTGGTGGACAGCGAACCCGGCATGTTCTCCGT
>CAMVAA010000114.1 GCA_947165345.1 uncultured Bacteroidales bacterium
TGGAGAGTATGATTTTTACGACAGACAGGACCTCGCTGACCGAGGGCGAGGTGATAGAGATACGGTGGGACTGCACGGAGGCGGAACGCGCCGAGCTGACCATCGACAACGGATACAAAGCCACGGCCATCACCCTGGAGACGGCCGGGAGCAAGCGTTTCAGGCTGAACCGCTCGAAGGGGAAGACGCGCCTCACGATGACGGCATGGGTCGGAGGGAAGAGCTACAGCAAGACGATAAAGGTGACGGTGAGGGAGATGCCCGTGACGCGGGCCGAGGCCGTGGACGGCAAGGGCCGTTCTCTGGGCAGCCTGGGCGAGTGGTGGCAGCAACGTGCGTTGCCGAAATGGCGTGCCGCCAAGGCCCGCTGGAGTGCGAACTGGAGCGCCATGCCCGAAGGCAAAAGGATGGCGGCCAAGATACTGATAATCATGGCCGCCCTGATGCTGCTCACCGCCCCGGTGCCGCGCCTGTTTCCGCTGGCGCTGGTGGGGCTGATGATCTACCTGGTAATCGTCATCACCAAGAGATAGTTCACTTCAGGTCTATGAACGGGACTGCGTTGCCGAGCATGTACTGCGGCATCTTGCCGTCCCATTTGAGGACCGCCTCGTAGTTTACGAGTTTGGGGTTGCGCTCGAGGGCGTTGGCCTTGATACGCATGGCCTCGGCTTCGGCCTCGGCGGCGATCTTGGTCTGCTTGGCCTTCTCCTCGACCTGGATGGTGACGTTCTTGGCCTTCAGGGCCTCCTGCTCGGCGACCTGCTTCTCCTTGATGGCATTCTCGAACTGGTCGTCGAAGTCGATGTCGACGAGCTGGAACTGGATGTTCATGAAGTAGTTGCTGTCGAGTGTTTGGCGCAGTGTGGCTTCGATGCTGCGGCGCACGGCGTCGCGGTTTTCCACGATTTCGGTGGCGGCGAAGTTGCCGAACGACTCCTTCATGGCCGAGCGGACGAAGGGCACGACGATGCGGTTGTGGTAGTCGTCGCCGACATTCTTCATGAGTTTGCTGACGTTCTCGCGCACGAGGTCGTAGTTGATGGTGTAGTCCACCTCGGAGGTCTGCACGTCGCGGGTGTAGGAGTTCTCGTGGCCGTCGAACTTCTTCTGCTGGACGTTGACACGCTTGATGGTCTGGATGAAGGGTATCTTCAGATGGAGCCCGTCTCCGATGACCTCGTCGCTCATCTTGCCGAAGGTGCTGAGGACACCGCGCTCGGTGGAGCGGATGGTGTAGAACGAGGAGAAGATCACGATGATGGCCAAGAGGCCAACGACGCCCCAAAGGATGAAGCGTCCTGTCTGTTTGTCGTCTTTGAATCCTGGCATAATTGCAATATTTTTTTGATGGGTTAATGAATTCTGTATTGCCGCTACAGCTCCATGAGTTTCAGGAAGGAGGCGGGGACCGGTGTTTCGAAGCGGAGGCGCTTGCCGGTGACGGGGTGTGTGAAGCAGAGGCGGAAGGCATGGAGGGCCAAGCGGCTGATGGGCGAGACGTCGTCCTTGTAGCCGTAGATAGGGTCGTGGACGACTGGGTGTTTGAGGTCGCGGAGGTGGACGCGGATCTGGTTGCGGCGGCCGGTGTCGAGGCGCAGCTCGACGAGGCTGTAGCGGCGCGACGTCTGGCGCACCTCGTAGTGGGTGACGGCCAGCTTGCCGCCGTTGTCGACCGGCGAGGAGAGGACGCTGTACTCGCCGTCGGTGAACCACGAGCGCACCTCTCCCCTACCCTGCTCGAGGTGGCCCCAGGCAACGGCGACATAGCGGCGGTCGAAGACGATGCCTTTCCAGTCCTCCTCGAAGCGCTGGCTCACCTCCTTGCTTTTGGCGACGAGCATGAGGCCGCTGGTGTCGCGGTCGAGGCGGTGCACGACATGGGCATGGCAGTGCTGATGGGTGGCGGCGAGATACTGGTTGAGGACGGAGATGACGGTCTTGTCGGCCGGGTGCTTGCTGTAGGAGAGCAGACCCTCGTGCTTGTTGACGACGAAGAGGTGCTGGTCTTCGAAGACGATGTCGAGGTCGCGAGGACGCATACGGTCGCGGAAGGAAGCCTTCTCGATGGAGACGCGCATGCCGGGCTGGAGGGGGTAGTTGAACTGGCTGGTGCGGCGTCCGTCGACGTAGACGTTATGGGCCAGCAGTTCCTTGACCCGGGTGCGGCTGCTGTCGGGCATCCGGGACTCCAAAAACGGCAGCAACTCCTGTGCCTGTGTAACCGTAAATTCTGATTTTTTCATTGTTTCACGTGAAACGTTTTTAGTGGGTTATCAACAATTCGGGTCGTATAAATCAACAATCTCGTAAGGGTTGCCGATTTCGCGTGCGAACCGCAGCATGTCGTCGCGGCTGATGACCAGCGAAGCGCGGTTGTCGTTGGGGTGGAAGCTGACCTTTTCGGCATTCATGAGGTTGCTGTCGACGAAGAGAGTGACCTCGTGGTTCAGGTCGTTGACGAGCGTGAAAAGCGAGACGCTGCCTGGCCTGACGCCGAGGTAACGCATCATGCGCTCGGGGCTGGCGAAGGAGAGTTTGCCCTGGTGGAGGCGATGCTCCATGTCGTGGATGTCCATAGGGTAGCGGCTGTCCATGATGACGAGGTAGTGGCGGTTGCCTTTGTGGTTGCGGAAGAAGAGATTCTTGCAGAGGGTGGTGCCCTCGCCGCGGTAGAACTGGGCGGCTATCTCGATAGTCGGGGCCTCGGGGTGCTCGTAGTAGTCGAAGGGGATACCCATCCGTTCCAAGGTCTCATATACTTGCGGTTGGCCAATCATTGTTTCTTGTTTTTCCTGGGTTTGGGTTCCGGCAATGCGCTGCAGGTGGCGCGCAGGAGAGTTGCGAGGTAGTCGCGGTCGTCGACATCCTCGATATAGAAGTAGGGTTTGGCCCCCTCGTAGGGAGGGCGCATGTCGGCGGAGCGCAGCCGGTCACGGCCGGCGTCGGTGGGCTTGACATAGAAACCATTGTCACTCACAAGCGCGCAGGGCTTGCCATTGCAGTAGAGACAGTAGTCGCCAAACATCTTGCGGACCGTCACCTCCCCTGCCCCACTACACTGGTCGACGATGTACTGTACAAAATCGGGGTTGCTCGCCATAGGCTCTCACTTGATGATGCCAAGCTGGCGGCTGAGGTCGAGCATGCGGACGATGGGGCGCTTGGCGGCTTCAATCATCTCGGGGCTCATGATGATTTCGGGCTGCTCGTCGCGGAGGCAGCGGTAGAGCTTGTCGAGGGTGTTGAGCTTCATGTAGGCGCAGTCGTCGCAGGCGCACGATTTGTTGTCGCGCAGGGTGATGAACTCCTTGTCGGGGTTTTCGCGACGCATCTCGTAGAGGATGCCCGTCTCTGTGGCCACGATGAAGCGCTTGGAGGCGGCGGACTTGATATAGTTCAGCATGGCCTTGGTGGAGCCTATGAAGTCGGCCACCTTGAGCAGGGCCGGGTTGCACTCGGGGTGAGCTATGACCGGGGCGTCGGGGTTGGCGGCTTTGAGCTGCAGCACCGCCTCGGCCTGCATGGCGTCGTGGACGGTGCAGACTCCGTTCCACAGGACCATGTGGCGACCGGTGACCTGGTTGATATAGCCGCCGAGGTTGCGGTCGGGTGCGAAGATAATCTTCTGGTCTTCGGGGAGAGAGCGGACGAGTTTCTCGGCGTTGCCGGAGGTGCAGATGAGGTCGCTGAGGGCCTTGATCTCGGCCGAGCAGTTGAC
>CAMVAA010000115.1 GCA_947165345.1 uncultured Bacteroidales bacterium
CCTCGAAGGACTCGGTGTAGGGGAAGGCGGTGACGGTGGTGCAGACGGACTCGAAGTAGGCGGTGTAGGTGGCGTCGGCGGTGACGGTGACGGTGCGGGGATTCTGGGTGTTGTTGTCCTGCCAACGGAGGAAGCGGTAGCCGCTATTGGGTGTGGCGGAGATGGTGACGGTGCCGCCGGCGGTGCGTGAGCCGCCGCCGCTCACGGTACCCATGGTGGGGTCGGCGCTCTGGACGCTGACGGTGTAGACGGTCGGCGTGGGGACGCTGCCGCCTATGGCGCCGGCGGCGCTCACCTTGCCCCAGCCGTAGAGGTTGCTGCCGGAGGCGGGGATGACGCCGGTGTGGCTGTCCTGGCGTGCGGTGTTGTGTGCGATGGCGGCGATCTGGGAGAAGGTGAGGGTGGGGTTGTCCTGGAGCCAGAGGGCGACGACGCCGGTCATGAAGGGCGTGGCCATGGAGGTGCCCTGCATGACGGCATAGTATTCGGTCACGCCGCCGATGGTGGTGTTGGCCACGGCGTAGCTGCCGGTGCAGTAGCTGGTGTTGAACCTGTTGACGGGTGCGGCTATGTACTGGCCGGGGGCCAGAATGTCGGGTTTCACGCGGCCGTCGAGGGTGGGGCCGTGGGAGGAGAAGTAGCTCAGGTCGCCGACGGTCTGGCTTACGGAGTAGTGGTAGCCGTTGGTGGAGTTCCAGTCGTTGCGTGTGGCGTAGGAGCCGACGGAGAGCATGGAGTTGCCGCTGCCGCCGGTCTCGCCGACGGTGTAGTCGGTGTTGCCGGCGGTGAGTGCGGTGAAGTTGCAGGTCTCGAACTCGCCGCTGTTGTTCCAGGCATGCAGAGTCTGGGCTTCGTAGCTCTTCACGACCAGCATGACGCGGTAGACGCCGGAGTACTGGCTGAGGGAGGAGGCGTTGATGCGGAAGTAGATGTTCTGGCGGTTGTTGTAGGGGTCGGAGCCGCCCTGCCAGACGTAGAAGCTCACTGCGCCGGAGGCGATGTTGGTGTTGTCGGAGGAGTTGACGTGGGAGAGGTAGTAGTTGGAGGCGGCGACGATGTCGCCGGTGGAGGTGTCGACGATGGCGAGTGCGGCCATGTAGCTCTTGCCGGGCTCGCCCCAGATGTCGATGGAGGTGGAGCCGTAGCGCTCGCCGTCGAAGTCGATCATGCTGTAGAGGAGGGTGTCGTTGGCGCCGTCGAAGGACTTCTGGAGGTGGAGGTTCTCGTCGCCTTCGTTGCCGGCGGCGCCCACGAGGACGACGCCCTGTGAGCCGGCGAGGAGGGTGTCGCTGTAGCGGTCGAAGACGGAGGAGCCGTCGTGGGGACCGATGTGCGAGCCGAGGCTGAGGTTGATGACGCAGGGTTTGCCGACGGAGGCGGCGTAGTCGGTGATGTACTGCACGCCGTCGATGATGCCGGCGTCGCTCATGGTGGTGGCGACGAGGACGATGTCGGCCGCGGGAGCCACGCCGCGGTAGGTCTTGGCGGTGGCGTTGCTGCCGCCGCAGCCGGCGGCGATGCCGGCCACGTGTGTGCCGTGGGTCTCGCTGGCGTCGTCGGTCTGGGCGGCGACGATGGCGGCGGGAGTGGTGTATTCGGCGCCGTAGCTATAGCCGGCCGGCGGGGTGCCGCTCTCGGCTTTCTGGTTCCATACGCGCTTGACTCTCAGGGTGGTGCCGGTGCTGTCGTAGAAGGCGGCGTGAGCGTATTCGAATCCGATGTCCACGATGCCGACGACGACGCCGGTGCCGTCGTAGCGGCTGCTGACGCCGGTGCCGCTGTAGAGGGCGGCGACGCCGGTTTCGGCGCGAGCCACGTCGAGGGCTGGGCGCGAGAGCTTGCCGATGTCGAGGGTGCGGCAGACGGCCGACTGGGCCAGCTCGACAAAACGGCTGAGGGGTATCTGGACGGCGAGGCTGCTGTGGCCGAGCTGGCGCTTCACGGTCACGCCGAAGGCCTTCAGGTCGTCGGCGGTGCGGCTGTCGGCGAGCTGGACGAAGGCGCCGACGCTCAGGTTGTTGGCGCTGCCGGAGAGGCCGTAGCGCGAGCGGAGCTCCTCGGGGCTCGTCTTGCCCTGGAGGAGGTCGAGAAGCAGGAAGGCGCTGTTGCCGCTCAGCCCCCGCACGTCGGTGCGGCTTTCGGACTGCGTGTGCTGGATGTTCAGCGGTTGGAGGGAGACCCCCTGCGCTGTGCCGAACAGGGCAACAGCCACAAGGACAATGGTAAAGAGTGTCTTTTTCATAGTTATGACGTACATGTGGTTATTTCAGTTTCTTGGTTTCGCGAGGCAGGGACACGTCGATGGAGGCGGCGAGGCCCGACTCGGCGAGGGCTGCCAGGCGGCGCGTGGGGATGCGGACGCTCATGGAGTGGAGGACGGTGTGGCCGGGTTTGACGCCGAAGGCCTTCAGCTCGTCGAAGGAGTGGCCGGCGGACATAGACACCAGAGCCTGAACGTAGTAGCGGCATCCGGAGCGCGACAGGGAGTAGCGTGCGATGAGGTCCTTGTCCTTGCGGCGCACGTCGCGTCCCAACTGCTCGAGGTCGGCCAGCAGCATGGCTGCCGCTGGCGAGAGGCGTGTGGCGCCGACCGTGGTGGACGAGCCTGCGACCTGCATGTCGGGCAGAGCGCCCAACTCCTTCTGTGCCATAGCGCCGAGGCTCGCGGCCAGGAGGAGCGTCAGCGCCAGAATGTGTTTTATGATTGCCATCTCGTAGGTGTCCTATCGGGTGAATTACAGCGTGTTATGCGGTGTTGTGTTGTGCTGCGGCGGTCCGATAAGACACTGCAAAGATACAAAAAAATGCGAATATACTAATGTATAAAGTAAAAAGGTTGGTTAGGGGCGCTGTAGGGGGGCGGTTTGGGGGTCGGCTATGGTCCGGGAGCCGAAGAGGGTGGCGGAAGTCATTTCGTCGTGCTCGTAGACGAGCTTCAGGGAGAAGAAGGGCTGGGAGTCGTCCATCAGGAGGCGCAGGAATATCTTGTCGCCCTCCCAGAGGTTGATGGCCGGGTTGCCGATGCCGTCGGCGAGTGGCAGGTCGGCTTTCGGAATCCAGGCCAGGGTGCCTTCGTCGTCGATGGCCATGTCCGGCTGGCCCTCCCACTCGGTGGCGGTGAAGAGGTGCATGTATTCGTTGTCCCAGGTGTCGGAGATGAAGGTGACGATGCCGCGGTATTGCCAGCGTGTGATTTGGAGGCCCGTTTCTTCGCGCACCTCGCGGAGCATGCACTCGTCGGGGCTTTCGTCGGCTTCGCACTTGCCGCCCACGCCGATCCACTTGCCGTGGCTGGCGTCGTTTTTCTTTTTCACGCGGTGCAGCATCAGGTAGCTGGAGCCGTTGTCGATGTAGCAGAGTGTGGTTTGTTTCATTGTGGGGTGGGGGAATGTGGGGGTGGGGGAGTGGGCAGAAAAAAAGCCGACGAGACATCGGGCCTGTCAGTCCTCGTGTCTCGTTGGCTTGTTGTCTTGCGGCCCGTAGGCTGTCAGATCAGTCCTCGGCGATGGCTGCGACGTCGCTCCTTCGCGTCGGCGAGGGGAGCGAGAGTGCATCTTACTCGGCCTCAGGGGCGTTGATGATGGCTTTGTGCACAGCATTCCAGCCGGCGGCGGTGATACCCCAGTTGTTGGTGGAGTTCTTGTTGCCGTTGATGCGGACCTTTCTTCTCTTCACTTTTTTGTTAGCATTGATACCCATGGTGTATA
>CAMVAA010000116.1 GCA_947165345.1 uncultured Bacteroidales bacterium
TGGCCATCATCGGCACCGAGCGCCACGAGAGCCGCCGTGTGGACCGCCAGCTGCGCGGCCGTGCAGGCCGTCAGGGCGACCCGGGTTCGAGCCTCTTCTTCGTCAGCCTCGAAGACGACCTCATGCGTCTGTTTGGCTCGGAGCGCATAGCCCAGGTGATGGACCGTATGGGCCTGCAGGAGGGTGAAGTTATACAGCATTCCATGATTACCAAGCAGATAGAGCGTGCTCAGAAGAAGGTGGAAGAGAACAACTTCGGCATGCGCAAACGCCTGCTGGAGTACGACGACGTGATGAACAACCAGCGCACCGTCATCTACAACAAGCGTCGCAATGCCCTCTACGGCGACCGTCTGTCGATAGACATCAGCAATATGTTCTACGACACCTGCGAGTTGCTCTACACCGAGGGTTCGGACTGGGACGACTTCAAGCTGGAGGTCATCAAGGTCTTCGCCCACGAGGTGCCGATGACGGAGCGCGAATTCCTCTCGCTCCACCGCAAGGACGCCATACAGCTGCTCTACGACCAGTGTTTCAGCGCCTATAAGGACAGGATGCAACGCCTGTGCGAGACGGCTTGGCCCTTCATCAAGAACATTGCCGAGAACACGCGCTACATCAATGTGGCCTTCCCCATCACCGACGGTAAGAAGACCCTCAACGTTGTGGTGCCGGTGAAGAAAGCCTACGAGACGCGCGGCCGCGAACTGCAGCTGAGCATCGAGAAGGGCATCACGCTCGCCATCATCGACGACCAGTGGAAGGAACACCTGCGTCAGCTTGATGACCTGCGTCAGAGTGTACAGAACGCCGCTTACGAGCAGAAGGACCCGTTGCTGATATACAAGTTTGAGAGCTTCAAACTTTTCGAGCAGATGCTACTCAGCATCAACCGCGAGATTACGTCGTTCCTTAGCCGCGCGACCCTGCCGATGCCCGACGAGAGTCAGGTGCGCGAGGCACAGCGGCCGCAGGCGCCGCAACGCGGACTGCGTGCCGGGCGGCAGAACGACTTCGACCGCTCGGCTCAGCAACAGCAGCAGGCCATAGACAACAGCAGGCAGCAGCCGCAGAAGGTTATGCCGGTGCATGTAGACAAGAAGGTTGGGCGCAACGACCCCTGCCCCTGCGGCAGCGGCAAGAAGTACAAGAACTGCCACGGTCGCGACGCAGCGGAGTGACGCGGACTTTCTGTCACAGAATCAGCCCTGCTTTGAAATTGAAGAATTCAAAGCAGGGCTGATTATTTACAACTTCCGAATGTCGGTAATTTTGGGGTGAGAAGTGTTACTCGCCGATGTATTTGCCGTCGACTTCCCAGTTGATGATTTTGGCGTCTTTTTCTTTCTTCCACCAGAGGAAGCCGCTCTTCTTGGCGATGCGGGCCTGGTAGGTCATCTTGCCGCGCACTTTGCGGACCCAGACGTCGGTGACGGAGTAGCCTTTGAAGAGGTGGCTGACGGTGTCGCGGACGGCGGCGGGGTAGTACTGCTTTTCGATGTAGTAGTGGGTCTCGGTGCCTTTGTTGCTGAACACCATGCCCTGTCTGGACTTCTCGGCGTCGAGGAAGGTGACCTTGAAGCTCTGCTCGTCGATTTTCCACCACTGGACATCGCTCGGTTCCTTGACCTGCTTTTGGAAGTCTTTAACGTAGTTGACCTTCACGTCTTTTTCAGGTACTTTCTGCTCTTTTTGTGCAATCAGCATTCCGCTGGTGAGCAGTACCGCTGTCGTAAGTGCAAGTATCTTTTTCATATATAATGCTTTGTGTTGTTATTCCGTTTTATATGTCCAAGGTGCAAATATACACACTTTTTTTGATGTGTGTATTATTTTTTGATTGGAGTGGGCGGATGGGGTGGAGGGTCAGGTCAGTTTTTCGATGAGGCTCTTCATCACGGCTTCGCCGTCGCGTATGGTCTGGGTGGTCCAGTGGAGTTTGAGGTCGAGGATGGCGTCGGGGCCGAGCTGCCACGGGAGGCTGTCGGAGTGGCGCATGCGCTCGGTGAGGCTGAAGAGTGAGAGTGCGGCGCAGACGGAGATGTTGAAGCTCTCGGTGAAGCCGTACATGGGAATCTTGACGTAGGCGTCGGCCCCATCGATGGCCTCTTGGGAGAGGCCTGTCAGCTCGGTGCCGAAGACGAGGGCAGTGGGGCGGCTGATGTCCAGCTCGCCGATCATCTGGTCCTTTTCGTGCGGGAGTGTGGCCACGATGCGGTAGCCGCGCCGGCGTAGTTCGGCATAGGCGGTTGCGGTGTCGGCGTAGCGGTAGTAGTCGACCCACTTGGAGCTGCCCACGGCGACGTCGCCGGCGGGGTTGAAGTGGTTGTTCTTCTCGATGACGTGGACGTCCTGGACGCCGAAGCAGTCGCAGGAGCGTAGGACCGCGGCCGCGTTGTGGCTTTGGTAGACGTCTTCGAGCACCACGCTGATGTGGCGTGTGCGGAGAGGGGCGAGGCGGTCGAAGAGGGTGCGCCGCTCGTCGCTGATCATGGCCGAGGCTTGGTCGTACAGAGCCTGTTTCTGAGCGGGGGTGAGGGAGTCGAACAGACCGGGTTGGTTTGGTAGGCGTTCTGGCATAGCGGGTTCCTTGATTGTGGTATGTGAATATTTTTTTGCAAAGGTAAAACTTTTTTCTGTATCTTTGCACTTGTATTGATACATTTTATCAACAACACAACAAGAACTATGCTAATAGGATACGAGGCAAACAATGTGTTGCGCAACGGGCACGAGTTGGGCGAATACGGCCGCGAACTTGTCTCCGGACTGGCCAAACGACACAGCAAAGACTACAGGGCACTTCTTTTTTCCACTCGCATCAAGGAAGACTATCGCAGCTACTTCAGCGGCAATGCCAACGTGAGCACCTACCTGCCCGCGGGCGGAGCCAAGCTGCTGCCGTCGGCGTGGATGAGATACAGGCTCAACCCGTGGCTGAAAGAGGAGAAGGTGAAGCTCTTCCACGGGCTCAACGAGGAGCTGCCGTACCACATTTCGCGCGATATAAAGACCGTCATCACCTTCTATGGGCGGGACACGCACCACCACACGTCTGTCATGGATATCCTCGCGTGGCGCCTCCGCATGCGCTACTCGTTCGGCGCCGCCGATGCGATTGTGGCGGTGAGCGAAAAGGTGCGCCGTGAGCTGCTGGAGCTCGACATTCCGGAGAAAAAGATTGTCGTCATAGGCGGGAGCAACCCGCTTGACGTGGACGACGCCGTCGTGGAGCAGTATTTCGAGCTCTACAGGCGGCTGCTGAGCGCAGACTGAGCGGAGCGGGAGAGAAACAGAAAAAGGCGTCAACGATGTTGGCGCCTTTTCTTTTTTTGTTGTCCTACCTGGATTCGAACCAAGACAAGCTGATCCAGAGTCAGATGTGCTACCGTTACACCATAGGACAA
>CAMVAA010000117.1 GCA_947165345.1 uncultured Bacteroidales bacterium
GCTCTGGGTGCCTTTGCCGGCACCGGGGGCTCCGAAAATGACGATATTCTTCATTGTTGACTATTTTTGGGGAAGGTAAGTAGTTACCGTTTCGCAAGTAGTTAAGGCAATACATTTGCCTTAACTACTTGACTTCTTTCTACTTCGCTATAGTCTACTTAACTACTTGACCGAAACAATCTTGATGTCGAACACCAGGGTAGAGTATGGGGGAATCTGTCCGGCACCCTGAGGACCGTAGCCGAGGGCCGACGGGATGATGAGCTGCAGCTCGGTGCCTTCGGGCTGACCGCTGATGCCCTCTTCCCATCCGCGGATGAGGCTCATCTGGCCGACAGTGTAGGTCAGGGGTTCATAGGTGCGTCCGGCTTGGTAGATACCGCCCTCTTTGGCGTCGCTTTCCACGCTGCTGTCGAACATCGTGCCGTCAAGCAGACGTCCAGTGTAGTCGATGGCCACTTTGCGGCCGGCGGCTACCTTGGTGCCGTTGCCTTTCTTCTTGACGATGACGTAGAGACCGTTGGCGTCAGGCTTGGCCGTGATGTTGTTCTCGCTGACATAGGAGGCAATGGCGTCTGGCTCGTTCTGCTGGCGCTCCTGCATCTCTTTCATGAAGTTCTCTTGCTCCTCCATGATTTCGTCGCGGCTCACCACGTCCTGCAGGTCAATCTCGTAGTAGATCTTCATGCCCTGTCCCTGCACATAGTACGGGGGCATCTGGTTGGGCTGCAGGAATTTGGCCAGCGTGTCGGCCTCGATGGCGAAGATGGCCTTGTCGCCCACGTGCATCATGAGCAGACCCTCGTACAGGTCGCCGTCGAAGGAGCGCTGCGCCTGCAGGATGCGGTCGGCATGGCCGACGTTGCTGAAGGTCTGGATGGTGTCGAAGGTGATGGTCATCTCGCCCACCAGCACGTCGCCGTCCTGCACCTGCTGGCCGCTCTTGTTCTGTTTCTCGAATTTGTAGTGAAGTCCGCTGTCGGTGGTCTTGAACCCGTCGCCGCCGCATGCGGTCAGCATCACTGCACCGGCCACCAACATGGCGGCCATTTTGATCGTCTTTTTCATTTTGATTGTTTGTTTATATTTGTATTTGCAATTTGTATTAACTTATCACTTAACACTTACCACTTCTCACTTAACACTCACTTTGTACACAAGTATCATCCTGCGCCCCACGCGGTCGCCGTCGCCCATCACTCCATAGCCTTGTTCCGACGGTACTATGACCGTGGCTTCGCTGCCGTGGCTGAGGGTGAGGAGGGCGGCGTCGAGTCCTCGGGTGGGCTGCATGCGGCCTGCCACGACGGTGTCGGTGGCATGGCTGTAAAAGACACGTCCGTCAATGGCTTCGAGGCGGTAGTCTACGACCACCGTGTCGTCCGGCTCTATCCGGCCGCTGCCGGCCACGGTTTCCCACACCCGCGTGCCGCCCAGCAGGGTGGTGGGGGTCCAGCCACGACGTTCCACATAGCCGTCTATCTGCTTGGCTTCGCTGCCTGCGATGTAGCGGTTGGCATTGATCAGGTGCTCGCCGAGGCTGTCGTTTTTGGCCGTGGCGGTCTCCACCACCGGCACCTGGTTGCAACCGCATACAAGGGCGATTGCAAAAAGTGTAACTATATGTGCAGCCGTTGTTTTCATCTTTCGAGTTGAAGTTTCTCTTTCACGCGTGCCACCGTCTCGTCGAGCGTGAGGGTGCTGGTGGCGCCGGCGGCGCGTTCGTGGCCACCGCCGCCGAAAAGGTCGCGGGCCAGCCGGTTGACGTCGTACATCTCCTTGGAGCGTAGCGAGAGGCGCACCGTCGGAGGCTCCTCGCGCACCAGTATGCCGCAGTCGATATCGTGCAGCCGCATCACCTCGTTGATGAGCCCCGTAAGGTCGGCGCTCTTCACGCCGTAGGCCTCCATGTCGCTGGCATGTATGACCACCAGCGCGACCCGCTGGCGGCCGTAGACGGTCATGAGCGTGTCGGCGGCGTGGCCGAAGAAGCGGAGCCTCTCGGTAGTGAAGACATTCCGTATGTTGCGGTTGATGGCCATGGGGTCTATGCCGTAGGCCAGGAGCAGGGCCGCAGCGGTATAAACGCTCGGCCGGTCGTTGCTGTAGCTGAAGGTGCCTGTGTCTGTGCAGATGCCTGTATATAGGCATGTTGCGGCGTCGCGGTCCAAGGCGGCGTCGCCAAAGCAGAGGCGCATGGCCCAGAAGACGAGCTCGCAGGTGCTCGATGCGTCGGGTTCGGAGACCATGAGGCCGAATTGTCCGGCGTCAGGGCCTATGTGGTGGTCTATCAGTATCTTGCCAGCCTTGCTGGCTTTCAGCTTCTCGGCCAGCACGCCGGTGCGGTCGAGGGTGCTCGCGTCGAGGGCCACGACGAGGTCGGCCTCGGCGATGGCGTTGGCGCAGCGGTCGGCGTCGTCGCGTCCGCTGAGTATGCCGTCGGTGCCGGGCAGCCAGCGCAGGTCGTCGGGCACTCCGTCGGGCAGCATGGCGGTCACACGCCCTGTCGTGGTGAGCCGCAGCGCGGCGGCCATCCCGGCCACCGAACCCACGGCGTCGCCATCGGCGTTGAGGTGGGCCACAAGCACGGTCTTCCGCGCGCCACTTATGGCTGCACGCAACTCCGCCACCGGCCACCTGTGGCCGAACGCAAGCTCTTGTTTTATCTCAATCTGCATGTATTGCAGTGTGTTATGTCCTTTGTTGCTCTTCTGTTCTTTTTTGCAAATATACAACTTAATTTTTGATTTACACTATCATCTTGTCACCTTTTTTTTCACCGGCCCCCATTCCGCCCACCCGCCATTTGGCCTCCAAAACCAAACGGCTGAAACTCAGCCCTCTCTTTGAACCCTCTCTACCCCCTCTCTACCCACTCCCGGCCCTCCACCTTCCGGGACTGCCGCACCGGTCGCCCCAAAAATGTTTGGTAACCAGTCGTTTGGCATAAATCAACACCTGCCACGCAGCAACACGGGACCGGCGCCCACGCCCTTTTTTTGCAGCGCGTGCAATAATAAATGGTCGCCGACGTTCCTAATGTGTATTAAATATACTATGAAAAAGAAACCGCAATGGAAGAAAAAGATATAATCCAGGAAGTTACCAACGAGGAGTACAAGTGGGGCTTCACCACCGACATTGCCACCGAGACCATCCGCAAGGGGCTCGACGAAGACATCGTGCGCCTCATCTCCCAAAAGAAGAACGAGCCTGACTGGCTGCTGCAGTTCCGCCTCGAGGCCTTCCGCCGTTGGCAGAAAATGAAGGAGCCCGACTGGGCCCATCTCGAATACGAAACACCAAACTATCAGGATATCATCTACTTCGCCGCTCCGAAGCAGGAAAAGAAGAAGAGCATGGACGAGGTGGACCCCGAGCT
>CAMVAA010000118.1 GCA_947165345.1 uncultured Bacteroidales bacterium
GAAAATCTCGTCGTCACTCCCCGTGACGGTGATACCCTTCTGACAAAGGGCGATGGCGAGGTTGTGCATCGCCGAGCCACCTATGGCTATAAAGTGAACTTTCATATCTTTGGATAATACATGTAGTATTTGGTTACTTGCTTTTCGAGGAAATGGCGGTCCAGCTGGTCGCTGGCTTCGCTGATGTCCACACAGCGGCCGTCCTTGTACAGCACCTTTATCTCCTGGTCGTTGAAGTCGTAGGAGCGGTTGTGCAGCTCGCCGGTGCCGTGGAAGTAGTCGCTCTCAACATTTTCGAAGGGCACATTGCTGATGCGTATGGCCGGCAGGTGGCGGTTGACAAGGTTGGAGCAAAGCGTACGCAGCACCTCGTCGTCGGAGTGCTGCCAGTGCTTGACGGCCACCATGATGTCGTCGTCGTCAATTTCCGCAAAGCGGTCGAGGAAATCGGCGGCATGGGGGTCGAGATGAAAGACCGACGGGTCAAGTTCGCGGGCGCGGCGCAGGATGCTGAGCAGCAGCTGGTCGGCGGCGATGACGGTCTTGTGCATGTACACCTGCCAGTACATCAGGCGGCGACTGATGATGAACTTCTCGACGCTGTAGATGCCCTTCTCGTCAACCACCAGCTCGTCGTCGTGAACGTTGAGCATGCTGATGATTCTGTCGGTGCCGACAATGCCCTCGCTGACGCCGGTGAAGTAGCTGTCGCGCCCCAGGTAGTCGAGGCGGTCCATATCGAGCTGGCTGCTCACCAGCTGGTGAAGGAAGTGCTTGGGGTAGCGGTCGGCGAAGATCTCGATGGCCGAGTCCAACGCCCCGTGCATCTCGTCGTTGATGCGCTGCATCATCAGTAGGGTTATCTCCTCGTGCGGCACGTCGACCAGCACGCGCTCCGAGGTGTGGGAGAAGGGACCGTGGCCGATGTCGTGCAGCAGGATGGCCAGCTTGGCGCCGCGGCACTCCTCGTCGGTGATGGCCACGCCCTTCTGGCGCAGCACGTCGAGCGCCCGGCCCATCAGGTTGAGCGCGCCGAGCATGTGGCTGAAGCGGGTGTGCATGGCGCCGGGATAGACGAGGTAGGTCAGGCCCAGCTGCTTGATGCGGCGCTGGCGCTGGAAGTAGGGGTGCTCGACGACCTGCAGGATTACCGGGTCGTCGATGGAGAGGAATCCGTCGTAGACGGGGTCGTTGATTATCTTTCGTTTTATCATCGCTCGGAAGGCAGTTTCAACATGCTGATATGAGGAGTGAGGCCACCGGTGGTGAGGAAGTAGAAGCGGTCGGCCGTGCCGGCGAAGAGCGGTGTCTTCAGTAATGCTTTGCGCTCACGCTCCACCACCTTCTTGGCTCCCTGCCCGTCGGGGGTGAACCAGTAGACGGCCACGGCCATGTTGGCTAGCAGGAGGCTCTTGCTGCGTTTGGCATGCTTGTCCGGTGTATATTCGTCCGATTCCTCCTTCGACTCGTTGGTGACTACGTAAAGCTTGCCGCCATGCGCCAGCAGGTCGGCCCCCACGTCGGGCCAGCCGGCGTTCTGGTTGTTCTGCGGTAGACGGTTGATGGTGAGCTCGCCGTTCATATTGGCCTGCACGACCAAGATGCCTTGGCTGTGGACGGTCTCGCTCACGCTCATGCCGCGCTGATTCCGTGTCTCGACACGCCAGGCATGCTGGTAGAGCGCCGCCCCACCCTGCGGCGTGGTGCAGTCGTCCACTTTGCGGACGAAGTAGATCGAACGGTCGTTGACCTTGGCTCCCGCGTCCTCATTGTTGAGGGTCAGCAACTCGTCGTCGGTGAAGGGGTGCCGGTTGGCGACAGTGATCTTCTGCTGGGCAAGGTCGAACACCAGGCCCCACAAACCCGTATACTGGCGGTTGCCAAGGGCGCCGAAACGCAGTATGCCGTAGCCACCCTTGCCTTCGAGGGCGACGGCCAGCACCCGTTGGCCATCGGCGTTGAGCAGGGCCACGTCGCTCACATCGGCGTCGAGGATATACTCGCCGTGCTGCTCGCCCTCGGCATTGACCATCTGCACGCGGAAGGCGGTGATGTCCTCGTTGTCTTCCACCATACCCATACGCATGGTGACGATGGTGCCGGTGTTGGTGACCAGGACATTGAAAATATCGCTGTAGGCCAGCGAGCGCTCCCAGAGTTTCGTCATGTCGCGGTCGAAGAGCATCGCCCCCGCGCGGCTTCCCTTCTTGCCCCACACGGCATAGATCACCCCGTGGTACTGGCCGTCGGGAGAGCAGACCGTCCACACGTAGTACTCGTCGCTCTTCTCCACCGACTCGTCCACCAGCAGCTGGTCGTCGACAACCTCCAGACTCTGCACGTCGACATTTATATGGCGCACACTCAGCTTCTTGTCGGCGTCGCTGCTGATGACAGCATGCAGGCGGTCGCCCGAACGGAACGTCTCTTCGATGCCGTACTTCTTGGTGTTGGGGAGGGTGACGCTCTTGACGTCCTGCCACTCCATGTCGCACAGCCGCACCTTCAAGGCCTTCACCGAGTTGGAGGTGTAGCCGCCCACGACCACGGCCTTCAGCTCCGGCTCCACCACCAGCAGCTGGCCCTCCTGCATGCCCTCGGCGATTTGTATCATCGAGGCCTGATAGGCTTTCTTGTTCGTCTTCTCGCCCATGCGGAACTCGATGTTCTGGGCCGTCAATGCGCCCGCAAGGGCGACGAAGGAGAGAAACAACAGAGTTTTCTTCATAATCTTTATGTGGTTTGATTAGTTGATCACCTCGAAAAGCATACCGGCGGCGTCACCTATCATGGTGTTGCAGGGGCGCTTACCAGCAGCCAGCAGACGGCCGCAGACGATGTCGCCCTCCTCCTCGCGGAAGCGTTCGATCAGGGTGCGGGTGTCGGCGGTGTGGCCGGTGAGGCCGCAAGCCATGGCCATGCCGCTCACGCAGCCGCAGACCTCGCGCGTGCCAGCCAGGCCGCGACCGAAGGGAGCGGCCACAGCCATGGCGTCCTTCGCCTCAATCGGCAGCCTGTCGGCGTAGGCCATCAGCACCGCCTGACAGCAGTTGCAGCCCTGCTTGTGCAGCGCACGGGCTTTCTCTATGCGTTCTTCTTTGGTCATTTATATTGTAGTTAAGTAGTCAGGTAGTTATGTAGTTAAGCCGAATGTTCCGTCGACGAGGGTGGGTGTGGTGTATTGCCAACAATGCGCATCTGCTTGTACAGTTCCCACATCACGATGGCGGCGGCGCAGCTGACATTGAGCGAGTGCTTGGTGCCCT
>CAMVAA010000119.1 GCA_947165345.1 uncultured Bacteroidales bacterium
TACGGGCGGGACATACAGCAAGCCCATGACCGTCACCAGCAAGAGGAGCGGCGAGATAAGGAGGAGCAAAAGCCTGCGGCGTGTCTTGGTCATACGTATCCCATATCACAATTTGAATGCAAATATACGGCAAACGCCCGACATGGGCAAGAGAAAACAAGTTTTTCTCTTGCGCGTGAAGATTTGTCGAGCGTAAGCTTTCTTTACACGGAGCCTTTCACAGATGCTCGTCGGACTTGACAAAGTCTGGCGCGACGTGTCGCGAGGGGTGCCGTGGAGTGTCGCGGCGACGGTCGTGACACTCCACCAAACCGAAAATAACGCGTGAGAATCGCGTAAAACGGAGCGGGGGAGAGGTCGGCGGAAAATATCGGAATTTTGGGAACGTTGTGTTTCAATCGGTTACGTTTCTTCCTCCTCCTGAAACCGCCTCGTGGAGGCTGAAAAACGGCTATTTTCCGCCTTTTTCGATGCCCCGTTTTGTGAACGGAAAATGAGTATGTCTTCCGATATTAGGACAAGACGGCCTGCGTGATTTCCTGCCAGAGACGTTCGTCGGGCACGGGGGCAACGATGTCGATGGTCTTGTGCGAGACGGGGTGCTCCAGCACGAGACGCCGCGCGTGGAGCGAGATGCTGCCGTCGGGGTTGGAACGTGGCGCACCGTATTTCAGGTCGCCTCGGATGGGGCAGCCCACCTTGGCCAGCTGGCATCGTATCTGGTGGTGACGGCCCGTGTGCAGCGTGACTTCCACCAGGAAGTAGCGTTCGCTGGCCGCCAGCAGGCGATAGTCGAGCACGGCCCGCTTGCTGCCCGGCACCTCATGGTCGTGGGCACGGGCTGTGTTCTTGGCTTCGTTGCGCGTGAGCCAGTGGGTCAGGGTGCCGCTTTCGGCAGGCGGGCGCTGGGTGACGATGGCCCAGTAGGTCTTCCTGACCTGTGTGTGCGAGGCAAACAGGGCGTTCAGCCGCGACAGCGCCTTACTGGTCCGGGCAAAGAGGACACAGCCGCTCACCGGGCGGTCCAGCCTGTGGACCACGCCTAGGAACACCTCTCCGGGTTTGGCATAGGCTTCCTTGATATAATCCTTTACCATCTCGGAGAGCGGTCGGTCGCCCGTCTTGTCGCCTTGGACTATCTCGCCCGCTGCCTTGTTCACCACGATGATGTGGTTGTCCTCATAGAGTACCTGCATGGATATGACATGTCGTGGGAGTCAAAAAGCAGGGTCTAATATCCCAGTCCCGGACTTTAAACCCTGCACGATTAACTTAAAACCACAATTTTTTGATTCTTAACGATAATCCCTAATCCATAATTATGAACTATGCGCTCGGCTCTGCCGCTTCGCCTTTGGTTCGAAGTAATCGGCTCCGCCGCTTCGCTCGTCGAAGAACTATGAACTATGAACTATCTTACATGTTCATGCCGCCGTCCACCTGGATCACCTGTCCGCTCACGTAGCTGGACATGTCGCTGGCCAGGAAGGTAGCCACGTTGGCGATGTCCTCCACCTGTCCGCCGCGGCGCAGGGGAATCTTCTTCTTCCACTCCTCGCGCACCGAGTCGGGCAGGGCAGCCGTCATGGCCGTCTCGATGAAGCCCGGGGCGATGGCATTGGCGCGGATACCCTTGGGACCCATCTCCTGGGCCACGCTCTTGGCCAGTGCGATCAGACCGGCCTTCGAAGCGGCATAGTTGGACTGGCCGGCATTGCCGTGAACGCCCACCACCGAGGCCATATTGATAATCGAGCCGCCACGCTGGCGCATCATCACGGGCACGCAGGCGTGGATGAAGTTGAATGCCGACTTCAGGTTCACGGCTATCACGGCGTCCCACTGCTGCTCGGTCATGCGCAGCATCAGGCCGTCCTTCGTAATGCCGGCGTTGTTCACCAGGATATCGATGCTCCCGAACTCCTCCTTCACCTGGGCCACCACGGCCTCGGTCTGTGCAAAGTCGGCTGCATTCGAGGCATATCCCTTCACCTTCACGCCCAGGGCAGCTATCTCGGCTTCCGTGGCCTGGCCGTTCTCGTCGATAACCAGGTCGGTGAATGCTATGTTGGCGCCCTCTGAGGCGAACTTCAGTGCAATGGCTTTTCCGATTCCTCTTGCCGCTCCGGTGATGAGGGCGGTCTTTCCTTCTAATAATCTCATGTTGTTCTGTGTTATTTGACTTTTCGTCGTGTGAATGTTCGTTTATTGATATACGTTGAGCCGGCGCTCGGGGCGTGCCAGCATCTTGTGCAGCATCTTGCGCACGATGGCGCGGCTCACCTCGTTGGGCAGGCCGCGGCCCAGACGTCCGTAGATGTAGGGAATCTCCAGCCCCTTCAGGCTGAAGTGCAGGATATCTACGAAGAGGGGAATGTTGTCCACCTCGAAGGCACCGCTGCGCACGCCTTCAGCCACGATGCCGGCAAAGAGGCGACGCTCGTTCTCGTCAAACTGCTTGCGCACGCGCTCTACCTTAATTATATTGCGGAAGAACTCGGCACGCAGGTTGCCGTTGCGCTGCACGGCCTCCTTCACCTTGCTTAGATGGGCGTAGATGGTCTCGATGAGCTTCTCCTCGGGATCCATGTCACGGTGTGCTACGGCATTCAGGCACTCTGAGAGACGAACCAGCTCGCTCTCGATGACGGCCACGTAGATGTCCTCCTTGCTCTTGAAATACGTGTAGAGCGTGCGACGACCCTTCCCCGAGGCCATCGCGATGTCGTTCATCGTGGTGTTCTCGATGCCTTTCTTGGCAAAGATCTGCCTTGCCACATCGACCAGCTTATTTCGAGTCTTTACTACTGCCATAGCGAATGCAAAATTACCACAACTTGCGTAAACTTGCAAGAAAATACAGGAAAATATTGCACAAAACGCGCAATTTGTGCAAAAACGTTCCCCCATACCACTCCTTGCCGCCATTTATTCGCCAAAACATTTGGCCATATCAAATAATCTCCGTACCTTTGCACCCGAAAACGATACATCGCGGGGTGGAGCAGTTGGTAGCTCGCCAGGC
>CAMVAA010000120.1 GCA_947165345.1 uncultured Bacteroidales bacterium
AGCTGGCGGCCGTTGAAGCGCAGACCTTTCTCCTTGTTCTTGCCGAAGAGCATGGGCTTGCCGTGCTCCAGCACGATGGTGCGGTCGTCGCGCACGGCGCGGTCCGTGATGGCGGCGTGGGTCTTGTCGTTGAAGATGACGCAGTTCTGCAGCACCTCGACCACCGAGCAGCCGTCATGCTTGGCGGCGCGGGTCATGCAGTCCGTGCTCAGGTTGGGCACGCAGTCCAGCGTACGGGCAAAGAAGGTGCCCTGGGCGCCCATCACCAGCTCGCCGGGGTTGAACGGGTAGTCGATGGTGCCGTAAGGCGACGTCTTGGTCACCTGGCCGAACTTCGTCGTCGGGCTGTACTGGCCCTTCGTCAGGCCGTAAATCTCGTTGTTGAAGATGGTGATGTTCAGGTCCTGGTTGCGGCGCACGGCGTGAATAAGGTGGTTGCCGCCGATGGCCATCGAGTCGCCGTCACCCATGTTCACCCACACGCTCAGGGCCGGGTTGGCCAGCTTCACGCCCGTGGCTATGGCGCAGGCGCGGCCGTGGATGCTGTGGAAACCATAGGTGTCCACATAGTACGGTATGCGGCTCGAGCAGCCGATGCCGCTCACCATGCACACGTTCTCTTTCTTGTAGCCCGTCTTCGGGAAGGTGGCCAGCAGGGCCGCCAGTATGGCGTGGTCGCCGCAGCCCGGGCACCACTTCACCATCTGGTCGCTCTGGAAGTCAGCCTTGGTATATTCTCTGTCCGCTTTCGGAACAAAATGCTTTTCCATTTGTTTTTTATTATTTAGGTCCGACTAGTCTGACTAGTCTGACCAGTCCGACAATTATTTGTTTTCAAGGAGTCTGTTAAACTCTGCTTTCAGCTCGCCGACCTCGAAGGGCAGACCCATCACCTTGTTGTACTGGGTCATCGGGCACTCCGGGAACTTGGTGCGCAGGTAGCCCGCGAACTGGCCGTTGTTCAGCTCGCAGACCACTATCTTCTTGTAGCGGCGCAGTATGTCGCCGGTGTTCTTGGGCAGCGGGCAGATGTAGTTGAAGTGGGTGTAGGCCACCTTCTTGCCTTCGTTGTTCATCTCCTCGACGGCAAGGGTCAAAGCACCGCTGGTGCCGCCCCATCCCACCACGAGCAGGTCGGCGTCCTTGGCGCCGGTCACCTCCTGGTCTGGGATGTAGTTGGCCACGCGGTTCACCTTCTCCTGACGGTTCTTGGTCATCAGGGCGTGGTTCTCCGGGTCGGTGCTCAGCGGTCCGTCGGGGCATTTCTCAAGACCGCCAACGCGGTGGCTCAGTCCTTCCATGCCGGGCAGTGCCCACTCGCGGGCGAACTTCTCCTCGTCGCGGCGGAACGGACGGTAGTTCGGGTCGTTCTCCTTGGCCAGACGCGGCTTGATCTCAGGCATGTCCTTCATCGAGGGAATGCGGAACAGCTGGCTGCCGTTGCCCAGATAACCGTCGGTGAGCAGGATGACGGGGGTCATGTGCTCCAAGGCAATCTTGGCGGCGTTGAAGGCCCAGTAGAAGCAGTTGGCAGAGCTCGATGCAGCCACCACCACCAGCGGGGCCTCTCCGTTGCGGCCGTAGAGGGCCTGGTTCAGGTCGCTCTGCTCGGTCTTGGTGGGCAGACCCGTCGAGGGACCGCCGCGCTGCACGTCGACCACCACCAGCGGAAGCTCGGTCATGACAGCCAGACCCAGCGCCTCGCTCTTCAGCGACAGGCCGGGACCGGATGTCGAAGTGCAGGCCAGTGCTCCGGCATACGAGGCTCCGATGGCCGAGCAGATGCCGGCAATCTCGTCCTCGGCCTGGAACACACGGGCGCCCAGGCTCTTGTGCTTGGCCAGCTCCACCATCACGTCCGTGGCCGGGGTGATGGGATAGCTGCCCAGGAACAGACGGCGTCCGCTCTTCTCGCTCGCGGCCAGCAGTCCCCAGGCCGTGGCCACATTGCCCGTAATGTTGCGGTAGCGACCCTTCTCCATCTGGTCGGCATGGGCCACCTCGAAGATGTGCGAGTGCATCACTTCCAGCTTGTCGGCATATTCATAGCCCTCCGTCAGCACCGCCTTGTTCAGGTCGATGACGGCGGGTTTCTTCGCAAACTTGCGCTCCAGATAGGCGAAGGTGTGGTCCAGCGTCTTGTGCGTGCTGTAGAAGATGATGCCCAACGCAAACATGTTGCGGCTCTTGTCGGCAGTCTTCTTGTCAACACCCTTCTCCTCGCCGATACGCTCCGTGAACGACGTGATGGGGGCCTTGATGATGGTGTAGGCGCGCTCCAGCTCGTCCGTGAAGGGGTTCTCCTTGTAGCCGGCCTTCTCCATGGCTTCGTCCGTGAAGGTGTCGATGTCGACGATGACGGTGGCACCTTTCTTAGCCCACTTCAGCTGCGACTTGAAGGCAGCAGGATTCATCGCCACCAGTATGTCGCACTTGTCGCCGCTCGAATAGATGTGGTTGCCCACGTGCACCTGATAGCCGCTGACGCCCGCTATCGTGTTGTGCGGAGCACGAATCTCGGCCGGGTAGTCGGGGAACGTGGCAATGTCGTTGCCGGTCAGTGCCGACGCGTCGCTGAACAGCGTGCCGCTGAGCTGCATGCCGTCGCCCGAATCGCCAGCAAATCGGACCACAAGGTCCTCTTTATTAATTATCTGGTTTTCTGACATGTTATTTGAATATTAATATGTTTCGTTTCTCAATTTCGAAAGTGCAAATATACAAAATAAAAACAACCCGCCAAAAAGTTTTTTTCCTCCCAATCATAACCCCCGCCAGTCCGACTGACGTCGGCACCACAACGCCCCCCATCTCCCCCCATTTGCACCCCACCCCCTCACTACCCCCTCCCTCCCCCCTCTCTGGGTCCCCTCCACTCCCTCTCTTCGACCCTTCGCCCCCCCCCAAAAAAAAGATGCTGGTGCACGGAAGAAGCCAATGTTGTTTTAGTTGTCAATGTTG
>CAMVAA010000121.1 GCA_947165345.1 uncultured Bacteroidales bacterium
GACCGACACCTACGACCTGCTGCGTCTGCTCTACGCCCGCATCGGCAAGGCCTACTCCCTGGCCACCGGCAAGCCCATGGTGAAATACAGCGAGGAGAAAATCATCGACATTATCCGCACGGAATTCGGAAGCCACGACATCATAATCCTGGCCCCGCTGGTCAAAGGCCGCAAGGGCCACTACCGCGAACTCTTCGCCCAGGTGGCCAAGAAAGGCTTCCTCAAAGTCCGCGTCGACGGCGAGGTGCGCGAGCTGACCTACCACATGCAGGTGGACCGCTACAAGGTACACGACATCGAGCTGGTCATCGACCGCCTCCGCGCCAACGGCAACCCGACCCGCCTGAAGGAGGCCGTGCAGACCGCCTTCCGCCAGGGCAAGGGCGTGCTGATGGTGCTCAACAACGACGACGGCTCCGTGCGCTACTTCAGCCGCATGCTCATGGACCCCGACAGCGGCCTCTCCTACCCCGAGCCCGAACCCAACACCTTCTCCTTCAACTCGCCCTACGGCGCCTGCCCCCACTGCGGCGGCTTGGGCCGTGTGGCGCAGATTGACATGCAGAAGCTCATCCCCGACCCCAAGAAGAGCCTCCGCGACGGCGGCATCGAGGTGCTCGGCAAATACTCGCCCACCAACTATGTCTACCGCAAACTGGAACTCATGGGGCGCCACTACGACTTCACCCTCGACACCCCCATCGGCGACCTCAGCGAGGAAGCCATGAACGCCATCCTCTACGGCAGCAACCACTTCGCCGGCATCGAGGACCCCGAGGACGCAGGCTTCCTCAGCGAGTTCCCCGGCATCGTCAGCTACATGTCCAACCTGGCCCTCGACGACACCTCCGCCAGCCTGCAGAAGTGGGTGGCCAGTTTCATGAACACCGTCCCCTGCCCCGAATGCCACGGCCATCGCCTCAAACCCGAAAGCCTTGCCTTCCGCATCCTCGACAAGAACATCGGCCAACTGGCCGACATGGACCTGCTGGAGCTGCAGCAGTGGCTCACCGACCTCGAACCCCAGCTGGACTCCCGCGACGCCGCTGTGGCCCACGAGGTGCTGGGCGAAATCCTCAAGCGCCTGCACTTCCTCACCGACGTCGGCGTGGGCTACCTCTCCATGAACCGCAGCACCGCCTCGCTCTCCGGCGGCGAAGCCCAGCGCATACGCCTGGCCACGCAGATAGGCTCGCAGCTGGTCAACGTGCTCTACATCCTCGACGAACCCTCCATCGGCCTCCACCAGCGCGACAACCAGCGCCTCATCGAGAGCCTCAAGCAACTCCGCGACCTCGGCAACAGCATCATCGTCGTAGAACACGACCGCGACATGATGCTCGCCTCCGACTTCCTGGTGGACATCGGCCCCGGCGCCGGCATCCACGGCGGCAAAGTGCTCTATGCAGGAGATGTGAGGAATGAGAAATTAGGAACTAAGAATAATACGGCGACGAATCCCTCACTAACCCTCGACTACCTCGCCCGCCGCCGCGACATTGCCCTCCCCAAACGCCGCCCCAACAAGGACCGCCAACATATAATATTGAAAGGGGCCACCGGCAACAACCTACGCTCCGTCGACCTCGACCTGCCCCTGGGCCTCTTCGTCTGCGTCACCGGCGTCAGCGGCAGCGGCAAGTCCACCCTCATCAACGACACCCTCCAGCCCATCCTCTCCCAGCACTTCTACCACTCGCTCCGCACCCCCCTGCCCTACCAGTCCATCGAAGGCATCGACAACATCGACAAGGTCATCCAGATCGACCAGTCGCCCATCGGACGCACACCGCGCTCCAACCCAGCCACCTACGTGGGCATCTTCGACGACATCCGCCGTCTCTTCGCCGAGCTGCCGTCGGCCCGCATCCGCGGCTACAAGCCCGGACGCTTCAGCTTCAACGTCAGCGGCGGCCGCTGCGAGCACTGCAAGGGCGCCGGCCTGCGCACGATAGAGATGAACTTCCTGCCCGACGTGTATGTGCAGTGCGAGGTGTGCGGCGGCAAACGCTACAACCGCGAGACGCTGGAGATACGCTACAAGGGCAAATCCATCAGCGACGTGCTCGACATGACGGTGGACGAGGCCGTGGAGTTCTTCGACGCCTACCCCAAGCTGCGGCGCAAGCTGCTGGCACTACAGGACGTGGGCCTCGGCTACATCACTCTCGGCCAGCAGAGCACCACCCTCAGCGGCGGCGAGGCGCAGCGCGTCAAACTGGCCACCGAGCTCTCGCGCACCGACACCGGCAAGACGCTCTACATCCTCGACGAGCCCACCACGGGCCTCCACTTCGAGGACATCCGCATACTGCTCGGCGTGCTGCAGAAGCTCGTCGACAAAGGCAACAGCGTCCTCGTCATCGAGCACAACATGGACGTCATCAAGGTGGCCGACTGGGTCGTCGACCTCGGCCCTGACGGCGGCCGCGCCGGCGGACAGGTCACCTTCGCCGGCACCCCGGAGGATTTGGCCAAACAGAAAGGCAACTTCACCGGCCAGTACCTCGCCGAGGAGCTGGCCGCGATGCGCCGACAGGCACGATAGACGGACTGCATACTTATTTCATATTATTTTATGAAAAAAATATGCAGTTTCGTTTTTCTTTCGTATCTTTGCAACTGCAAATGTGGATAGATTTGTAATGATTGCAACCACTTGAAAAAATGCTAAAGCGTTGTTCAACTGCGACTTCATTCTCAAATCTGTTACATTTAGGACATAGTATTAACAAACTAAAATGTAACAAAAATGAGTTATTTCTTCACAAGTGAAAGTGTAAGCGAGGGCCATCCCGACAAAGTGGCCGACCAGATTTGCGACGCGTTGCTGGACGAGTTCCTGCGTCACGACCCCGAGAGCCATGTGGCTTGCGAGACGCTGGT
>CAMVAA010000122.1 GCA_947165345.1 uncultured Bacteroidales bacterium
GCTGGGAGATGACAGGCCTTACAGGCCGTTTTATTGTGCGAGGTGAATAGGTGGCGTTTTCCCCAGGGCGTTGCCCTGGGCTGGGAGATGACAGGCCTTACAGGCCGTTTTATTGTGCGAGGTGAATAGGTGGCATTTTCCCCAGGGCGTGCCCTGGGCTGGGAGGAGACATGCCTTACAGGCCGTTTACACACCCTGCGTCGCGGTGTCAGGTTATTTTGACAGGCGCCAGGTGAGGTCGGTGGTGTTGCCGGCGGCGTCGGTCACTTCGGCGCGCAGTTTGTTGGAGCCGGGTTGGAGCTTGCCGGCGGCGTTGATGACGAGGGTGGCGGACTTGCCGTCGTATTCGGCCAGTATCCAGCTGCCGTTGAGGAAGCAGCTGTAGGAGTCGATGCCGCTAAGGTCGTCGGCGATACGAATTCTCAGTGTGTTGCCGCGGAGTGCTTTGGCCTCGCTGAAGTTCAGCGGCCGCACGACGGGGGGGAGGGAGTCCACGGCGAGGGTGAAGCGCCCGAAGTCGCGCACGCGGGTGGTGTAGCGTCCGTTGGCGTGGGAGGTGTTGCAAGCCACCGGCTTGCCGTCGGCGAGGCGCACGATGACCGTGCCCGGGCGGAAGGGCGCTTCGATGCTGAGGGAGTAGGGGCGGTGGGGGGGCAGGTTGTTCACCAGCGGCGAGATGCTCACCACGTCGCCTGGGGCGATGGCGAGTCGGTCGTCGGCGTAGAGGGTGCCGCTGTCGAGGCTGACGGAGAGGTTGCCGGTGCTGTGGCTGAAGGGCGCGTCCCAGCGGACGGGCACGCCGGCGGAGGTCATGGGAGCGGGTGTGGTGGTGGGAGCGGCGGTGGCGTGGACGGTGAAGGAGCGCTCGGCGAGGTTGTCGCGGATGTCGTAGACGCGGACCTGCACCTTGTGGGAGGAGCCTGGGCGGAAGCGCAGGATGCCGTCGCCCTGTCGCACGGGAATCCATTCGCCCTCGGCGCCTGGGAGGGCGCGCGAGAGAATGTAGGCGTGGCGTGAGCGGCGGTATTCGTCGTAGTCGATGAGTGCGTTGCAGGTGCGGCTGTTCTCCTCGAGAGGGAAGCCTTCGGTGGTGTAGAGGAAGAAGAGGTTGCCGTCGACGAGGACCTCGATGCGGTCGGGGCCGTTCTTGGCGGTGGAGCCTTCGGCGGCGTCGGTGGCGTAGACGCCGATGTGGAAGGGACCGGCGACGGAGACGTCGTCGGCGTTGCCGAGTGGGACGACCTGTCCGTCGGCCTGGTAGAAGCGGATGCCGCGGATGGTGGGGCGGATGTTGTCGGTGTAGGGGATGCCGAAGAGCAGGGGGTTGATGGTGCGGCCGTCGCGACGCAGCTCGAAGTGGAGGTGTGGTCCGGCGCTGCCGCCGGTGTTGCCGCTGCGGGCCACGACCTGTCCTTTGCGGACGGGGATCATGCCTTCGGGCAGGTCGCAGACGATGCTGTAGGACTGCTGCCGGTACTGCTCGTAGAGGGCGTAGCGCGCAATCTCGCCCTCGTAGCCGTCGAGGTGCATGTAGACGCTGGTGAAGCCGTTGGGGTGTTTGATATAGAGCATCTTGCCGCCGCCCCAGGGTGAGATGCGGATGGTGGACACGTAGCCGTCGGCCGTGGCGCGGACGGCCTTGCCCACGGCGCCGCCGGTGCGCATGTCGATGCCGGCGTGGAAGTGGTTGGAGCGGATTTCGGCGAAGGTGGCGGAGAGGCCGATGTCGTGGTCCATGGGGTTGCGGAAATAACCCTGGGGAAGGTCCTGCGAGTGGAGAGTGGAAAGTGGAAAGTGGAAAGCGAGGCTGACGCAGGCCAGCAGTTTGATGATTTTGTTCATTTGGCTGAGTTATAGAGGGCTATGCGGTTGATGACGGGCGGGGCGAGGGCGTGGAAGGTGAAGACGAGGCGGTCGGTGCGCAGTGGGTGGTCGAGGCGTATGATGCGCTTGTAGCCCACGGTGGTGCAGAGGGGATGGTCGGGGGTGGTGTAGGGGTAGATGCCGTCGCCTTCGTCGATGGCCAGGCCAACGCTGGTTACGCGTTGGCCGAGGGGTATATACTCCTGGATGACAATGATGTCGAACGAGGTGACGCTGTCGAGTCGCAGGTCGAGTGTGGCGTCGTTGCGCGTGGCGGCCCAGTAGGAGTGGTAGGCGGTGTCGAGGACGTTGTCGGCGCGGAAGCCAGTGCGGTGGCGTGCGCGGACGCGTGCGCCCTGAGCCAGGTCGGAGGCGAAGATGCGGTCGCGTTCGGCGCGGAAGGCCACCAGCACGGCGCTGTCCTCGGCACTGATGCGTCCGTTTGTATCCGGAGGCACGTTGAGCAGCAGCAGGCCGTTGCGGCCCACGCTGTTATAGTATATCTCCATCAGCTCGTCCACCGTCTTGGGGTGCTCCTGTGGGTGCCAGAACCAGCCCGGGCGGATGCTGACGTCGCACTCGGCGGGAGTCCAGGTTAAGGTGGAAAGTGGAAAGGGTAAAGGGTAAGGCTAGGGGCGGGTCTCCAAGTCGGAGGGGGCGGGTTTGTTTTCGGATGGTGTGGCGCCGGCGGTGTTGAGGGTGCTCCAGCAGGGGTCGCCGGCGCGGCCTTCCTCGTTGCCGACCCAGCGGCAGCCGGGGCCGATGTCGCTGAAGAGGATGCACTGCGGGTTGAGGGAGTCCATAGCGGCCATGAAGCGGGGCCAGTCGTAGCGCTGGCGCTTGCCGTTGGGGCCTTCGCCGCAGGCGCCGTCGAACCACTGCTCGAAGAG
>CAMVAA010000123.1 GCA_947165345.1 uncultured Bacteroidales bacterium
GGGGGGGGGGGGGGGGGGGGGGGGGGGGGGGTGTGAGGTGGGAAGTGTTAAGTTTTTTTTGTTGGGGGATGGGGTGGGAGCAAAAAAAATGCCGGGGGGTGTACAATAATTGTTGGAGGGTGTCGTTAACACTACATCCACCGCAGTGGTGGTGATACAGATACCGGTAAAGAGAACGATGAGGAAAAGCCTGATTATAATCACTTTGCTCGCGCTGATGCAGCTTGCCGGCCCGCGGACAGCGGCCCAGGATAAGCCGTCGGCGGCCGATGCGCAGCTGATGGCGGGGCGCTATGTGGAGGCCTACGACAGCTTGGTGAACAGCTACTACCTGCGGCGCCACGCGCACCACCGGATGCACAGCTCGCAGCAGTTTTCGGCCGACGAGTTCGACGCGCTGCCCGACAGCGTGATAGCCCAGCGGCTCCACAGCCTGCACACCGTCATGCCGCTGACGTACAACAGCGTCGTGCGCCAATACATACGATTTTACTTACGCCACATGTCGTCGCGTCTGGACGTGACGCTGACGCTGTGCGAATACTACCATCCCATTTTCGAGGAGGCTCTGCACCGCTACGGGGTGCCGGAGGAGCTAAAGTACCTCACCATCGTGGAGAGCGCGATGAACCCCACGCTGACCTCGCGTGCCGGGGCGGCGGGGCTGTGGCAGTTCATGTACTCGACGGGCAAGCTGTACGACCTGGAGGTGAACTCGGTGGTGGACGAGCGTCGAGACCCGTACAAGAGCACCGTGGCGGCGGCGCGTCACCTGAGCGACCTGAAGCACATCTTCGGGGACTGGGAGCTGGCGATAGCGGCCTACAACTGCGGTTCGGGCAATGTGAACAAGGCCATAGCGCGCAGCGGCGGTCGACGCGGCTACTGGGACATCTACCCCAACCTGCCGCGCGAGACGCGAGGCTATGTGCCGGCCTTCATCGCCGTGGTGTATGTGATGAACTTCTACGAGGCGCACGGGCTGCATCCGACGACGATTAAGCTGCCGGTGCGGTCGGACACGGTGATGCTCAACCGTGACGTGCTGCTCTGCTATGTGGCCGAGGCCACGGGGGTGGAGATGGAGGAGCTGCGCTCGCTCAACCCGCAGTACCGGGCCGACTATATACCCGCTTCGATGTCGATGTATCCGCTCTGTCTGCCGACGACGGCGCTGGAGAGCTTCATCGTGAACCAGGACAGCATTTATGCGCAGACGCGCGACAGCCTCGACCGGCGGCCCATCAAGGTGGAGCCGCGCAGGGGCAGTGTGCGCAGCTCGGGACGTTCGACGTCGGGCGGCGGGTACTACACGGTGCGCCGCGGCGACACGCTCTACAAGATAGCATCGAAGCACGGCATCAGTGTGTCGACGCTGAAGAAGCGCAACGGCCTGAAGAACGACAAGATACACGTGGGACAGAAGCTGAAGGTGAAGTGAGAGGGCGCGGCGGCGAGGCAAAAGACTGACAGAATGAAAAAGGCATTGAAGATATTGACCAACAAGTATGTCATAGCGACGCTGGTGTTCGCGGTGCTCATCCTGTTTCTTGACGAGTACAGCCTGAGGGTCAGTTCGCGGTTGAGCCGCGAGGTGAAAGGGCTCCACGCGGAGGAGCGGGCGCTGAGCGAGGCGATAGTGGAGGACAGCGCCAACGCCGCCATACTGCGCAACAGCCTCGACGCCAAGGAGGAATACGGCCGCGAGAACTACTATATGAAACGTGCCGACGAAGACATATTCGTCATAAAATGAGACAAGGAGCAGGACACCGGGGACAGGGGCGCAAGGCCACACGCTGCATGGCGGCAATCGCTGCGGCGGGCTGTCTGCTGCTTACGGGCTGCGAGAGCCTGAAGACCTTCATGGCCCGCGACTTGGAGGACGAGGACTTCATCATAGGCAAGCTCTATGTGGACGAGAGGGTCGACGAGGTGCCGGTCATAGCGGCGCCCGTCAATGCCAAGCCACAGCGCATGTCGGACGGGCGCGAGTGCAACAACGCGCTGGGCCTCAAGTGTACGGACGACGACAACGCGGCCCTGTACGAGGCGGTAAACAACTGGCTCGGAGTGCCGTACCGCTACGGTGGCAACGACCGTTCGGGCATCGACTGCTCGGCCTTCGTTGGGCGTATCTATCACGATGTGTACGGCATAGACCTGCACCGGACCGCCAACGACATGCTGCGCGACGTCACCCTCATAAGCCGCAGCCAGCTGCGCGAAGGCGACATCCTCTTTTTCACCAACAGCAAGGGCAAGGTGTCGCACGTGGGCATATACCTCAAGGAGGGGCTTTTCGCCCATGCGTCGACGAGCAACGGTGTGAGTGTGAGCCGTGTGGACGATGCCTACTGGACCAAACACTTCTACAAGGGGGGGCGGGTGAAGTTTTGAGTGGTGATTTGTAGGTGGGGGTAGACAGTAGGCAGTAGTTAAGTAGTTAAGCCAAATGGTAAGGGTTAAGTGGTGAGTTTTGAGGGTGGGTGTGTTTTTTTAGAAGCGGTTTTTTTATCATGCGGACGGGGGGCGACAGCGATTGACGCCCTCGGATGGGGTGTTTTTTGCCGTCCAAAAGTGTGTTTTAGGGGTAGAGGGGGGGGAGAGAGGGGGTAGAGAGGGGGTAGAGAGGGGGTAGAGAGGACCCAGAGAGGGGGTAG
>CAMVAA010000124.1 GCA_947165345.1 uncultured Bacteroidales bacterium
TTCACCGCGCATATATGCGGGGTGCACTTCCGGACTGAAAATTGACCGCGCATATATGCGGAGCGCATTACTCGGCTGAAAACCGACCGCGCATATATGCGGAGCGCACTTCCAGGCTGAAAATCGACCTCGCATATATGCGGGGCGCATTTACCGGGCCGTTTCATGACCCCGCATATATGCGCGGCACATTTACCGGCCCCGACGCCCCTCCCGCATCCCTGCAAGGCTATGTTTCCCGTCCGTATCATCCTCGTGCGTCTTTGTTATTTCTTCTTGCGGCTCTTCGGCTTGTCGGCGGCGGGCAGGGCCTTGGACTCTTCGGTGGATGCCAGGTAGCCGGCGGCTTTCTTCGGCGAGACGACGCTGCGGCCGAGGCGCTTCTCCATGGTGCGGCGGGCGTCGCGGGCCACGTCGCCGCCCTCCTGCGCTATGCGCTTGCTCTCGGCCATGGTCTGCGGGTTCGACTGACGCGAGTACTCGGTGGTGGCCACCTCGGCAAGGGTGTTGAGCGCCAGTTCAATGTTGGTCATATTGTCGCGCAGGTTCTGCTTGGTGAGGCCTTTGTAGCGCTTGTACTCGCCGGTGGTCATGCCGCTCCACGCCTTGGTGAGGACGTTGGTGAGGATGGCGAAGTCCTTGGGCTCGTGGATGCCGGAGCGGTGCCACTCGTCGGTCAGCTCCTTGCGCATCTCGATGCTGCGCATGCGCTCGTTGATCCAGCGGTCGCTGTAGCCCTGGCGGCGGTAGTCGTCGACGGCCATCTGGAATGTCAGCTCGGGGTCTATCATCTGGTCCACGCGCTGCGCCCCCACCTCGGCCAGCCACCGCTTCACAGGCTCGGCCTTCTTCGACGGGATGGACTGGATGATGCGGAAGATGCCCTCAATGTCAGCCGCCTGGGTCTTGCGACGCTTGCCGTCCGGTGCAATCATTTCAACAGGGGGACAAATTGTCCCCCACTTGGATTTCAGTTCGGGGTCACGACGGAGCATCTTCTTGATATAGTCGCGGGGATTCACCGTATCTGTCAGTATCTGCACGATGTCAGCTACCGAGAAGTAATACTTCTCCTGCTCGTCATCCCAAACGATACGGACCTTCGTGTCCTCAAAGAGTGTTATGCCGGTCTGTTTTGTCATACATTAATTTATTTCAACAGGGGTACAATTTGTACCCCACCTGAAAGTTTACGATATGCGTGCGATGGTGCGTTGCAGACTGAGGACCTGGCTCTTGAGCTGCTTTATCTGGTCCTGCATGTTGGCGTTCTGGCTGCGCAGGCGGCGGTTCTCCTCGATGAGCTCCAGCTGCGTGGGCTCGCGGTGCTCCTCCTTGGCCTTCTTCTCCACGCTCTGGCCGATGGTCTCGTCGTTGAACACCTTGCCCACGCCTGCCTGGTCGGCCATGCGGATGAGCTGACTGGGCGCGAAGGGCATGTCGAAGCCCGTCTCGTCCTCGACGTAGACCATGCCGCCCTGTATCTTTTTCACGATTCCCCCGCCCACGGCGTTGAGGAACTTCACTTTGTCTCCTATCTCAAATTGTGCCATAATTCATTTATTTTTGGACTGCAAAGATACTGCTTTTTCGCGACATACGGAAATTTATTTTGCCATGTGATTATTAAGTATTATCTTTGCTGTCGGAAACCAACTCTAACTCATCATGAAGAAACGGACCATTTACGCCATCACACTGCTCTGCGCCACAATCTTCTGCGGCTGCTACTCCACACAGCGCGTCGTCTCCTCCAGGGCATTTGACAATGCGGTGAACTCGGTTGCCGAGGAGATTGGGAAAGCCGGATTCACGCTTGTCGATGTGCAACATGACAACACGAAAGAGCAGCCGCTCTCTACCCGCTCCCACGCCATCGACAATGTACCCAGCATCCAGTCGGCCGGCGAGGTGATACAGACAAGCAGTTTCAGCCACGGCTTTCATGGCAGCTGGACCACAGACAAAACATATACCGACACCTATCGTTTCACCAACGACGAGGGCGAGACGATGAGCTACGCGGTGTCGTACCGCACAGGCCTTGATGTGCAGAAAAACATGGTCTATGTGCGCGAGGCATACGTGTCAGGCTGCGAGACCTCCAATCCCGCCCTCCACGACCGCCTCTGCGGCGAGCACTCCCCTATCCACAGGCTGAACAGCCTGGAGAAGGACACCACGGCGGTGCTCTGAGGCTCAATCAGAACTAAAAGAACCAACAGAGATTCTGATAGTTCTTTTAGTTCTGATTGAGAATAAAATCTCAGATAATCTCCTCTGCCAACTGGTTGAAATCTATGCCGTCGAAGTTGCCGCTGCTCATCATCAGCAGATTTGCACGCCGCCACTCCATCGCCTTCACCTTGGCCACTATGGCGGCGCTGTCGGTGAATACCTCCACCGGGTGCGCAGCCGTCTCGGCTGCATGCAGGCGGGACGCCTGCGTACCCGACAGAGTACCCTCAAAGGCGGCTTTCACCTCCTCGGGGTCCAGCGGCGGAAGCTTCTTGAGCTGCAGGGCGTGCTGGCTGAAGTAGACGTAGCGCACGTCGGCCTCGTCCATCGAGTGGGCGTACTGCTGCAGGAACTCCTGCGTCAGCGAGCTGAAGGTGTGCAGCTCCATGCATGCCACCAG